>NTKT01000001.1 GCA_002457055.1 Rhodobacteraceae bacterium MED-G08
ACGCCATCAAAAAGTTTTAGAGGAAGCGCCAGGCCCTTGTATCTCAGACAAAGAACGGAAGTTAATTGGAAAAACATGCGCAGATGCAGTTGCTAAAATTGATTACATTGGTGCCGGCACCATCGAATTTTTATATGAGAATGGAGAATTTTACTTCATTGAAATGAACACACGACTTCAAGTTGAGCACCCAGTAACGGAGGCCATATTTGGCGTGGACTTAGTGAGAGAACAAATTTGCGTTGCATCAGGACAACCACTTTCATTTGTACAGGAGCAGCTTGAAATAAATGGCCATTCAATCGAAGTACGCATTAATGCTGAAAAATTACCTAACTTTTCACCTAGTCCGGGAAAAGTAACCGCTTATCACGCTCCCGGTGGACTTGGAGTAAGAATGGATAGCGCAATTTACAATGGCTACTCAATTCCACCTTACTACGATAGTCTTATCGGAAAATTAATCGTTCATGGTGAGGATAGAAAAGAAGCAATAGCACGTTTAAGACGAGCTTTGGGTGAATTAATCATAGATGGTATAGACACTACTGTTCCATTATTTGAAGAGCTTCTTAATGAGGATGATATCGTAAACGGTGATTATAATATTCATTGGTTAGAGAAGTGGTTAGATAGTAGATTCAAGTAGGGATCTATTCCGAGCTATTTAATTATACATTTGCTTTGTATCGGTTTGTTTGCCAATCTCAAGGCACATAACAATACTGAAGTAATTATTGTATGACTGGAGAGCTGACACCAGACATTCTGCTATCCGCATATCGTGCGGGTATTTTCCCTATGGCCGAAAGTGCAACCGACGAAAACATCTTTTGGGTAGATCCAAAATATAGAGGAATTATGCCACTGAATAACTTCCATGTTTCAAAGTCTTTACGACGAGCAATATTAAAACTGGATTATCAAATTTCCGTAAATACAAGTTTTAAGGAAGTAATAAAAATGTGTGCTGAGAGACCCGAAACATGGATTAATCATGATATACTAACCAATTATTGTCTATTACACCAAATCGGCCATGCGCATTGCCTTGAAGTTTGGTCTGACAAAAAACTAGTTGGAGGTATATACGGCGTATCGATTGGAGCAGTATTTTTCGGTGAAAGTATGTTTTCAAAAAAAAATAATGCATCTAAAATAGCGCTTGCTTATTTAGTAGATAGACTAAAAAAAACAGGCTTTAAACTTTTTGATACTCAATTTTTAACACCACATTTGGCCAGCCTGGGTGCTATTGAAATTCCAAAGACAAAGTACAAAGTTTTGTTATTCCAAGCAGTTGAAAAAACTGCAAATTTCAATGCAAACGACTATTCACCCGATGCATCAGCCATAGCGCAACGAAGGGCCCAAACATCATAACGGGCATGGTCCAAAGGGTTCAATGCAGGTGAAGAGGCTATCATCCATCCGTCAAAGATATTTTTCTGCTCTGGATCTTCACTTATTACCAGACGTACGAACGCATCTCCTGCAGGATTATTTAGAGGAAAACGGCAACCTTTTAATAGTACTGATAGGGTTCCAAAAATAGCAGTATCTCCAGAATAAAGTGGAATGTCTTTTACCTTCCCACTAACTTTATCCAGTCCCCTTAGGATGGCTCCATCTGCAATTTCCGTTTTTACTTCTTGGGATACCAAAAACCCTGGCAAAAAGAGACTAAAAATTAAAAACCAAAGAACTGGTTTAAACATTATTCATCCTTGCCAGTGACAAACTTCATAAGTAATGAAATGAAACTTACTGCACCCTGCGTTTCACCAAACTCTGAACCATCTGTCATAAAGTCGAAGGATCCGCCTGGTAGTATTTCAACAAAACTTCCACCCAAAAGTCCTTCAGATGATATAATTGCAGCACTATCATCAGGCATCTGGTATTCTGGCTTTATAGACAATCGAGCAATAGCCTGAAAAGTTTCTGGATCTAAACTCAAATTTGAGACACTACCAATTTTAACTCCGGCTAGCCGGACATCTGTCCCAACCGTAATACCTTCAGCTGACCTAAACTTCGCATTAACTGTATACTGACCAGCGCTGAATCCAACGTCTGAGAACCTCCAAAGGAAGACCGCAAAGATGATTGCGATACCTAGTACCATTGCCCCGACGATTGTCTCTGCTACATTCCTCGACATCATTCATTCTCTT
Organism: Rhodobacteraceae bacterium MED-G08; assembly: GCA_002457055.1. GTDB lineage: Bacteria > Pseudomonadota > Alphaproteobacteria > Rhodobacterales > Rhodobacteraceae > Salinivivens > Salinivivens marinus. The sequence goes on from NTKT01000001.1 coordinate 2,178, forward strand.
ATGTCACTGTGGAATCCATGGTTCATAATCAGCAGCTTTTGTTTCTTTCGCACTCCGCATTGATCCAGAAGGTGCATAAGCTAAAGGAGATCCTGTCAAATTCTCCTGATGCGGTTTCTCCCATTTCTTTTTCACGACACTTTCTTCGGATGGTGGTTTATCCCAAGTTTTGTGAAGCCATCCATGCCATTCTGGACTAACCCTGCTAGCCTCCACTTCTCCATTATAAATGACCCATCTACGATTATCTTGACGATCACGGAAGTACAAGTTCCCCTGATCATCTTCTCCAACCTTTACACCTTTTCTCCAGGTAAAAATTTGTGTTCCAATTGTCTGACTGTTCCACCAGGTGAAAATTCGCGAAAAGAAACTTCCTAGTCCCATAAAATTCTCCAGCAATATTTTGCCATTTAAAAACTAATTCAACGATATGCTTTGTTTACTTAACACTTTAGTTAACTTGCACTAGCAGGCTCTTTCTGTTTGTCGGCGTAAATCATAAGCGGCTTGGCTTCCGTTGAAGTTATTACTTCATCGTTGATTACTACTTCACTTACCTCTTCCATGCCTGGCAATTCAAACATAGTATCTAGTAACGTATTCTCTAATATAGAGCGTAATCCACGAGCTCCTGTTTTTCGCTCTATCGCTTTCTCAGCTATTGCCTCTAATGCATCGTCGGTGAAGGTTAGTTTAGTATCCTCAATCTCAAAAAGTCGTTGATATTGTTTAATTAAAGCATTCTTGGGCTGGGTCAAAATCGTAACAAGAGCATCTTTATCCAAGTCCTCCAATGTAGCAAGAACAGGTAAACGCCCAACAAATTCTGGGATTAGCCCAAATTTCAATAGATCTTCAGGTTCTAGTTGCTTAAATATCTCCCCAATACCACTTTCATCAATATCACGCACATCGGCGCCAAAGCCCATAGCACTGCCCTTGCCGCGTTGAGAAATCACTTTATCCAAGCCAGCAAAAGCGCCACCACATATAAATAATATATTTGTTGTATCTACCTGTAAAAATTCCTGCTGAGGGTGTTTTCTTCCGCCTTGCGGCGGTACGCTCGCAACCGTACCTTCCATTAACTTTAGTAAAGCCTGCTGAACCCCTTCACCGGAAACATCTCTGGTGATAGAGGGATTCTCTGATTTTCTAGTAATTTTATCGACTTCATCAATATAAACTATACCGCGTTGAGCGCGCTCAACATTATATTCAGCCGACTGAAGAAGTTTTAAGATAATGTTCTCAACATCTTCTCCCACATAGCCAGCTTCAGTTAATGTAGTAGCATCAGCCATCGTAAAAGGAACATCTAATATACGAGCAAGAGTTTGTGCTAACAAAGTTTTTCCACACCCCGTTGGGCCAATTAAAAGAATATTAGACTTTGAGAGCTCTATATCACTGGATTTTGATGAGTGATTGAGTCTTTTGTAATGATTATGTACGGCTACTGACAGCACCCTTTTAGCCATTTCTTGGCCTATCACGTAGTCATCCAAAACATCACAGATTTCTCGTGGCGTAGGAACTCCGTCAGTAGATTTTAAACCAGTTGCTTTAGTTTCTTCACGAATTATGTCCATGCATAATTCGACACATTCATCACAGATAAAGACAGTCGGGCCAGCAATAAGCTTCCGAACCTCATGCTGGCTTTTTCCACAAAAGCTGCAGTAAAGGGTATTTTTGCTATCCGAACCTGACCTAGATGACATATTACTCCTTTCAAAGCCCTAAAGTTCTATTATTACAGCCTTCTTCTTTACTTTAATTGTAGGGCACTCAGTAGCAAGCTACAATGGTATTTTAAATTTTTATAATTAGCTATTGTATTATTTTTCATCATCACTTGTACGCTTTGTCACGATTTCATCAATGAGGCCCCACTCCTTAGCATCTTCAGGAGACATAAAGTTATCCCGTTCAAGGGCTGCTTCGACAGTCTCAAATTTTTGTCCAGTATGATGAACATAGATTTCATTCAATCGTTTCTTGAGCTTTAAAGTTTCTTCAGCGTGTATCATTATATCGGTCGCCTGCCCTTCATAACCACCAGAAGGTTGATGAACCATCACTCGGCTGTTTGGTAGCGAGAAACGCATACCCTCCTCCCCAGCAGTCAGCAAAAGCGATCCCATGGAGGCCGCTTGCCCTATAACAAGTGTAGATACTTTTGGCTTAATATACTGCATTGTATCATAAATGGACAAACCTGAAGTCACTACTCCACCCGGGCTGTTTATGTACATACTTATATCTTTGGTAGGGTTTTCAGCCTCAAGGTGAAGCAGTTGAGCCACTACCAAACTAGACATTCCATCATGAACTGGACCATTTAGAAAAATAATACGTTCTTTAAGCAGTCTTGAGAAAATATCATATGCTCTTTCGCCACGACTAGTTTGTTCCACAACCATAGGAACTAAGGTATTCATATAAACGTCAATTGGATCTTTCATAGATTCTCTGCCTATTATTTTGTAAAGTTCATTTATTGTTCTAGTATTAGCAAAGGGTGGCTGCAATAGCTCAAGCCTAAAAGATTTTATCAAAACTACAGTTTTTCTGGTATCTCTTCTAAAATGCAGGTTCTTGCTAGATAATTAACTTAACTTTACATTTTACATCGCGCGTGGATTAATTCACATGATAAATGATAAATTTGTTTCTAAAGGTGCTGCAAGTTTTACCCTAGATGACAATAGGGAAAAGCAAGTATTTTATTTTTTATTACTACCAAAATTAACAATGCTTGCTTTCAGCTCTGCATTAGAGCCTTTAAGAATTGTCAACCAGCTGACACAAAAAGAGATTTATAATTGGCATATCCTAACACCTGGAAATATGCCTGTTACTTGCTCAAACGGGGTGGTTATAAATCCAGACACAGAATTAGAGGACGTTCAAAAAAATGCTACCATTTTTGTCTGTTCGGGTGTGGAGCCCATGTTTACTGCGGATAAGCAAGTTATTAATTGGATTCGCAAACAACACAGAATGGGATCTAAATTTGGAGGAATTTGTAGTGGCGCCTATGCTCTAGCTAAGGCTGGAATAATCGGACCCTCCAAATTTACTCTACACTGGGAAAACCAACCGGGTTTTATTGAGACTTTTCCAGAGCTATCACCAACACAAAGTCTTTTTGAAATTGAAAAAAACTTAATTACCTGCGGTGGTGGGAGTGCTGCGACTGATATGATGTTGCATTTAATAGAGGAAAGCTTAGGGAGGGAGGTCGCGATTGTTGTTGCGGATATGTGCATTCACAAAAGAGCAAGTGGTCAAAAGGCTCCACAAAAATCCTCGTTATCCGTAGCACTTGGATCCCGCAATCTTCATCTTATTTCGGCTATTCAAGTAATGACGGAAACTGTAGAAGAACCCTTACCATTAGTTAAAATGTGTGAAATTCTAAAAATATCTCGTCGTCAATTAGAGCGGCTATTTAAACGGTATACACAACAATCTCCAATCCAGTTTTACTACTCTCTGCGGCTTGAAAAAGCGCATGCACTTTTAAATGAAACAAATATGTCAATAACAGAAATAGCAACAGCGACAGGCTTCAATAGCGTATCTCATCTATCACGCCAATTTAAGGCAAAATATAGTATCTCCCCCACTTCTTTCCGAAAAGGTTGGCATCTGAACACTTGATTGAATTTTTAATAAACCCTTCTAATTCAAAGAGAGTTGTTAGATTACGAGATGACATGAATAATCATAAAATTATACCTACTAGAGAAGCTGGCCTCGAACGGTTGAAGGCTTTCTTACCTTCAGCTGGCAAAAACTACGCCGCGTTTAGAAACTATGATCTCGGTCAAGAGAAACATTTTAATGTGTCGATGCTTTCTCCCTACATACGTCACCGAGTTTTAACCGAAACCGAAGTCTTAAAATCTGTCCTTCAGTCGCATTCACAAAAAAGCGCAGAGAAATTTATACAAGAGATATTCTGGCGAACTTATTGGAAGGGCTGGTTAGAGATGAGGCCAACAGTTTGGGCTGAATACTGTTCCAACCTAAATAAGCTCTATGATCAATTACAAACACAATCTGGCCTTCGAAGATCTTGGGAGGATGCCTGCTCAGGAAACACTGGTATAGATTGCTTTGATAGCTGGGCGAAAGAATTGTTTGAAATAGGCTATTTACACAATCATTCCAGAATGTGGTTTGCGTCTATTTGGATCCATACACTGGAGCTCCCTTGGGAGCTCGGAGCAGATTTTTTCCTCCGTCATTTACTGGATGCTGACCCCGCATCGAATACTTTGAGTTGGCGGTGGGTTGGTGGAGCTCAAACTATTGGGAAGACGTATATGGCTTCTGCGCAAAACATTCAAAAGTTCACAAAAGGCCGCTTTTACCCAAGAAATTTATCCCGAACTCCTAAAATGATCCAGAGCAGCAATAATCCTGATCGGCTACCTATTTCATTTGATGCTGTTCCAGATAATCCCAAAAATTATGCAATTTTGCTTCATTGGGAAGACATGGATTGGTCAGGATTAAAAGACCTCCTACCAAATGCAAAAAAAATATTCTGTTTGGTTCCAAATAACGAGCCAAAACCATTAATTGCATCTAATTTACAACAAAATTTTAGAAAAAAATTAGTAGACGACTCTTTAATGCGTTGGCAAAAGAACTTTGGATCAGTTAAATTTATAGAGAACTTAGAGGCTTTGAAAAGTGATGCCTTTGACTCCATTTTTACGAATTATATCACAGTGGGTCATACACGCGACTTTATACAAAACTTTGACTGGGGAAGTACAAAATTGATTAAAATCGCACACGACTATGACCGCAGAACCTGGCCTCATGCAACCCATGGATTTTTCCGGTTTAAGGACCAAATAGGGAATTTTTTATTAGCTTTGAATTAATACTATCGTACAAATTCAAATAATATAATTGTAAAACGAGTTTTTATTTAACCCCCAAGTTGACATGGGGGTTAAATAAATATCAATTTATTAGCTAAACATATCAGCGGTAATACCAGAATACCAACCGATAGACTCTTCGTAGGTTGCTTTTCTTAGATCTGCCGCTTCGCCAGTTTTACTTACAAAGCCATCTATTTTAGCAATTTTCTCGTCAGTAGCTTCGTAAGTAGCTCCCACTTTTACACCATCATTAGTGTCAATCAACGACCAACATGTGTTAGAGAATTTAGCAGGAAATACTTTAGAACCTGTCAGTGCTCCTCGAACTGCCATAGCAGCCACTTTTGCTTGTGAGTTCGCTGAATATCCAGATTTAGGCATATCGCCTTGTGCGGAAGCATCTCCAAGCACATGGATGTTTTCATCAATTCGACTTTGCATCGTATGCCCCGATACTGGCGCCCAATTCCCTTCGGTGATACCAGCGATTTCACAAATCCTACCTGCTTTCATAGCGGGTATTACGTTACAGGCATCAACCTTTGTAACTTCTCCATCTATTGTCACAGTCATTGCATCTGGATCAACAGAGACATTACCACCTCCAAATTCAGATCCAATCCAGTCAATCATTCCAGAATAATGGTTGCCCCACCCTTCTTGAAATAAACCCATTTTAGAAAATTTTGGTTTTGGATCAGCCACTATTATTTTAGCTGTTGGATTTTTTGCCTTAAGTAGATGAGCGGTCATTGAAATGCGCTCATATGGCCCTGGAGGGCATCGGTATGGATTAGGTGGTGCTACCATCGCAAAAATACCACCTTGAGGCATCGCTTCAATCTGAGCTTTTAGCAGTTCTGTTTGAGAACCAGCTTTATAAGCATGTGGCATTTTGTTTTGAGCATTTATAGTCCAGCCTTCGACTGATCCATCAATGAAATCAATTCCAGGTGACAAAATTAAGCGATCATAATTTAATGTCGAACCACCAGCTAAACTTACAGTCTTTGCACCTCTGTCTATACCAACAGCCCAATCATGTACCACGTTGATACCGTATTCGGTAGCAAGGTTACCATAGCTGTGACCGATACTATCCAAAGTTCTAAACCCACCGATGTATAGGTTAGAAAAAAAGCAGGTATAATAACTTCTTGTTGGCTCAACCAAAGTTACATCGATTGCACCTTTACTGTCTTTTGCAATATAACGGGCAGCGGTTGCACCGCCTGCACCACCGCCAACGACAACAACCCTTGGCTTGCCACTGGCCATAACGGTTGGTGCAGTTAATGCAGCAGCTATTGCAGCACTACTCCCTATAAAATTTCGTCTGTCTAATTTCATGTTTTACCTCCCATTGAAAACATTAATTTAGTCCTTCAAAATATGCAGCCAACGCTGCAATTTCTTCATTCGATAGTCTTTTTGCCATCATTTGCATAACTGGGTTTTTACGTACTTTCTGTTTATACTCATGCAATGCAATTATTATATCCCGCTTCGATACTCCAATGATGGATGGCACACCAGGAGCTGAGCCCTCTACCTTGTGACATGTCTTACAATCACTCGCTAAATACTCACCGTATTCGGGATCACCCACGATGTTTAGGATTTCAGCTGGCAATTCAATTTCCGCAGAATACACTAAACCTGAATAAAAAAAGCAAACTATCGCTGTAAGTATTCCTTTTAAATGGCACGGCATTCTTTATATTAATCTCTCGCTAGCTAATTTATTATGTTATTTCAGCAAAAAAGTCTCAATAATTCAACATTTTTATGTATTCTTTGTTTTCAGCAAATTTCACGAGCCATCATCTTCGGGTGTCACGTCCAGAACACGCGCCCGCATCGAAACCTCAACATTCAGTTTACAATCTTCCATACATGGATCTCTACTAAATAACGGGTATTCTGTCACATTCCTATCATCAATGATAAAACCCTCTGCGTTAGGCATTTCCACGTCTAAGAAGTTTTCATTTGATAAAACAAAGTCTTCATCATCGATGATATCATTCGAATAAAGAATGTAAGCCAGCATCGCATAAACATCATCATCACTTAAACTTTGTGCATACCCGAATGGCATCGATCTGTGAATATAATCCCACGCAGTTGAAAGATAGGGCCAATATGAGCCTACAGTTTTTAAAGGATCTTCGTCTGCAAGAGTACCCTCTCCGCCAGCTAACTCTGGCCATCTATCTACACCCTCTGCAAAATCCCCATGACAGGCTCCACATTGTTCAGAAAATATTTCTTCGCCATAGCTCACAGAACCTGAACCGACGGGAAGCCCTGTTCCATCAGGCGCAATTTCTAAATCCCAGGCAGTTATTTCCTCGTCCAAAGCTTTTCTTCCCAAACCCAACGTACCGCCTAACTCTCTTGGTGCATTAGATGCATTAGCAGCGGCTATAATTCTTAAATCAAAATCATATTCGGCATTTACCGTTCTTGGTTTAGTAGGTAATTTGGTAATATTCCTGTCGGCAAAGTTATAGGCCAGGGAAAAAATAAAAACTAAGCTCAAACTTGACAGAAAAAATAAGTTACGAGACTTCGACATTTTCAACCTCCCCACCTTTCTTTACCCACCATGTTTGAATGCAATTATTATGATAAATCGAATTAAGGCCACGGACTTTTCTCAACTGCTCTTTGGTCGGCTGAACATATCCAGTCTCATCATGTGCTCGACTTTGAAGAAACATCTCCTTACCATTCCAATCAATATCTAAATAAAAACGTGTTAAAGCCTTTGTCTCTCCAGGCTTTGCAAGTCTTGCTTGATACCAATTCTTACCACCATCGAGAGTAACATCAACGCGAGTTATAGCGCCGTGCCCTGACCAGGCTAAACCAGACACAACTAACGGGCCAGATTTGTGTTTAATGGGGGCTTGTGGGCTTGGAGATGTTATCACAGATTTAGCATCCATGACCCATGTCCACTTCCTGGATGTGCCGTCTGCCAACGTGTCAGTGTATTTGGATGTTTCTTCACGACTTTCTATGGGTTGATCCGTTACCTCGACGCGTCGCAACCACTTTACCCACATGTTGCCTTCCCAACCAGGTACGACTAGTCTAACAGGATAGCCATGCTCTTTACGCAAAGCCTCACCATTTGCCTTGAAAGCCACAAAAACATCATCCAGAGCTTTTTCTATTGGGATAGAGCGGCCATTGGATGATGCATCGGCACCTTCAACAAAGACCCACGAACCCTCGGGTTTTATTCCAGCTTCGTTAAGTAGAGTACGTAACGGAATACCTGTATACTCCATGTTGTGAATCATACCGTGGGTAAATTGAGCCCCATTCAATTGGGCTCCAGCCCATTCCATTCCCGTATTGGCAGCACATTCACAAAAGTATACGTGGTTCTCTCTAGGAAACCGCTCAAGATCTTCATAAGTGAAAATCAATGGTTTCTCTACCAACCCATTAATCATAAGCCTGTAGTCTTCTTTTCTAAGTTCTATAGCTCCTGAATGATGCCTTTCAAAAGCACACCCTTGAGGAGTGATTGTTCCATCCAGTGCGTGGATGGGGGTGAAATTCACTGAACTAATTGTATCCGCGGTGAGCCACTCTACATTTCTGCGAACAACATCAGATTCAAAATCAATCGGCAGTCCGTATGGTGTAGCGTCTACACCATCACCAGTAAACTGAGCCCATTCCTGCATTTCAGTAATCAATGGATCTGGTTCGCTTGCATTTGCTGTCGTACTGGCAGTCAAAGCGGCGCCCCCGACTGCTACTGAGCCTTTTAAAAAAGATCGTCTGGAAGTCTTTATTTTTGTCATATTTATATCAATCTCCAACCAATAGAAAAGCGCATTAAGCGCCTATTACTTGAACAGAATTATTAGGGTTAACTTTTACAATACCATTTCGGCGAATATAATTTTCCACCAGGTCCCAAACCTGCGGTCCCTCCGTACCCTCATTAATTGAAGCCCATCCGGCCACTACATAGTTTTTATAGGGATCAATCTTTTCTCCAGTTTTAAGAAGTGTTAAATCAGTTATTCTCTCACCTTGGGGCTTGTTAATATCTATTCGGTATCCCATACCACCAATACGAACCATGTCTCCACCCTGTTGGTAGTAAGGATCTGGGTTAAAAAGGTTATCGGCAACATCTTCTAAAATTATGTGTATGAATTCACCGGTCATCTCAGTTCGGTAGACCTTGCCGTAGCTCATGGAAGTAACATTCCAGATATCTTCTCTGGTAATGTCTTGTCCTGGCAAAATCGAGGGACCCCACCTTACACCCGGTGACATCGAAATATCTGCTTCACGCTCCTCGATTAAAGCCTGACATATCAAGTCATCCCAAGTACCATTAAAATTTCCTCTGCGATAAAGCAAACTTTCAGACTGTCCAATTACTTCAGACAATTGATCGATATAAGGTGCTCTTTCTCCATCAATGAGAGCGGCCATGTCGGGATCCGGTGTAATAACATCCGAAAAAATCGGTATCAACTTATGTTTGAACCCCATCATCTGCCCGTTACGAACATCCAAATCGATCCTACTTACAAACTTACCGTTGGATCCAGAAGCTACTATTACCGTATCATTGACCAATACTGGCTCTGGAAGAGCGTCATGAGTATGACCTGATAGGATAATATCAATGCCAGTTACAATGCTGGCCATCTTTTTATCTACGTCAAAACCATTGTGAGATAAAACTACAACAAGATCTGCGCCTAATCCACGAACTTCGTCAACCATCGCCTGCATGTTTTCATCTCTAATTCCAAAACTGTACTCTGGAAACATCCAGCTTGGATTGGCAATGGGCATATATGGAAACGCTTGACCTATGACGGCAATTTTTGACCCTCCTCGCTCAAAAAATGTATAAGGCTTAAAATACTCTGCTGGTTCATCCCATTCAGCGTCAAATATGTTTTGACCTAATGCAGGAAAGGGAAGAGTATCAATTATTTCATGTACTCGGTCAGAACCTAGGGTAAATTCCCAGTGGAATGTCATAGCCTCTGTATTGAGCGCGTTCATAACATTAACCATGTCCTGGCCTTGGGTATGGTGACACGTATATGAACCGTGCCAGGTATCACCTCCGTCCAAGAGAATAGCATCTGGCCTATCAGCTCTGATGGATTTAACTACGGTCGCTACTCTATCTAAACCACCTACACGACCATATTCTCTTGCTAGAGCAGAAAAATCGTTATGTGTTAATGCATAGTGGGAACGGCTTCCATCATCTATTCCGTACATCTTTCTAAAATTAGCGCCAGTAATGTGTGGGACCTGGCCAAGAGCACTTCCTACACCAAGATTAATCTCTGGCTCACGAAAGTAAATTGGCTTGAGCTGTGCATGAATGTCGGTAATGTGAATGAGCGACACATTTCCGTATGTGTCAAACCGCAACAAATCATCTTGAGACAGTTTTTGTTGCGCTGCAAGCTTTGAAAACGAACCAAAACCAGAGGCTCCATAAATTGCTGATGTTGCCATTCCTACTTGTAGAAAATCTCGACGGGAAAACATAGTCTACACTCATTTATTATAAATTACATATTCGCATATTTGAATTTGTTTTGCAACAAAAACCCCCAGCCCATTTCTGGGCTGGAGTTTTCAAATTTAGTTTCGGACTGAAGGGGTCTCGATCATCAATCCGTTTGAGCGAGAAGCAACGTACAGTTCGAGGGCCTTGAATTCATCACTTCCCTCTTTGAAAGGTGTTGCTCTGATATTCTTCATACAACCCTTAAATCGACCGTGAATTGTATTAAGTTTGGCATTTTTCAGACGATATGTAGGAAATCCATTAATTTGACCCTGAGATAGATGGTCAGCCCTAATCATATTACCATAATTATCTTCATGGCAATTAGAGCAAGACATATCTAACTGACCAACCCTCTGATAATATAACTCTTTACCTTTTTCCCACATACTTGTAGCAGGGCCATTTATTGCAACGTCAACTGTCATTCCCCGTGACTGAAGGCCAATCAAACCGATCATTCCAGCCATTTTACCACCAGACCATTTCCATTTCTCAGCACCCATTCTTTCAGTTCGGCAATTGTTGACTAATTCGGGTATCGTCTCCAATTCGCCACTGCCGTTCACCCTTGGCATAGAAGCTCTTAAACCTTTAAAAACTTCTGGGGATTCATGACATGATACGCACGCCTTTCCAGCTGACCCGTCCACTGCGTTAAAAGTATCAATGGCCTGATCAATAAAAACAAATGCTGGATTATCAAAATCATCCATTTGAAGTGCCTGTGTTTCATCAGTTCTAAATGTCCATCCAGAATAAATTGTATCAACATTTTCTAAATGCGCTGGCGCCGCTACCGATGTCACGAACGGCTCCTCATTAATAGTAAGCTGTGAGTCCTCACCTGCAATTGTAACAATAGGCGTTGCTACAAGTCCTGCCATCGCAAGTATTATTTTTATAAGCTTCATAACTTTTCTCCCAATAAAAGTTGCACAATTTATCCTACCCAAAGCAATATTATGCCATTTCTACTTTCTTTTTAGTCTCATATACCGACCCATCATCATCGTACCAAGTAAAGTGAAATTCACCTGCTTCAGGAACAACGGCATCAAATGAAAAATACGGGTTGGTTGAAATAGCTCCACCCATCTCAACATCTACTACTGTTTTACCATTAAATGCGCACGTGAAACGATGAATAATTGAACGAGGAATCTTATTACCATCACTATCTTTTCGTTGACCACTCTCCATTTTGTGGCTGATCAATGTTTTCAAAGTCACCATTTCTCCCGCTGATGCAGTTTTAGGAACCTTAACTCTTGGTTTTACACCTTTTGCCATTGTAATATCTCCTCTTTAGCCGCCGCAGCCGCCAATTGTTACTTTTACCATTTTTGAGACTGCTGCAAAAGAGCCATCAGCCATTTCTGCAACTGCTACTACATCTTGAGTGCCAGCCAAACGAATTCGCGTAGTTGCCGCTTGCGCAGCTGCTCCATCGCCAAACTTAAATTTAGCTACACCTGGCAAAGGGTTTCCAGCAGCCATAATTGTAATTACTACGGCACCTGGCGCATCCACAGAAATTGGAACTGTGTTTCCATTTTCAGCAATTTCAGGTGCAGTGAGGTCTATGCCTGATGTGGCTGCATCTGCTCCACCTGTAACACCCATTATTAACTCATTTACAGGTATTGCCGCTGATGACAGCGACGGTAAAATAGTTGTAAGCGCGGCCGCTCCACCTATCACCATTGTATCACGTCTTGTGACTTCCATTATACTCTCCTTTTATACAGTAGCAGCTTATTCTTTTAAGGTCGAAAGATAAGCCAAGACATCTTCAACTTCTTGTGCTTCAAGTATTGTTTTCCCGATAAACTTTTTCAAAGTTCTGTTATACCCTGCGTCTTTGTAAAATGCTGGCATAATAGTACCTTCGAACATCATTTTGGAATTCACCAGAATACCTCTTAACGCTTCCGTTTCATAACGATCTGCCACACCATCAAGCTCTGGCCCAACCTCACCGTGAAATGTTTGCTCGCTCATTTCAGTATTCACGTGGCATGCTAGGCAATTACCTTTTTTTCGGTTCATGAACAACTTCCGACCGTTTGCTGCATCACCTGCAACCCCAGTCAGAGATGCTTGAATTTCTCCACTCTCTCCAAATTGTACGTCCGAAGGCGCAATTGATCCCGCGAAGGAAGCACTGCCCAGTAACGCTGCTGCAAATGCAGTCTTTGCAAATAGTTTCATATTACCTCCCTAAGCTACAGTAAGGTTACCCTACCTTGCTGCTCTCAGCATAGGACACAAAATATGAATCGCGCAACAACAAATTCCAAAAATTGAATAACTATATTTTTTGATATCTCTAGTCAGATTTGGCAGCGCGTCTTTCATTAACCATTCTGGCATGGTATCTCTGAAAATCCTCATCATTATCAAGGAGATAACGCTCTTCGCGCACCCATGTAAAAAGATCTAAAGTTGTACCTGGATGAAAGGCCCCCGGCATCATTGCCACCGCTGCTTGTTGTGCAGTAGCATCTGCCTTTACCTCTTGAGGTAGAAAAATAATTGAAGGTGTGAATAGAATCCCCCATTTTCGTGCCATATCTTTTTCGGGCAAGATTTCACCATCAAAATCTGTAACCTCAATATCTCCATGAAGATTTAACTGCACCACAAAAAAATTATCCTCAATGTAATTTGAAATATTTTCTTTTGAAAAAACCTCTTTGTGCATCTTAGTGCAATATATGCAGCCAATTTGCTCAAAAAATAAAACTAGCCGCTTCCCTTCAGCGTTTGCCTCTTCTAAATCCTCACGCAAATCCTTAAAAGTATCTTGCATCCATTTTGTCTTATGAAGACCATCATCTCCAACCTCTAGAGCTATAACTTGAGTAACAAAAAGTGGGGACATAGCGAGTAGTAAAATTTTTAAAAACTTATTGAACATCGTTTTATACTCCAAACAAATTAGGGAAAGAGACCAACATCCAGTTGGCTAAACCATTAATTGAGTCAGTTATCAAAAGGCCTGCAAAAAAGATTAGTAGCAACCCCATAAACTTTTCTACGTAACCAAGATAGGAACGAAACCGTGCCATAAAATGCAGAAAAGGATTTATGAACCAGGCGGCAATTGTAAAAGGCATGGTCAAACCGACCCCAAAAACAAACAATAACAGCAAACCGCGATAAGCTGTTGTTTCCAATGAGGCCGTCATAATAACAGCAGTTAACACCCCCCCGACACACGGTGTCCAACCTGCAGCGAATGCAACACCAACGACAAAGGAGCCCAGTACATTCATCTTCCGAGTATCTCCAAATTGAATTTGAAACTGACGATCTAGAAATGCAATTTTTATGATTCCTAAGAAATGAAGGCCCATTATTAAAATGATTGCAGCAGCCACCCATCTGAATTCATCTTGATAACTGCGAAAGGTTTGCGAAATAGAAAATGCCGCTGCACCTAGAAGAACGAAAACGCTTATAATCCCAAACGAAAAGCTAATTGAAGATATTAAGGCGCGTCTTCGAATATCATACGGCGTGGTATCATTCGCCTTCAGAGCTGCAAGACCAGATCCTGCCATGTAACTCAAATAAAAAGGGACAATCGGCAATATACAAGGAGAGAAGAAAACAACTAATCCGCCAATGAAAGCTCCCCATACTGAGACGTCCAACATTGGCAAATCCTTGTCTAATTCACATATTCATATTATAGAAGATGTAAGAAGTTGCGTCAATCACGGCTTAGCTCCATGAGAATTTTACTAAAATCACTTACATTCTTCACACTGGCACTTTTTTTGAGTTCTAATTTTCTAAACGCAGCCGATAAGTTCAATCTAATCTACGTTGAGCAGCAGGGATGTATTTATTGTGAGATATGGGATGAAGAATTATCCGCTATTTATCCAAAGACTGATGAAGGAAACTTTGCCCCATTAGTGCGAGTTGACATTAGTGAGTATGAAGAAAAAATTGAATTTGTTAACCCCGTTGTTTTCACACCTACCTTCATACTTACAAAAAATTTAAGAGAAATCGCTCGAATAGAAGGGTATATTGGGGACGATTTATTTTGGGGAATGCTGGAAGTGGTACTTAAACGAGAAACAAATTTTGACGAAGATTTAATAAAAGTAAATGAATAAAATCAAATAGAAATTGAACGCAAAAGCAATTTAGACTAACTTAAAGCAGACTTAAGGATTGAATTGTAATGACACTCCCAGTCATAACAGAGAATATGTCAGAGGACGAACTGGACGCTGTCGTGGAAAAAGCTACTAGTGCGTCTGCTTTTTTAAAGGCGATAAGTCATGAAGGACGTCTGATGATTTTATGTCATTTGGTTTCCGGTGAAAAAACTGTGACAGAACTTGAAGATCTTATTTCAGCAAGACAAGCCGCAGTATCACAACAGTTATCACGGCTGAGGCTTGAGGGACTTGTAGTTCCAAGACGCGATGGGAAAACTATTTATTATCGCCTCGCCGACGATAAGCCTAAACGCGTGCTAGAAGTGGTATATGACCTCTTTTGTGCTGAGAAAGATGATTAATATTGTTGTTTTGATCTGCAAGTAGAAGATCACCTACTAATGTGGGAGTAGTATACGCTATGCTTGAGGCTCTGGATGGAAATGAACTTTCGGCTCTTATTGGTTTAATCGGAGGTATTCTTTTAGGATTAGCGGCTCGCATGGGTAGATTTTGTACACTTGGAGCAATTGAAGATGCAACTTATGGTGGCTCACAAATAAGGATCCGCATGTGGGCAATCGCACTCGGCCTTAGCATTATATCCGTGCACTTTTTATCAAATTTTGGACTAATTAATAGTTTAGAAAGTCTATACCTTTCCAGTGAATGGAACCCATATTCTTCAATAGTAGGAGGTCTTCTTTTTGGATATGGAATGGCAATCTGTGGCAATTGTGGATATGGAGCTCTAGCTCGTCTCGGAGGAGGTGACTTACGCTCATTTGTAATTGTTTTAGTGATGGGAGTTTCTGCTTATATCACCATATCCGGGCCACTAGCAAAAACACGCGTGAGCTTATTTCCTGTGATGCCACTGGAGTCTCCCACCCCACCAAGTTTATCATACCTTGGGTTTCATAGCTTTGGAATTAATCCAGTACTTGGAGGTTCAATAATAGGAGTAATTTTTCTAATTTACGGCTTTTATAACTGGAAAAACAAAATACAATGCAGCTCTATTTTTTGGTCGGTAATTGTAGCGATAGCTATTGTTGCTGGGTGGCTAGGGACATCATGGGTAGCTTCGATATCATACGAGCCAAGTGCAATTCAGTCTTTCACATTTGTTGCACCAGTAGGTGAAACTATTCTTTACGCCATGTACGGAAGTGCCATGAATATAAAGTTTGGTATCGGAGCAGTACTCGGAGTACTAATTGGTGCGTTTATCGGCTCTCTGATAAAAGGTCATTTTCGCTGGGAAGCATGTGAAGACCCACGAGAACTGAAGCGTCAAATCCTTGGCGCCTCAATAATGGGAGTTGGCGCTGTAATATCTTTCGGCTGCTCTGTTGGCCAAGGCTTAACAGCATTCAGCACTCTAAGTTATTCTGCTCCAATAACATTATTCTGCATATTTGTAGGAGCGCGAATTGGTCTTTTTCAACTGATTGAGGGATTTCGGCTAGCCGAGTGAGCGGTCTCTTCATTCACTTCTTTCAATCGTGCCACGTAGCGAGCCAGCGTATCAATCTCTAAGTTTAAATGGTCACCAATTTTTGAAGAGCCCCAAGTAGTTACTTCTTTAGTATGTGGAATTACATTTACTCCAAATTTTGATGAATGAACCTCGTTTACAGTTAGAGAAGTTCCATTTAGGGCGACCGACCCTTTTGGAGCAATAAATTTTTGCAAATCTGAGGGTGCTAAAAAAACAAACCTAGTACTGTCGCCTTCATCCTTCATATCGACTATTTCAACGACCCCGTCGACATGCCCAGACACTATATGCCCCCCAAGCTCATCTCCAACTCTAAGAGCTCTTTCCAGGTTAAGGCTCGTTCCAATCACCCATGTGTTAAATTTCAAGTGGGTCTTTTCAACACTTTCTGCGCTAATCTCTACGTCAAACCAATTAGAACCAGTATTGATTACTGTTAAACAAATTCCGTCACATGCAATAGAAGCACCGATCGCTACAGTACTCATATCATAATTTGTCTCTACACGTGCCCTTAAATCGCCTCGCTTTTCAAGCTCAATAATTCTTCCTATGTCGGTTATTATTCCAGTGAACATGCTACAATCCTTCCGACCTATTTTTTGAAAATTAGAATTTCAATACCTAACTAATCTGGATATCTGGAACTTACCTAGTTAAAAGCAAGATTAGAAGTGCTAGTTTCAAACTAAATTGTTATGATTTTTATACTTTTCTAGAGCTTGATTATTTTACAAACCATCGGGTCATTATATCACCACCCAGAGTTACGGATTCCATTAACTCTAAACGTCTAGCGTCTTGGAGTTTATCAAGTCCTAACGATGCAACTGTCGGCAAACCATCCTCTCCTATAATGATTCCTGCTGTGAAAATAATCAATTCATCTACAAGATTGTTTGACAGCAAGCCTGCGGCTAGATTACTCCCACCTTCGCAATAAACTGAAGTAAGCCCTTCAAGTGCCAAGTTTTTAAGTGCGTTTTTGAGTACAATCTTACCATTGTTAGATTTTGCTTCCAGCAGCTTTGCTCCCTCTTTGGCCCATGTCTCTTTTGTTCCTTCATTTGTATCAGCACCATGGATGATCCAAGTGGGATGTGCCTTCATAGAAGTGAATATTCTGCTATCGTGAGGTAGGTTGATTTTATTCGAAATTAGCACTCGAACAGGGTTTGCTGAACGCGCAATATTTCTTACAGTCAGTCTTGGATTATCTTTCCGAACGGTTCCTGCACCAACCATTATTGCGTCGTTAGACGATCGTTGAAGGTGGACTACTTCTCGCGATTTCTCATTTGTAATCCACTGACTGTCACCTGTTCGTGTAGCAATCCGCCCATCAAGACTAGTTGCTAATTTTAAAGTTACCTTAGGTCTACTTTCGTTAATTTTAGTCAAAAAACCACTATGATCATATTTTGCTTTTTCAGAAAGAACCCCAGTTGTGACTTTAATTCCAGCTGATTTTAACATTAACAAACCAGAACCGTTCACACGCGGATCATCATCTCTAATTGCCACTACAACATGGGCAACACCTGCATCTATTAGAGCTTTTGCACAAGAACCTGTCTGGCCCTCATGCGAGCAGGGCTCCAATGTTACAAAAACAGTTGCTCCTTCAGCCCGATTACCAGCTTGGGCCAATGCCTGAGTCTCGGCATGTGGCCTACCACCATCCCCAGTATTTCCTCTCCCAACTACAACACCATCGTCCACAATAACGCAGCCGACTGAGGGATTAGGCCAGGTTTTACCAAGCCCGCGGCGACCAAGAGACAAAGCTACAGACATATAATGTTCATAAGCCAATGACTGACTAACCATGCTAAAGGCTATTCTTCGACTGGTTTTGGGCGTAGCTCACTAACAAATTTGTCAAAATCATCTGGGTTTTGAAAATTCTTATAAACACTCGCAAACCGAACATAGGCAACAGTGTCAATCCGCGCCAAGGATTCCATAACAATTTCACCAATTTGATTGGAGGGAATATCTGTTTCGCCCGAGCTTTCCAATCTGCGCACAATTCCAGAGATCATTTGATCCATGCGCTCATGCTCAACTGGTCTCTTTTGCAGCGCAATTCGAATAGATCTTTCAAGCTTTGCTCTATCAAATTCTTCTCGACGCCCACTAGACTTTATGACTACTAGGTCCCGCAATTGCACCCGCTCATACGTTGTAAATCGGCCTCCGCAAGCGGAGCAAAATCTTCGTCTGCGAATTGATACATGATCTTCAGCAGGCCTGGAGTCCTTGACTTGAGTATCAATATTACCACAAAAAGGGCAGCGCATTGATCTTCCTTTCAATCAGTTTCATCGAGCATGGGCTGTTGTTCCCAGCTTTCTACCAACAACATATTGTGTCATCATACTATTTGATACACTTTTTTTTCTTCTAGTAAAATTATATGTCGCTTTGCAGCTTTGCTACAACTTCTCTAATCTTTGGAGCTTTCCTATGTTCAAATAAATATATGCCTTGCCATGATCCTAGAGCCAATTCGCCTTTTATTACAGGAATGGTCAAGGAAACTTGACCCAGAGAGGCTTTTATATGCGCTGGCATGTCATCTTCACCCTCGTACCGGTGTGTAAGGTAACTCATGCTGGGATCTGAACTTGACGAAACTAATCGCTGAAAAAAATTATTCAGATCGGTTTTTACTTCCGGATCAAAATTCTCCTGAATGAGTAGACTTGCGGAAGTATGTTTCACAAACAGATGCAATATACCGTCACCAAAAACCCAACTCTTTAGGTCATCGGTAAACTCATAAAGGCCTGATCCCTTTGTATTGATTACGATCTTTTTAAGTTTCGCCAAATTTCCTGTTTACCACTAAAATTAACGCTCTACTGGTCCAAGAAACTTCTTAACTTACGAGACCGACTAGGATGTTTCAGTTTCCTAAGAGCTTTGGCTTCAATTTGCCTAATCCGCTCTCTCGTCACACTGAATTGCTGGCCTACTTCTTCTAACGTGTGATCAGTATTCATACCAATACCAAACCTCATTCGCAAAACACGTTCTTCACGAGGCGTTAGTGATGATAATACTCTAGTCGTCGTTTCTTTAAGATTTTCTTGAATCGCACTGTCGAGAGGCAGAACTGCATTTTTATCTTCTATAAAATCTCCAAGCTGACTATCCTCCTCATCACCAATAGGCGTTTCGAGTGAGATAGGTTCTTTAGCAATTTTCATAACCTTGCGAACTTTTTCAAGCGGCATCTGTAGCTTTTCTGCCAACTCCTCGGGAGTAGGTTCTCGACCTATCTCGTGCAGCATTTGACGGCCAGTCCTGACCAACTTGTTTATAGTCTCAATCATATGGACAGGAATCCGAATTGTTCGTGCTTGATCTGCTATCGAACGAGTAATGGCCTGCCGAATCCACCAAGTGGCATATGTCGAAAATTTATAACCACGCCTATACTCAAATTTATCAACCGCCTTCATTAACCCAATGTTACCCTCTTGAATCAAATCAAGAAACTGTAAGCCACGATTTGTGTATTTTTTTGCAATCGAAATCACCAACCTTAGATTAGCTTCAACCATTTCTCTTTTCGCTTGGCGGGCTTCCTTCTCACCTTTTTGGACTTGTGCTACGATCCTACGAAACTCTGCTATATCCAATCCAATATACTGGCCGACCTGCGCCATATCCGCCCTGAGTTCTTCCGCTTTTTCACGCGACTTTTCGATAAACATTTGCCAGCCACGACCACTTTTTTCCGCCATGCGATCCAACCACCCAGGATCCAATTCATGACCTCGATACTCTTCAATGAAATCCCGACGGTTTATACGTGCCTGATCAGCCAACTTGACCATCGCCCCATCGATTTGCATAATTCTACGATTGATACCGTATAGCTGATCGATAAGTGCCTCTATTCTGTTATTATGAAGATGTAATTCGTTTACAAGCTGCACAATTTCAGCTCTCAGCAACTGATATGTTTCCTCTTCATCAGTAGTAAAATTCATGCTCTTGTTCAAAGCTGCAGAAATGCGAACGTCCTGCATTGTAGAAAGACGCTCGTAGTCATCCGCTATACGGTCTAAAGTTTCTAAAGCTTGAGGTTTAAGGGCAGCTTCCATAGCAGCCAAAGACATATTTGAATGTTCATCATCCTCGTCATCATCGTCGTCATGAATAATCGGATTTCCATCAGCATCTAATTCTGGCTCATTATTTTTTACTGCCGCCTTTTCAGCAGTCACATTTGCAGTATCTATAACTGGCTCATCATCTTCGCCTAGCTGATTTCCGAAAGTTGCTTCAAGATCTATGACATCCCTAAGCAAAATATCTTCATTAAGCAATTCATCGCGCCATATTGTTATAGCTTGAAAAGTTAGAGGACTTTCGCACAACCCTGAAATCATTGTATTTCGACCAGCCTCGATGCGCTTGGCAATCGCAATTTCACCTTCTCTGCTGAGTAATTCAACGGATCCCATTTCCCGCAAGTACATGCGAACAGGATCATCTGTTCTATCTAACTTTTCAGTGTCTCCTGATGAAAGAGCAACATCCTTGGTTCCGGCTGTTGTTACTAGTTCAGTATTTCTATTATCTTCTTCTTCAGCCTCATCATCTTCGATAATATTTATCCCCATCTCCGATAACATCGACATAACATCTTCAATTTGTTCCGACGATACTTGATCGGGAGGCAATACATTGTTTAATTGATCATATGTGATGTACCCACGCTCACGAGCCTCTGCGATCATCTTCTTGACTGCAGATTGACTCATATCTAGGGAGAGATCTGCTTCTTGATCTTCTGATTTTTTATCCTCAGTATCTTTGGCGGCCATTCACAACTCCCAATAATGTTGAATGATTCGTTTTGCGAGAATCAATATACAAATTCACTGATTCGGCCACCCAAATGAACGATAAAAAACATTTTTTGTCGGCTCAGTTAGCTTTTTTTCTTTCCAAAGCTAATGGTTTTCCGGATTTCATCTAGTTTGAGACGTTCTTCTCGGTTTATGTTCAAACCGTTTTGCGCTTGCTCATAGTTGATTGTATCCTCCTGAACGGAACTAACTGTTCGCTGTTTTGCGTTGTTTGCCATTTCAAGTCTAGAGAAGTCTCTTTCATGCCATTCTTCGGGTGGTGTATTATTAATTTCATCCACTTCTACTGATAGACCTCGTTCACTATTGAGCTTTGCAAGTTCCTCCCTCAGAGTTTGTTGACCCATTTCTATTGTACCTTTTACGCGAAGACAGGGTAAAACTCTCAGGTGTGATAAGCTCAAAAGTTTCTCAACTTTCTCACCACCAATTTTCTCCATAAGTTTATTCTTTATTTCGGTTTTGGTTCCTTTGTCTATTTTGACCAGTTCCTTTAGGATCAAATCACAATCGGGACTTGCGAGATCTATCATTACTAACTCATCGTAGAATATCTCAATCAGTTCCGGAAAATTCATCAAGACCGCTATAATTGTAGACTCGCGAATTTGCGCTGATACTGTTTTTTCGTCTGCCGCCACTAAGAAAGATGACTTCGTATCGCTTTGTGGCATCAATCTAGAATTACTTTTAAATTCAGTCTTTCCGGTATTTTGTCTTCCAAAAAATTGCCTACGGGCTTGAAAAAGTGCATCCCTATAGTGATTTTTAAGATTTTTTTCCTTTATTAATGCAATCGCATCCGCGAGGGATTTATCCAATCCAGCTCGCCTCTCGGGACTATCGAAGCTTTTACTTTCTGTTTCTCTTCTCCAGATCAAATCTACCATAGGAACTGCTTCATCGATTAGATTTTTAAATACGGAAGCCCCGTCATTTCGAATTAAGTCGTCAGGATCCTTACCCTCTGGCATAATTGAAAACCTCAATGCCTTACCAGTTCTAAGAAGTGGGAGAGAAAGGTCAATTAATCTGTAGGCAGCACGCAATCCTGCTTTGTCACCATCCAAAGCGATAATTGGCTCGGGTGATATACGCCACATAAGTTGCAATTGTTTTTCAGTAATCGCAGTACCAAGCGGAGCGATAGCTCCATTAAAATTTCCTGAATCTAGGGCAATTACATCCATATACCCTTCGGTAACAATCAAGGGCTCACCCCTTCCAACAGCAGACCTTGCACTTACTAAGTTATAAAGATTACTACCTTTATCAAACAAAGGTGTTTCAGGAGAATTAAGATATTTTGCCCTAGCCGCAGGGTCCAGAGATCTTCCGCCAAATGCAATACACCGTCCCCTGCTGTCACGAATTGGGAACATTACTCGCCCCCGAAAACGATCATATAACCGATTACTCTCATCAGATTTTACAGACATGCCAGTTTCAATAATTGCTTCCAAATCATAACCCTTGTCTATCAATTTCTGAGTAAGAATAGTTTGATCTGCAGGCGCAAAACCTATTTCAAAACGCTCAATAGCATCTGAACAAATTCCACGCTTTTTTAAATACTCGAGTGCATGCTTTCCCTGATTTGAATTAAGTGTGAGGCGAAAAAAATTTACAGATTGCTCCATAATCTCGAGCAATATTTTATTTCGATCGGCTTTTTCTTTGGACTTTGGATCAAATTCAGGCATCTGAAGGCCAACTTCTGAAGCTAGGATCTCTACCGCCTCAATAAAGTTTACATTCTCTGTTTCTTTAATAAAACCGATCGCATCACCTTTAGCTTGACAACCAAAACAGTAATAAAACCCTTTATTATCATCCACATGAAAACTTGCTGTTTTTTCTTGATGAAAAGGACAGGGAGCCCACATATCCCCTCTAGCCTGATTGGATTTACGCAAATCCCACTGGACTTTACGCCCCACTACATCAGAGAGGCAAATTCTAGACCTAAGTTCATCTAAGAATCCATTCGGCAAGCTCATGATTAATCATCAGTCTTTCTTGTATGGTTGTCCAGTCAAACACTTAATCAATAATAGCAACCTAAAAATTTTGTTTAATGACATTCACAGTCTTTTTCATTGAATGCGTTATTTCACTAACCAATGTCTGTGACATTGACCTATAACCGTATATATCAAATTGCTCTTTACCGCTTCTATGAATGGTTACATGCAATAACCCCAGCATGGATCTAGCAACATACCCAGTTTTAAACTTGCTGAAGCGAACATCAATTGGACAGAGACGCTGCAATACCTCTTCCACATATTTGCCTTTAAACCTTAACGAACACCAAGCATCACTTTGATCAATAACGGCGGCTAAATCAGTTAGTGCGAGATTAGGTTTTTCGCCGACTAACAAAGTGAAACTTCCAAACCAAATAGCTCTTACCCCTGAATTTCCCGTAGCCCTGCAAACCTTGGGCAGAAGTATCCCGTGGTTTTCTTTTAGAATTGCAGAGCATTTTTTTTCAAATCCAGGATATGGTGAGATTGAAAAAAGGTAAGAGGGGTCCAATTCGACGAGTTCTAATCCATCAAATTTTACAGGGCATAACCCTGCCGCAGGACTTAATGCCGATAAACTACGCATGCATTTTGTTTCCATCTGGATCATAGAATACAGGATTGCAAACCTCACATTCTAACTGGGTGTCAGCCATAAAATTTACGGCATTTATGCGCTCTCCCCATCGCTCTGGTCCACGCCTAAAGAAAGCTAGCCCAACGTAGCAATTCTCAACAGGTGAAAAGGCTGCCGAAGATATAAAGCCTTGATTATTATCAGCCAGAGGTTCATCGTATATGTTGAAAAGCTGTGATCCCGCCTTTAGGCTACTTGTAGATCCTTTCATTTTTAATCCAACCAGCCGCTCTCTATTGGGATCTAGTAGCCCTGGCCTTTGTGCCATTTTATTTCCAATAAAATCTTTTTTCTGACTTAGCATTCTTTGCATGCCAACGTCATAGGCCGTAGCCCTTCCATCAATTTCAGCATGTGTGATAAATCCTTTCTCCAGGCGCATAACATTCATGGCCTCCATGCCATAAATACCACCTCCATGCTGATCCGCTTCTAACTTGAGAACATTAAAGAGGCTAGCGCCATATCGTGAAGGTATGGCCAGTTCAAATCCTAACTCACCAGAAAATGAAATTCTAAAAAGGCGTGCTTTTACACCCATGACTTTAACTTCACCACAGGCCATGAAAGACCAATCCTTTTTATTAAGAGGCTCATCCAAAATTGATGAAATAACGTCTCTGGACCTAGGGCCAGAAACAGCAAATTGCGCCCATTGCTCTGTCACTGATACAAATCTAACATCTAAATCTGGCCTGTAGGCTTGGTGAACAAAATCTAAATGTCTCATAACAGAACCTGCCGCAGCAGTAGTAGTAGTCATAAGGTATGAGTTTTCTGATAGCCTTGCTGATGTGCCATCATCCATTACGAATCCATCTTCTCTTAACATCAGCCCATACCGAACTCTGCCCACAGCCAGAGAGCTAAAGGAGTTAGTATACACAAAATCAAGAAATTTACCGGCATCTTTCCCTTGAAGTTCGATTTTGCCAAGCGTTGAAACATCACATATCCCAACATTTTTTCGAACACTTAAAACTTCACGATTACAAGACTGCAACCAATCATTCTCACCAATTTTGGGATAATAGCTTGGACGATACCACAAACCAGCTTCAATCATAGGTGCAGCGAGCGCAATCGAGGTAGAATGCGTTGTCGTAAATCGCTCCGGAGCAAATCCTTTATCTCTTCCTGAGGAGCCAATCGCCCCTATAGATATTGGTGTGTAGGGTGGCCTGAAGGTTGTAGTACCAGTGCTTTCGATACTCTCACCACTGGCATCAGCAAGCAGCGCAATCGAGATAACATTCGAACCTTTACCCTGATCAGTTGCCATCCCTTGTGTCGTATAACGTTTCATATGTTCGACACTACTAAAATTTTCGGCTACTGATTGCTTTATGTCTTTTGTAGTTACGTCATTTTGAAAATCTAACCAGGCTCTTTTATGCCCCTCCACAGCCCAAAGTGGACTAATATTATAATCTGCATCCGAGGCCTTGGGGGGCGATTTACTTTTTATCTTAATGCCTTTTGAATTCAATAGTTCATTTACTACTTCTAATACAGATTTAAAGCAGGCCGATGTTGTGAAATGACCATTTGCTGAACCTACAACTTTCATACCGGGAACACTGTTCTCCTTAGAAGTAAAGGCGGCAATTTCACTGTTCCATTCAGGCTTTGAATTGGTATGACAACTTAAATGTATACTTGGGTTCCAACCACCGGCCACCCCAAGACAATCTGTTTGTATTCTCCGTTCCCCTTTTTCATCTCTTATACAAATATGCTCAAGCGCTAGTCTTCCACCTGTATCATAAACTTCAGCCCCTCGAAAAATTGGAAAATCACCCTGGATACCGGCATCACTTCTACTATCGATATAGGCGGCTATTTCCACACCAGCATTGTTTAAATCGTACGCTGTGTTGAAAGCATCATCATTGTTACCAAAAATCGAAACAGATTTTCCTGCCGATACACCATAATGATTTAAGTAACCACGAACTGCACTTGCCATCATAATTCCAGGACGATCGTTATTGCCAAAAGCAATATGACGTTCGATTGACCCAGATGCCAAAATGCTGCTGGAGGCAACTATACGGTGATAACGATCTAGAACAGCATCATTTTCAGAATTTTGAACGTGGTGAGAAAGTCGCTCTAATACACCAAAAGTCCCCTGATCATAGACGCCAAAAACTGTCGCTCGCGAAATCATTCTGACATTATCTAGTGATTTCAACTCAACCAGACAGCTATCGACCCAATCTTTACAATGATCCCCATCTATAATTGTATTTTCAAAACGAAGCTGGCCACCGAAGATTGCATTTTCATCTACCAGTATTACATCCAGGCCGGCCCTTGCCGTTAGTAAGGCGGACAGCAATCCAGATGGACCGCCTCCAATAATCAAAAGATCGCAAAAAAGAAAATTTTGATCATAATTATCATCATCAGTTTTAGAATCTAGCCGTCCTAGGCCAGCTGCGCGACGAATTATTGGTTCATACAAAGCCTCCCAAAACCTTGGAGGCCACATGAAAGTTTTGTAGTAGAAACCAGCGCTTAAAAAGCGAGCAGCAATATCATTTGTGGCCAGAGCATCAAATTTTAGATTTGGCCAAGAATTCTGACTGGTTACTATTAAACCTTGATATATTTCTTGCACTGTAGCCCTAACATTAGGTTCTACTCTTCTACCCTTATGCACTGAAATAAGTGCATTTGGTTCTTCAGAACCGATGCCTAATATACCTCTAGGCCGATGATATTTAAAAGAGCGGCCGACTAAATAGACATCATTTGCAAGAAGTGCTGAAGCAACAGTGTCGCCGAGAAAGCCTTTATACGGCTTTGAGTCAAAATAAAAAGTTATCTCCTTATCTTGGTTCAAAATTCCCTGTGAAGCTATTCTCATGCCCGCACTTCGCCCGTATTTTTCACCAATTCTGTCTTTATAATTTCATGAGTCACCGTATTTCTGGTTACAACTAGCCAGCTATTACAGCCTTTCTCATGATACCATAAATCACGAATTTCGCCCGCTGTATTATCCCTAAGATGTAAAAACTCGTGCCAATCAGAAAGACTATCCTCCAGATTTGGCCGGTGTAAATCCTGTGCAGATCCGCGGTAGTAAAATTCCCTTATGTCTCTTTCGCCACAGTTTGGGCAGAGTATTCTCATTTCAATCAACTCATTCTCTTAAAACATTGTCTTTATCATTTATCTCTAATGCAGGTTGTGTTGCGAACCTGTACCTTCCTCATCCATCAAATGGTATCCAGTTTGAAAACGCTCAAATCTAAAATTCTTTGCAGTATGAAAATGGTTATCAGTAGCTATTAAGTGGGCATAAGCGTATCCGGAAGCTGGAACAGCTTTAAAGCCTCCATAACACCATCCACAATTTATAAATAATCCGCCAACTGACGTTTTATCAATAATTGGGCTACCATCGGGCGACATATCCATTATTCCGCCCCATGATCTTAAAACCTTCGCCTTACCAATCATCGGCATCAGTGCCATACCAGCCTCGAAAACATGCTCCAGTAACGGCAAATTACCTCTTTGAGCATAGGATGCATATCCGTCCAAGTCGCCACCGAAAACAAGGCCACCTTTATCAGATTGGCTAATATAAAAATGGCCCATTCCGAAGCTGACCACATTGTTAATTATGGGCTTGAGTCCTTCGGTTACAAATGCTTGTAAAATATGACTTTCTATCGGCAGTCGGATACCCGCCAACTGAGCTACTTGGCTTGAACGACCAGCGACAACAATCGCAACTTTATTTGCTTCAATTATTCCCCGAGTTGTCTCAACACCAGTTATTCTTCCACTGTTTATGTTGAAGCCAGTTACCTCACAGTTTTGGATTAAATCAACGCCCCTTTGATCTGCAGCTCGAGCATAGCCCCACGCCACCGCATCATGCCTTGCGGTCCCAGCTCTTTTTTGTAGCAAACCACCATAAATTGGGAACCGGGCACTGTTATAATTTAGATACGGTAAAAGTTTTCGCAGGTCTTGCACAGACAACATTTGAGCGTCATCCCCCCTGCTTCTCATTGCATTGGCTCTCCGTACAAATGCATCTCGTTGTCCATCTGAATGGCACAACATTATAAGACCACGTTGGGACATCATAACATTGTAATTGAGATCTGCTTCTAACCCCTCCCAAAGTTTTAGGGAATGACTGTAAAATTCAGAATTTCCAGGTAATAAATAATTAGATCTTACGATAGTGGTATTTCGGCCAATGTTACCACTACCGAGATGTCCTTTTTCAAGGACTGCAACATTTCTTATTCCATGGTTTTTAGCCAAATAGTAAGCAGTGGATAAACCATGACCACCACCACCTACTATTATCACATCATATTTAGATTTTGGACTAGGGTTCCTCCAATGCGGCTCCCAATTCATATTGCCCGTAAGACCTTCTTTAAATATGCGCAATGCTGAGAAGCGCATTCTGTCCTCCATGCTTGCCAGGCAACAAAGTTAGCCAATGACAATACTTTCGTAAAATACATTCTCTCTTTAATGAATAGCTAAACTTTATTCACTTTTACCTCATAACCTGGCTCTTCCGGTTCTTTATCTATCATTTCTGCTGGGAACCCTGGGGCCGTTATATCCAAACCTGTCACACTTTCTAATCTTTTTATGATATTGGGAGACAGCTCTCTCGAGCCAAACCGTTTTATTCCATCTTCAAAAACCTTAATCAACAAAGGATTTAAATCAAGTGGTACATTTTCTCTATCTGCAACTGCTTGAAATAAACCAATATCCTTCGCCACTAAATCCATTGTAAACGAGATGTCTCGGCTGCCATTTAATATAACTTGGCTCTCAGTTTCATGAACAAACGAAGTGCCAGATGAAATTCTAATAGCCTCATAGGCATTTCTCAAATCCAAACCTGCAGCCTTAGAAACCGTAAGGGCCTCTGCACATGATACTAAATTTGCTGTAGCAAGAAAGTTGGTAATAACCTTAAGTATACTAGCACTACCTAGTTCGCCTGTGTGAAGAACCCGCCTACCCATAGTAGTTAACAAAGGTAAGATTATTTCAAATGTAGCTCGATCACACCCAGCAAAAATACTGATATTGCCGGTATTTGCGCGGTGGCAGCCTCCAGATACTGGACAATCAACAGCTTTACCGCCCCTACTGATAACTTCCGCCCCCAGACGCCTTACTTCGGCATCATCTGTTGTCGACATTTCCAACCAGGTTTTTCCCTCTTTTACGAAAGGAAGCATTAACTGCATAACCGAATTGGAGGCGGCAGGACTAGGCAAACAAGTTATTACAAGATCACATAAACGCATTAAATGTGCGGGATCTTCACCAATTCCGGCACCTTTCGATGCAAATTTTTCTACTAACTGACTGTTCAAATCAAAAACGGACAAATCAACTCCATTCCGAAGAAGGCTTCCAGCTAACTTACTGCCGACATTACCCAAACCTATAAAACCAATTTTCATTCTTTTCTCCATAGGTCTAATATGGCCAGCAAATCTTTTTGAGCTTTTCTAAAAGCGACAAATAATGCATTTATAACTTCAAATTAATTATCCATTCTCAAACTATATTATGAGTAATGTGATATCGGTCAGCTGTTGCTTAATATTATCTTTACGGTTAAATCGCATCTGTAGCGCGGAACTCAGTGAAGGAACCCACAATGACCAATCCAATAAAAATCGGTATTGCCGGATTGGGAACGGTAGGCATTGGCGTAGTAAAAATTATCCAACAAAATGAGAAAATACTACAGGCTAGGACAGGCAGAAAAATTGAAATTGTCGCGGTGTCAGCAAAAACGAAAACTAAAAATCGTGGCGTTGATTTGAGCAAGTACCAATGGGAGAGTGATCCAGTCTCATTAGCTAAAAGAAAAGATATTGATATTTTCGTTGAGCTAATTGGGGGCCACACAGGGGCGGCAAAAGATTCCATTGTTGCAGCCATTGATACTGATAAAGACATAGTAACAGCAAACAAAGCATTATTAGCGCACAGCGGACAAGAACTGGCTGAAAAAACAGAAGGTAAAAACAAATTACTCCGATTTGAAGCAGCTGTAGCAGGGGGTATTCCGGTCATTAAGGCTTTAACTGAAGGACTTGCAGGCAACAGGTTAACTCGTGTTATTGGTGTAATGAATGGAACATGCAATTATATTTTGACACGTATGCAGTCATCCGGGTTGAATTACGAAGAAATATTTAAAGAAGCTGAAGCTCTAGGATATTTAGAGGCTGATCCTACTCTTGACGTTGGTGGGATTGACGCTGGGCATAAACTTGCTTTGCTCGCCTCAATTGGATTTGGAACAAAAGTAAACTTTGATGCTGTAGAATTAGAAGGCATAGGACAAGTCTCAATCGATGACATTAATCATGCAGCAGACATGGGGTTTCGAATTAAGTTACTTGGTGTTGCACAACTTAATGGGGACGGCCTCGAACAGCGAATGTCACCATGCTTAGTGCCTGCCACTTCACCACTTGGCCAACTGGAGGGTGGGACAAATATGGTGATGCTCGAGGGCGACCATGTTGGACAGATTATACTTAGTGGTCCCGGAGCCGGAGAAGGTCCCACCGCAAGTGCTGTCATGTCAGACATTATAGATATTGCGAGAGGTGTAAGACTACCTACTTTTGGACAACCGGCAAATACCCTAAAGAAAAGCCATCCTGTTAAATCCAATACCCACGCACCTTACTACTTGCGCTTATCACTCTCAGATAAGCCAGGTGCATTGGCTAAAGTAGCATCGATACTTGGCGATTTTGGAATATCAATAGATCGAATGCGCCAATATGCTCATGCTGATGATCATGCCCCCGTTCTTATTGTCACGCACACCACTGAACCTCAGTTTATTGAGCAAGCTTTAGATAATTTACCTAAAACTGGGGTTATACACGATGAACCAGTCGCATTACGCATTGAACCACTTTAGAGCCAGCGAGCTTTTACATGAATAACCCAAAGATTGAATTCGATGACCGTATGCTTTCCCTTGGATTAGCAAGGGTCTCGGAAGCTGCAGCGATCGCATCCGTCTCGCTTATTGGACGTGGTGACGAAAAAGCAGCAGACGAAGCCGCCGTTAATGCGATGAGAGAGCAATTAAATTTACTTGATATATCCGGAACAGTTGTCATTGGCGAGGGTGAGCGTGATGAAGCGCCTATGCTTTATATCGGTGAAGAAGTCGGCACTGGTAATGGCCCAGGCGTTGACATTGCTTTAGATCCTTTAGAAGGAACTACATTAACAGCGAAAGACATGCCCAACGCTTTAACAGTAATTGCAATGGGGCCTAAGGGTTCTATGCTGCATGCGCCCGATGTTTACATGGACAAGCTGGCAGTCGGTCCCGGTTTTGAACCAGATTTGTTATCTCTTGATATGTCGCCTTATGAAAGAGTTCAGGTATTGGCTGAAGCAAAAAATTGCGATCCGAATGATATAACAGTTTGTATTCTGGAGCGCCCAAGACATCAGGAGATGATAGAGCAAGTGAGATCTACTGGGGCAGCGATTCGCTTAATTTCGGACGGAGACGTAGCAGGCGTTATGCATTGTGCTGAGTCTGAAATAACAGGCATCGATATGTATATGGGGGTGGGAGGAGCTCCCGAAGGGGTCCTTGCTGCAGCGGCTCTTAAATGTATGGGTGGGCAAATCCACGGCAAACTAATATTTAGAAACGACGATGAGAAGTTCCGTGCAGAAAAAGCAGGAATAAATAACCTGTCCCAAATTTATTCAAGAGATGATATGGTTACACAAGATGTTATTTTCGCTGCGACAGGAGTCACTAGTGGGTCACTCTTGGAGGGTATAAAACGCGAAATAACCCATATTACTGCCGAGACAATTTTGATGCGATCAAAAACCGGTTCAGTTCGGCGGATGATTTATCGCGTGCCAAAAAAATAAGGTTCCATTATGGCATTTTTAGGTGTCCATAACTCAATTACGGGAAGGAAATGGATTGGGCCTAATGATGAGCAACACAGGCGTGCAGAAGCCATATCACAAATTACTGGACAAAAGCCACCTGTAGCCAGTGTTTTGGCAAGATTAGCAATCTCTCCCGAAAACGTGGATACGTATTTAAATCCTCTTATCAAAAACTTACTTCCAGATCCAAAACAATTACTTGATGTATCGAAAGCGGCTGAGCGGCTGATACGTGCTCTCGACCATAGGGAAAGAATTGTAATTTTTGCTGATTATGATGTTGATGGGGCGACTTCTGGGGCAATGCTTGTTTCTTGGTACCGGTTTTTCAATTTGGAACCAGATATTTATGTACCCGATAGGATAAAGGAGGGTTATGGGCCCAATGAACAGTCTATGAAAGCACTGTCTTCTAAAAATGACCTAATCATTTGTGTTGATTGTGGGACCATGGGTCATGAGGCTTTGGAGACCGTAAATGAAGGTTGTGATGTAATTATTTTAGATCATCACTTAGGCTCCGAAGTCGATCCCAAATGTCACACTATTGTAAATCCAAACAGACAAGTTGAAAGTGGCAATTTATCATATTTATGCGCTGCAGGGGTAGTATTTTTATCTTTGGTAGAATGCGGCCGTCAATTGAAGAATAGTGGCAAATCGTCACCCAATCTCATGGATTACTTAGATTTAGTTGCTTTGGGGACAGTTGCGGATGTCGCACCTTTAGTAGGCGCAAATAGAGCTTTCGTTCTTCAAGGTCTAAAAATTTTATCGAAAAGACAGCGATTAGGTTTAAAAGTTCTTATGGACAAGTCAGCTCTGAACTCAAGTCCTACGTCGTATCATTTAGGATATCTATTAGGCCCAAAATTGAATGCACCTGGACGAATGGGTCCCGCAGATTTAGCATTGAGGCTTTTGTGCTCGGAGTCGGTTCCAGAAGCCAATGAACTTTGTGAACAAATAGAAGAGTATAATATTAAGAGAAAAGAGATAGAGAATATCGTCCGAGAAGAAGCACTAGCACAAATCGATAAAAACCAGTCTGAAGAAACAATCACTTGGGCAGCGGGGGACGGGTGGAATCCGGGAGTTGTTGGAATTGTCGCATCAAGGCTAAAAGATAAATTCTCTAAGCCTGCAATTGTACTTGGTTTTAATGGCGATCAAGGTAAAGGATCCGGCAGATCCGTTGCTGGTTTTGATTTAGGATTCGCAATTCAACGCCTACAGCATGAAGGGCTCATACAAAAGGGAGGCGGGCATAAAATGGCTGCAGGCTTAAGCCTAACAAAAGAGCAACTAAACCCAGCAATGAGTAGATTGTGCGAACTTGCTAAAAAAGAAGAATTTATGAATTCAGAAGCTCAAGAGGTTCTGGTGGATGGTGTCCTTTTTATTGGTGGTGTAAAGATTGATCTTATTGAGGAATTGGAAAGTTGTGGGCCTTTCGGTTCTGCAATTCGAGAACCAAAGTTTGCATTTTGCGATGTTAGTTTGAGTTTTACTAAAAGGGTCGGTGAAAATCACCTAAAAGTTCGTTTTTCAGATGACAGTGGCAAAACAATGGATGCAATATGTTTCAGGGCTTTTGAAGGAAATCTAGGGCAAGCTTTAATAGAGCATGGTGGTAAAAAAGCGCACTTGATTGGAAAATTAGACATTAACCATTGGCAGGGCAGAAAATCTCCTCAACTTATTATAGAGGATGCAGCCTGGCCGGAAGAGTTGTAGATACAGTAGCAAGAATGTAAAAAAAAATATGTTCATGCATTTTCTACTTGCACAGCTTCAATGGTTTACATAATAACAGCGAACACAGGCAGAGCGGCCCGTTCGTCTATCGGTTAGGACGCCAGGTTTTCAACCTGGAAAGACGAGTTCGATTCTCGTACGGGCTGCCATTAACACGGTTAAAGCCAGAAAACTCACTTTTATTGACCTTACTTTGATATGATTGATTTGTATTCATGTTGAATTTTAAGTGGAATCGACTTTCTTCAAAATGCCATCATTATTAACCAACAGGAACTTTTTTTTCCCATGGGTTGATTTTTAATAAGCCTGGCTCTAGGCTGATAAGGTCTCGTTACAGTATGTGGGCAATTAACGGTGGAGGAATTACTTGTTTAAAAAATTACTAAAAGCGATTTTTGTTGACAAAATGAACAACACAGCCACCATCAAAAAATGTGATTTAATCTGAATCATTAATCACGGGGAGGAAAAATATGAACTTTAATTTCAGAACACCAATTTCGGCTGTTGTAACAGCAGCTGCACTTACTGCTTTTACCGGCGCTGCTCTGGCGGGTGAGTGTAGAGTTTCAGAAGCGAGCATGGCAAAACCAGGAGGTTTTCCTGATCGAGCTTTGACAATGATAGTACCATATGGGCCAGGAGGTGGTTCAGGACAGGTCGCTGCTGCCATGGCAGAGGCAGTAACAGAATTAACTTCTGTAAGTATAAATCGCGATCATAAACCAGGTGGCTCAGGCACTGTGGGTATGACCGCATATATGGCGGCACCAGCCGATGGATATACAGTTTTAGAACACATCGATGATGCGTCATCTGCACATGCCTTAGATTCGAGCAAACCCAATCCTGCGGTTGATTTGATTCCGCTTGTTATATCTCAAGTTACCTTTTCACAAATTTACATCAGAACCAATGAAACTCGATATACAGACTGGCCTAGTTTTGTTGAATGGGTTCGAGCACAAGATGGAAAAGCCACTATAGCAAACGTGTCGAAAGAAGGGTCCATGGAGCGCGTAATAATGAAATTTATTACTGAAGCCTCAGACATGGAAATACAACAAATTTCATTTGACAAAGGTGCACCAAGATACGGGGCACTGCTTGGTGGCCAAGTTGATGCTCTCTTTGAACAGCCAGGTGATGTGCGAAAATTTCTAGATGCTGATAATTTTAAACCAATACTAACAGTGTTCAATGAACGCCCAGGTGCATTTAGCGATGTTCCGACGCACAAAGAGATGGGCATGGATTTTGAACCGTTACTTCGTTTCAGAGGTTTTTATGTTCATAAAGATGCGCCCTCTGACAGAGTTGACTGGTTAAAATGGGCTTTCCAGCGTGGTTATTGTGAGGATAGTTATCAAGCATTCAATGAGAGTAAATTCATGACTGTAATTGACAGCTACCGCGATACGGACGGTGCCATAGAGATGATCAATGGTGCTATAGCTCAGTATCGAGACGTTTACAAACAAATGGGTTTAGACGTTAAATAAAAGAACCTATTAACGGTTAAAAAAATAAAAGTCCGCGACATCTGTCGCGGACCTGTTATTTGAAAGAATATTCATGGGCAATCTTAAAAATTCCGATCTGGTTGAGATAGTTTTCTGGCTGCTGATAGCAGTAATTTTCTTTTCGGTAAGTTTTAACTTCAATCAACCAATTGAGATTTATAAGTTCGGCGCGACTGGATGGCCTCGGGTGATTCTGGCACTTATAGGTTTAGCCGCACTTGGCAATCTGTACCATTCTTTCAAGAATGGATCAAAAACTCAAAAAGGTAGAGTTGGCGCCAGCGAGGCACCAGATCAAGTCTATTATTCTTCTTTGACCGATTATTTAAAAACAGCATGGATCCTTGTTATTCCACTTCTCTATGCAATCTCTTTAAAACCTGTCGGTTTTTATTTTGGCACACCATTCTTTATTGCATTGGTAATGCTTGCTTGGGGTGAACGCAGAGTCAAATTCATTTTACTGAGCACTTTATTTATCTACGCGCTCTTAATTATACTTTTCATGTTCATTTTAAATGCCCCTCTTCCGCAAGGGAATGTATCACCGTTTTATGATTTCAGTGCTTTTATGTTAAAAATGAAAACACAATTTGATCAACTTTTTTGATGGTAGTATTAAATGCTCGATAATTTTCTTACCGGAACTGCTACACTCTTTGGGGATCCATTTACTGTAGGAATTTTTATTTTTGGTGTAATAGGTGGTATGCTTTTTGGAGCGATACCAGGCGTGAGTATGCTGACTCTTGCCGCAATCCTACTTCCCTTTACCGCGGACTTATCACCATCTCAAGGTGTCATGCTTTTTGCGGTGATTTACTGTACCGGAACTTACGGCGGAGCAATAACGGCCATTTTATTTAATATTCCTGGTGCTCCAGAAAACGCACCAACAGCTTTTGATGGGTATCCAATGACGCAAAAGGGTATGGCAGGAAAAGCAGTTGGTGCTGCAGTGTTATGCTCAGCCGTTGGGGGGGTTGCATCAGCAATTGTGATGATGAGCGCAACGGAACCACTTGCTCAATGGGCAATTATGAACATTGGCCCTCCAGAAATCTTTGCATTAGTTTTTTTTGGTCTAGCTGTTGCTTCATCTGTTGGCGGGCGAACTATTTGGAAAGGTTGGTTGTCAGTACTTTTAGGACTGTTAATAGCAACAATTGGCCAAGACCCCGTTGGCGGCATAAACCGTTTCAACTTTGGTTTCAGTGATCTGGCAGCAGGCATTGCTTTTGTACCCGCAATTCTCGGTTTTTTTGCTGTTTCAGAAATTTTTGTTCAAGCAGAAAAGAAGGTGAGTGGTAACTACAGCGCTCCAAAGTTTAGTGTGGACTTCCCCACATTTTTTGAGCTTTGGGCTCACAAAATTGCAGTAATTAGATCGATATTAGTAGGTTTCTTTTGCGGCATACTACCCGGAATTGGCGCAACGCTGGCAGCATTTATGGGTTACGGAGAAGCAGTGCGTTGGTCTAAAAATAAATCTGACTTTGGAAAGGGAAAACTCGAGGGAGTTATTTCTTCAGAGACGGCAAATAATGCAGCAACTGGTGCAGCAATGATACCATTATTAGCATTAGGGCTTCCCGGTGGCGCCTTAACGGCAATGATGGTTGCAGTCTTTCAAATGCACGACCTAGAACCTGGACCATTAGTTTTTTATAACTCACCAGATTTAATTTGGATTGTTTTTGCAGGTATGTTTTATGCTAATCTGTCTATTCTATTTATTGGCCTATTAGAAACAAAAACCATTCTTTATTTGCTGAAGATTCCATTCCAATTCCTGGCACCCATGATTTTAATGCTGGCAAGTATTGGAGCTTACATAAGCAGGGGTTTAGTTCTAGATGTCATAGTAATGTTTGCAGCTGGTGTGATTGGTTTTCTACTGCGCCGGTCCGGATACTCAATACCAGGAATAGTATTAGGCCTAATTCTAGGAAAGATTGGAGAGCAAAATTTTGCTCAAGGCATGCAAATGGTTCATTATGATTTAGGAACCTATTTCTCAAGACCAATTTGTACAATTTTAATTATTGCTGGAGTATTAACATTAGTTAAAAGTCTGCACTCAGCCTTCTTTGCTAAGCATGTTGAGTCATAAATAGAAGGATGCAAGTTGGTTGACGATATAGAAATCCAAGAAATAGATAAACTTGTTGCCACAGCAAGAAAGGCACAGCAAAACTATGAGGCGAGAGGATCACAGGAAATATTCGACTTAGCCTGTCAGGCAGTAGGTTGGGCCTTGATGCAACCCGAGAACAACAGTGACCTTTCAAAACTTGCTGTTAGTGAAACTGGGCTTGGAAACGTTCAAGATAAAATTCAAAAAAATCATAATAAAACCCTCGGTCTTTTACGGGACCTTAAAGACATAAAATCTTTCGGGCATATCTATGACGATGATGTGAAAGGATTATCTGTTTATTTTCGACCCAAGGGTGTTATCGCGGCAATTGTACCATCGACCAATCCACTAGCAACGCCAACTAATAACATAATAAATGCGCTTAAAACAGGTAATTCAATTATTATTGCGCCATCCCCAAAGGGTGCCGCACCATTTTCCGTGTTATTAAAACACATTCGAAAAAATTTAGCAGATGTAGGCATAGACCCTAATTTGGTCCAAATGCTGCCCGCTCCGCCCTCAAAGCCTAAAACCCAACGGTTAATGGAACTGGCAGACCTACTAGTTGTCACCGGATCCCAGAATAATGTTCAAGCAGGATACTCCTCTGGGACACCCGCTCTAGGTGTGGGACAGGGAAATGTAGTCACAATTTTAGATGAAACCGCAGACGTTGATGATGCTGCGGAAAAAATTGCTAAGTCTAAAACTTTTGATAATGCCACTTCGTGCTCATCAGAAAATTCAGTAATTGTTGTACGTTCCATATATAACGAGGCACTTGTTGCCCTTAAGAGGGCTGGTGGCTTAGTATTAGACGAAACGGAGACGGAACGAGTCATTAATTTACATTGGCAGAATGGTAAAATGAATGCTGCGCTTCTTGCTCAAGATATCGATGTTATACTTGATAAGACCGAGCTAACAGACAGGGCGGACGAAAACACACGTTTTCTAATCTTGCCGACAGCAGCAGCAGGGCAGAATGCGATTGCCAGTGGCGAGAAAATGTCACAATTCCTAACACTTTATCAGGCAGAAGACTTTGACCACGCTTTAAACTTAGCAATCAAAATACAAGAGTATCAAGGTGCTGGCCATTCACTAGGCCTCCATTCTAAAAATGATGAAAGGGCCCACCAGTTGGCGATGGAAGCAAAAACCTGTCGCGTAATCGTTAATCAAGCACACTGCTTCGCAACCGGCGGTTTTTTTAATAATGGCTTACCATTTTCTTTATCCATGGGTTGCGGGAGTTGGGGTGGAAACTCAATAGATGGAAATCTCAATTGGGAGCACTTCGTCAATAAAGTTAAAATCGTACGTGTCATCGAAGAAAATAAACCTGATTTAGAAGATGTATTTGGCGAATACTGGACCAAAGTCTTGCCATGAGCTACATCACTTCACCCTCAACCTTAATTGAGCAAGTTGATTACAATGGAAATAATTTTGGAAATTTAACATGGTTAATTTCTCCTGAAAGTGGATCAACAGTATCGTACGCTTCAGCCAGAAATAAAATAGTAGAAATAGCGAACCATCTGAAAGGCAAGGACTTACCACCGGGATCAAAAATTGCAGTTGCTGCCAATAATGGTATCGGCTCTTGTTTGACTACACTTGGCATAATCTATGCTGGCCACATAGCGCTTCCATTGAATCTAGTCGCTGGTGCTAAAATTATCGCCTACACAATTAATCATTCTGAAACAGTTTTGATATTCACCGCAGATGAGTGTAAAACCCTGATTTCTGAAGCTTTATATGACTGTGAAAATGAGATAGACATAATAAGCTTAGACCCAGAGTTTGGTCCACTGTGGACGGAAGAAATTCCTGAAGAACCCTTCGAACCACTAACAAATATCGCAACTGAAGAAGTAGCGGTAATAATGTATACATCAGGCACAACGGGCAACCCAAAAGGCGTCATGCTTAGCCATTCAAATTTACTTGCTGCAGGTCGCTATATTTCGTCAGGGCATGATGTGGCGCATAAAGACGTAGCACTATGTGTTCTACCCATCTATCACATAAACGGACTTTGCGTGACTGTTATGGGAACGCTTGCCTCAGCTAGTACTCTAGTCATACCCCACCGTTTTTCAGTGAGTGCTTTTTGGAGGCTAATAGAAACCTACAGGTGCAGTTGGTTTTCTGCTGTACCAACACAGTATTCTTACATTCTTCATAACAAAGATATGCCAGGAAAAATCTCTTGCTTGCGCTTTGCTAGATCTGCTTCTGCCCCACTATCCCCAGAGATACATCGTAAATTTGAAGAGCGCTTTAAAGTGCCAATAATTGAAACAATGGGGCTAACCGAAACAGGTTCGCAAATTTCCACAAACCCATTGCCACCCCAAACTCGAAAGATAGGCTCTCCTGGCAAAGCATACGGAAATAAACTTATGATCGGGAATAATGCCGGTGATGAAATGGCGCGAGGCATTACAGGGGAAATATTAGTTAAAGGTGATAACGTAATGAAGGGGTATTTCAAGCAGCCGGATGAAACTGCCAAAACAATTAATGAAAACGGCTGGCTTAAAACAGGTGACTTAGGCTACATGGATGAGGATGGCTATATTTTTGTAACTGGTCGTATAAAAGAATTAATAATTAAAGGTGGTGAAAATATAGCTCCAAGAGAAATTGACGAAGCACTACTGGATCACGAAAGTGTGCTTGAGGCGGCGGCTTTTGCAGTGCCATGTGAAAATTATGGTGAAAGAGTAGAAGCGTGCGTTATCCCAAGAGAAAGTATTAAACTGAACTTAAAAAGTCTGGATGAGCACTGCATAAAAAATATTGGTAAATTCAAATCACCTGATAAAATTCATGTTATGAAGGATCTGCCAAAAGGTCCGTCGGGAAAAATCCAGCGTTTGAAATTGTACAATCTTGTTTACCCCAAAGCAAAAATATAAATCGGGCTCTATTCGGAGGTAACTTTGGACGTTAACTTACTTGAATACATTTTCCCATCAAACAATCTAAGTGTTTTGGCGTTTATGTTAGTAACGTTTTTTTTATCTGGAATTGTAAAAGGTTTTTTGGGTATCGGGCTACCAGCGGCGGCTATGGCTTTACTTACACTAGTTTTAGAACCAACTCACGCCATTGCTCTTTTGGTGCTCCCGATTCTATTCACCAACCTTTTTCAATTCTTTAGGTCCAAACATAGAATAGAGTCGTTTCAAAAATATTGGCCGATGGGCATTACTATATTGATCAGTATATTTGTTACTTCTTTATTTATGTCCTTATACCCTAAAGAATTACTGACAATTTCGATTGGCATCGCGATGGTCATATATGCTTTGAATGGCTTGGTTGGTCTAAAATTAAAAATTAATGGTGGAAATGCACTACAATTTTTTTTTGGAATGATCTCAGGTATTCTTGGAGGACTAAGTTCGATATGGTCTCCTCCAGTAGCCATGTATCTAATAGCTAGAGGCCTAGACAAGGAAAGATTCATTTCAGCGTCCGGATTTTTATTTCTGGTCGGCGCCGCCCCATTCGCAATTGGCTTGTATATTGGCGAGGTATTAACTCTTCAGATAATTGCCCAATCAATTTTTGGTCTGTTATTTGTATTGCTAGGTTTCTACTTTGGGGAAAGTTTAAGAAAACGTGTAACTCAAAATTGGTTTGAAAAAGCTTTATTGACAGCTTTCTGCATAATGGGAGTAAGGTTAATTGGCGTAGGCTTATTTTAATTATTACTTCCTGCCAACTGCTGGTCTAAAAATTTTGCAACATGAATTGCTTTTCGTCCAGATCCATCAAGAATTTGACTACGACATGACGTGCCATCTGCGATAATTAAAGTATTTTCGTCAGCCTTTCGGACCGTTGGAAGGAGATTTAGTTCAGCCATCTTAACAGAATAGTCAAAAGTATCTGCGGCATAACCAAAATCTCCCGCCATTCCGCAACAGCTTGTAACGATTGGCTCTACCTCTAAACCATCGATATGAGAAAGTATTTGTTCAACGGGACCCATTGCATCAAAGGCTTTTTGATGACAGTGTCCATGTAAAAGAGCTTTGGTTTTTCTTGGTTTAAACGCAATTTTATTCACGTTTTTCATTAAAATTTCTTCAAAAGTCATAACATGCTTGGCAACAAGATCTGCGGCCTCCGAATTAAGTAACTTTGGGATTTCGTCCTTAATCGTAAACAGGCATGACGGCTCCAAACCTACTATGGGTATTCCTTCAGACGCATACGGCAAATATGTTTCTACTAAT
Organism: Rhodobacteraceae bacterium MED-G08; assembly: GCA_002457055.1. Classification (GTDB taxonomy): domain Bacteria; phylum Pseudomonadota; class Alphaproteobacteria; order Rhodobacterales; family Rhodobacteraceae; genus Salinivivens; species Salinivivens marinus. The sequence continues at coordinate 43,573 of NTKT01000001.1, forward strand.
TGCGTTGCAGTCGCCCTAGCCATATCTATATTTCCGACAGATAAATGTGTTTTGCCGCAGCAAATCTTATTTGATTTAACGGTTTTTGGAATTGGGGCAAATGGAGTGTAACCCGCTGCTTTTAAAACATTTATAGCACTTCTTAAATTTTCTGGCTCAAAATATTTGTTAAACGTATCCACAAATAAGATTATTGGTAATTTCCCCACCGGTTCACTATCAATCTCTGAACTCTTAAAATAGTCGTTCCGCCATATCGGCAATCTTCTTCTTGATGAAAAGCCTGTTAGTTTTTCACTTAAAAATGGAAGACCGGGCACTTTGTCTCTAAGGTTCATGATCCAAGGCACTTTAGCCGCTAGTGACGCATAATTTGGTAAATACGCAATTAACCGATCATGTATCGAGAGCGAGTTCTGAGCAGCCCTCAGGGCATTAATTTCTATCTTCATTGAAGACATATCCACGCCAGTTGGGCATTCTCGCTTGCAAGCCTTGCACGAAACACAAAGCTTTAAACTTTCTTCCATATGATTGCTTGTCATTGCATCAGGACCAAGCTGGCCTGACATAGCTAGTCTTAGTATGTTTGCTCTTCCTCTTGTACTATCTTTCTCATCACCGGTAATCCGGAAGGAAGGACACATAACCCCTCCAACCAGTTTACGACAAGCACCGTTATTATTACACATTTCAACGGCACCCTGAAATCCATTCGCAGCACCAGACCATGCTTTCCAGTCTAATTTGGTGGGAAAATCCTTTACTTGATATCCGGGAGCATAACGAAATAAATCACGTGCATCCATTTTAGGGGCATTAACTATTTTACCGGGATTAAATAAATCAGTTGGGTCCAAAATTTTTTTCAATTTTATAAAGGCTGTATTTAATTTTTCACCAAACATTATTGGGTTGAACTCAGATCTTGAAATTCCATCTCCGTGCTCACCTGAATGAGAACCCGAAAACCTCTTAACCAGCTCAAACGCCTCAAGAGCTATGGCACGCATTTTTGCTACATCAGAACTACTTTTCATGTTTAAAACTGGTCGAACATGCAGACAACCAACAGATGCATGAGCGTACCAAGTTCCATTCGTGCCATATTTTTTAAATATATCTGTAAGTCCATGTGTATACTCCGCCAAGTGCGGCAAAGGGACTGCACAATCTTCGACGAAAGAGACTGGTTTTGCCTCAGATTTCATCGACATCATGATATTCAAACCAGATTTCCGCATTTCTGAAATTCTATTTTGTTCTGATGATGGCTCGATAACAACTACACCCTGATCAATTCCAGATTCTTTCAAATTTTCTGATTTACCTTTAGAGATAATAGAAACCATTATTTCCTTAAGTTGTTTTACTTTTGATAAATTCTCTGACCAACTCTCCTCGGCAAATTCAACAACCAGGATTGCTGCTGGATTACCTTTTACATAGTCTTCAACTGTACTCTTAAATAAGGGAATTGTGCGGGCCAATGCGATCATCGTTTCATCGATTAATTCTACTGTCATCGGGTTTAAACCAACTATATGTTGAGCCGAGTCCATTGCTGAATAAAAGCTACTGAAGTGACAAAGAGCCATTATTTTTGGAGGTGGTAAGGGAGATAGTCTTAGTTCAATTGCACTTGTATAATTAAGTGTGCCTTCAGAGCCTACAATCAAATGTGCCAAATTGATATCCGAGGTAGCAGCATTACTCCCAGGGCGCTGGGACAGTGTTCCTTCCAGAAGGGCGTCTAAATTATATCCACCTACTCTTCTTAGGACCTTTGGAAATCTTTTCTCAATCTCGGCTTTATTATCTAACCCCAATTGCAAAAGATCGGGCACGATTTGATCAAGGCCAAATGTATGTTTGGGGATTATTCCAAAACGGGCAGTCTCAGAGTTGGCCATTATAACATCAACTGAATTTACGTTATCACGCATTATCCCATAACGAATTGATCGACCCCCAGCAGAATTATTGCCGACCATACCACCAATAGTCGCTCGACTTGAGGTAGACACATCTACTGGGAAAAATAGTCCGTGTGGTTTCAAAAATCGGTTTAATTCATCAAGGACAATACCTGGCTCAACTACGCATCTTTTCGAACTAGGATCAAAGTCTAAAACCTTATTTAGATACTTGCTGTTATCAATAACAATAGACCTATTTACTGTTTGCCCATTTTGCGAAGTACCACCCCCTCTAGCTAAGACTGATAGCCGATTTTTTTGAGCAAAGCAGATGACTTCTTTTGCGTCTTCGATAGACTTTGGGATGACTACTGCTTTGGGCATTAGTTGGTAAATTGAAGCATCAGTAGAATATCTTCCAAGATCAAAGGAACTTTCCAAAAGATCTCCTTCAATTGACCTTTTCAAAACTGAAAAATCTGAAGCCATCAGATCGTAAAATCCTTCCCTTATCATCCGTTGATTTGTATCATACTTGCATTAGTTGAATTAACAATATGGCGTGAGCCGAGAACATCTCAAGATCAAAATAGTAATGAAGAAGCGTGACAAAATGCCAAGTAAATACACCCCAGGCAAACATTTTCTGCAAATTCCCGGTCCGTCTAACGTGCCAGATAGAATTCTGCGTGCAATGGATTTCCCAACTATTGATCACAGGGGCCAAGACTTTTTTGATCTTTCAAAAAAATGCCTTTCGGGCATGAAGAAAATTTTTAAAACGAACTCTCATGTGATTATTTATCCCGCGTCCGGCACTGGTGCTTGGGAAGCTGCCCTTACAAATACCATGTCCACGGGAGATACTGTGCTTATGGTAGAAACTGGGCATTTTGCGAGTTTATGGTGTAAAATGGCAAATCGATTAGGCATTCTTACCGAACTTATTCCTACAGACTGGCGCCGAGGGGCAGTCGCAGATCAAATAAAGGATCGCCTTATAAAAGATAAAAAAAATAAAATAAAAGCAGTCTGCGTGGTTCACAACGAAACATCTACTGGTTGTATGTCTAATATAAGAGAGGTGCGAGAAGCTATAGACCAATCAAATCATGGAGCTTTACTAATGGTGGATACGATTTCATCCTTAGCATCCTCAAATTATTGTCATGACGCGTGGGGTGTTGATGTTACGGTAGCAGGCTCGCAGAAGGGACTTATGTTACCACCGGGACTTTCGTTTAATGCAGTCTCAGAAAGGGCACTTTCAGCATCAAAAAGCTCAAATATTCCTGCATCATACTGGGCGTGGGATGACCATATCGCATCGAACAAGACTGGCGCCTTCCCCTACACCCCAGCCACAAATCTATTTTTTGGCCTAAACGAAGCTCTGGAAATGCTATTTGACGAAGGTATTGACCAGGTTTTTAAAAGGCACGAGAAACATGCCAAAGCCACAAGATTAGCTGTTCAAGCATGGGGTTTGGAAGTTCTTTGCCTTGAACCCAAAGATCACTCTAATACCCTTACAGCCGTGCTCCTGCCAGATGGTCACGATGCTGATAAATTTAGAGAAATTGTCTTACACAACTACAATATGTCATTGGGAAACGGCTTATCCAAACTATCAGGAAAAGTTTTCCGGATCGGACATTTGGGTGACTTCAATGACCTGATGTTAGTAGCGACACTTGGAGGAATAGAAATGGCGCTAGGTTGTACCAAAATTCCTCATCAGGCAGGGGGAACATTGACCGCAATGCAGTTTTTAAAAGAAAAAAATAACCAAGATTTTTAACAAAGGTAGCGAATATTATACTTCAAATGTATTCCGGATCGCTGATATATTCTCGCCGTATACCGCTGGTTTTTGAACAGAACCACCCTCAAATACTGCTGAACCGGCAACCAAAACATTTGCGCCTGCCTCTACGAGGCTTGCCGCAGTTTCAGTATCAACACCACCGTCAATTTCTAAATAAATTGGCCGTGATCCAATCATTGATTTTAACTTTTCTATTTTCTGCAATTGAGACCAAATGAAACTTTGACCACCAAATCCTGGATTTACAGTCATTACGCAAATTAGGTCAACGGAGTCCAACAGATATTCTACACTTTCTGCAGGTGTGCTAGGATTCAGAGCTATACCTGCTTTGCAACCAGCAGCACGAATTGCCTGAACTGTACGATGTGGGTGATGTGTAGCCTCGTAATGAGCTGTAATAATATCCGCACCAGCTTCTGCATATGCGGCTATATATGGCTCAACTGGACTAATCATTAGATGTACATCCATTACGGTCTTCACATGAGGACGTATAGCTTTGCACAAGGCTGGACCAAATGTTAAATTGGGAACAAAATGTCCATCCATTACATCGACATGAATCCAGTCGGCTCCCTGCTCCTCAACAGCCTGAATTTCTCTTCCAAAATCCGCAAAGTCCGCAGCAAGTATAGACGGTGCGATTTTTACATCTCTTCCCATGATGATGAAGTCCATTCTGTTATGTCACGGAGGGTACTAGCTAGTTTCTAACTTAAACACCAGAAAAAGAATTCTAAAATTCAAAAATATTTGGACAAAGATCAAAAATCAGTTGGGGCACCACCCTCTACTTTTCGACGATCTACAAATTCCCTTAATTCTTCCTCTATTCCTTGATCGATCAATGGTTCTGAAAACTCATGAAGGATTTGTTCATATAGCTTATATGCACGTTCAGGAGTCCATACTGCACCTGAAGCCTCCCACGCCTCATAATTTTTCCAATCAGACAAAAAGGGCTGATAAAAAGCACTTTCGTAACGGCTTTGAGTATGTTCTACACCAAAAAAATGTCCAGTACTGCCAACTTCTTTAATTGCTGAAATTGCGATACTGTCAGTATCTGTTGCGTGTATTTTGGGGTCCATATACCTCTGGATTTGCTGTATAATTTCACAATCCATGATAAATTTTTCTGGACTTGCAATAAGACCTCCTTCCAGCCATCCAGCTGCATGATATATTATATTTGATCCTGATTGTACTGCAGCCCACAGGCTGTTAGAAGTTTCCCAAATAGATTGACCATCAGGCACGTTTGCTGCGCATACTCCAGATGACCTCAATGGAAGACCATAGAAACGAGCTAATTGACCTGTCATTTGGGTTGCCCGAATGTATTCTGGTGTCCCAAATGCCGGAGCGCCAGATTTCATATCAACATTAGAAGTAAAAGTTCCTATTGCACATCCAACACCAGGATTAATGTACTGGGCGAGTGCTATGGCACTTAAACCCTCAGCAATCGATTGCGCAACTGCACCTGCCATTGTGACTGGCGCCATCGCTCCAGCTAGAGTAAATGGTGTTACTATCAAACCTTGATTTCGTCTGGCCAATCTCATCCATCCATCAAGCATAGGCTGATCATGCTTCAGCGGAGACGTTGAATTAATATTTGTATACATTTTTGGACTGCTATCGAACTCTTCATCTGTCCATCCACCAGCAATTCGTACCATTTCCATAACATCTTCTACTCTCTCTTTTCCTAAGCTGTAGGCATGGGGTGCTTTGTCAGTGACAGTTAATTTGTCATAAAGAACATCAAGATGGCGTGTGCTAGGATGAAGATCTACTGGTTCGACTGGGTAGCCTCCAACAAAGTGAATACAATTGAAATATTGACTAAGCTTAAGTAAATTTTTACAAGTCTCTCTCGTGCCAGGCACTTTTCGACAGATTTTTGTATCCCAGTAATTTGGTGGAGAGGAAACATTCCCAAATAATATTTTGTTCCCACCCACAGTAATTTTCTTTTCTGGATTTCGTGGTGTAATATCAAATTTCGAAGGCGCTTTATTTATCATCTCCATTATAAATTCGCGATCAAATTTAACATTTTCTCCTGAAACGAGGCAGCCAGCTTTTTTTAGTATTTCCTTAGCTTCTTGATTAAGTATTTCCAGTCCAATTTCTTCTAGTATTGTCATTGCACCAAGATGGATTGCTGTCACGCCCTCCTCATTCAACGGCTCGGTGGGCATGTCTATATTTGTAGTAAGGTGCCAAGGCAGCTGAAGAATAGATGAACCACCCCTTCTACCAGCATTGCCAGCTCGCCCACCACCCCTTTTTTGTCTGGATTTGGTTACAGTCATATGCTTGCTCTCGTTTTCTTATTTCTAAGACACCGAGCTGTACGAATTATTTCCTGTTCTTTTGCGACAATCTGAGTCGCATTAAACATAATTAAGTTAAGAGTGTTTCTATCTTTCCTATATTATCAAGCACACAATCGGAATAAGGCGCCAGATCAGAATGTGAAGCTAAGCCAGTAAGAACACCAATTTTGTACATACCCGCTTTTTCAGCAGCGAACAAATCATGAGTACTGTCCCCCACCATGGCCACGCTGTGCGGTGCAATCGAGAAAAGCTCAGAAAATTTTAAAAGAGGCCCAGGCTCTGGCTTTACTCCAAAACCGCTGTCATATCCCGCAATAAAGTCAAAGTATTTGTGAATTCCAGCAGTCTTTAGATGGGAATGCGCCACAGCCTCAAAATCATTTGTTACAAGACCTATTTTCAAACCCTTCGAGGTTAAATTTTTAAGAAATTTCTCTAATGGAATTACCTCAATAAGTTTCACTTTTTTTGCAGAATTTAACAAAAAACTCTCAATTTCATGTTGGCTCATATCATTTATAATTGGCGCAATTTTTTCTGCCGCCTGTTCAGCTGTTCCCGCTATTAACAAACTTGACTTTAAAAAGGACTGATTTTTCTGATCGTACCCTAATGCTTTTGCAACCAACTTTTTCTTTGCTGAATTATCACCACAAAGATATTCGATTGCATCCGATGTCCAGTTACTCCATGTCTTATGGAAATCAAAAAGAGTTCCATCTTTGTCAAACAAAATACCATCGAAATGCATACGGCTCAGGTCCAATTTACTTTTTCACCACCTGGCAAAAGTTGCCTAACAACAGACATCGCTTCAGGCTCTAGCCCCATGGCTTGACAGGCGTCAATAACCCAATTGTCATCAAGCAATAAAAAATCTAAAACAGCTGCTAAAAATACCCCATCATGGAATTCGTTCTTAATCGTTATTTCAGATACTCCAGTCGATGCCATAAAAACTTCCACAAGATCGTGCTTTGAAATAAGCCAGTCTGTGGCTTTTAATGCATAAATTTCTGCTTCTTCAATGGTCATAATTTATATTTAAAGCAAACTGTCAGCCGGCTGTTCCAAAATGCTGTTAGATATATTCATAGCTATCATCAGGTGATATACAACAGGTAATTCAAAATCTTCTCTATGCCCCTTGCCGAAACCAGAAATTAAAGCATTATTCGCAAGTGTTTATTTGCATTTAAGGGGGAGCCCATGAGCTATAAAAAAGTATATAATAGCTGGAAAAACGATCCAGAGGCTTTTTGGATGACTGCCGCAGATGCTATTGACTGGGTGACCAAACCTTCAAAGGCACTGTTTGCTGACAATGCGCCCTTGTACGAATGGTTTAGCGATAGTGAGGTAAATACTTGCTATAACGCCGTTGACAGGCATGTTTTAAACGGAAGAGGTGATCAAAAAGCTATTATTTATGACAGTCCAATGACTGACACAAAATATTCAATAACCTTTTCAGAACTGTTGGAAAAAGTTGCAGTCCTCGCTGGGGCTTTAAAAAATAAAGGAATTTCTAAAGGTGATCGAGTCATAATTTATATGCCCATGATCCCTGAGGGAATAATTTCCATGCTGGCTTGTGCAAGGATAGGAGCAATACATTCGGTAGTATTTGGGGGATTTGCTGCAAATGAACTTGCTGTAAGAATTGACGATGCTAAACCAAAAGCAATATTAGCAGCTTCATGTGGGTTAGAACCAAATAGGATTGTTGAATATAAACCATTAATTGACCAAGCAATTGAATTGGCAAGCCATAAGCCACAAACTGTAGTCATATTTCAACGAGCAGAATGCAAAGCAGAATTACTTGATGGGCGTGATCACGACTGGAATGTTTTTCAGGAGAATGCGGAGAAAGCTCCCTGCGTACCAGTTAAAGGTAGCCATCCTGCATATATTCTTTACACGTCCGGGACAACAGGTGCTCCAAAAGGAGTGGTTAGACCAACAGCCGGTCATCTAGTTGCTCTCAATTGGACTATGAAGAATTTTTACAACGTAGATCCCGGAGAGGTTTTTTGGGCAGCTTCTGATATTGGATGGATAGTTGGCCATAGTTACATTTGTTACGCACCTCTCATACATGGAAACACGACACTAGTTTTTGAAGGTAAGCCGGTTGGGACACCTGATGCAGGCACGTTCTGGCGCGTTATAAGCGAGCATAAAGTTAGTAACTTCTTTACGGCACCAACAGCTTTTAGAGCAATTAAAAGAATGGACCCAAAAGGAGAGCTAAAGAAAAAATATGACTTGAGTAACTTACGTGCCTTATTTTTAGCAGGAGAAAGAGCAGACCCAGATACGGTGAATTGGGCAGAAAACTTGCTGCAGATACCAATCATTGATCATTGGTGGCAAACAGAAACAGGCTATGTAATTGCTGGAAATCCATTGGGTATAGAAAAATTGCCAATAAAAGTTGGAAGTCCAACAGTTCCTATGCCAGGTTTTGTCATAAAAGTTCTAGACCGCTCCGGGAGCGAGCTACCTGCAGGACAATTAGGTTCAATCGCTATAAAATTACCTCTGCCGCCTGGCACACTTCCAACACTATGGAACGCCCAGGATAGATTTGAGTCATCGTATTTAAATACATTTCCAGGATATTACGAAACTGGTGACGCGGGCATCATTGATGACGATGGATATATTTATATTATGGCCCGAACCGATGATGTAATAAACGTAGCCGGTCATCGCCTATCAACTGGAGCAATTGAAGAAGTATTAGCAAACCATCCTGATGTAGCAGAGTGCGCAGTTATTGGAGTATCAGACAACCTAAAGGGTCAATTGCCTGTAGGTTTTTTATGCCTTACAGCTGGGGTTGATCGAGATCATATGATCATAGGAACTGAATGTGTAGAAATGGTGCGTAAGCAAATTGGCCCAGTAGCAGCATTTAAGAATGCATTAGTTGTTGATAGATTACCTAAAACAAGATCTGGCAAGATATTGCGAGGCACAATGGTTAAAATAGCAAATAATGAAGAATTTAAGCTCCCTGCAACTATTGACGATCCAGTTATTTTACAGGAAATTAGGAATGCCCTGTTTAAAATTGGTTATGCAAAATAATTCTAACGGCTCCTCACTTGCAGTAAAATCTAATTGATCTTGGATAGCTATTGTTTACGCTATAAATAAATTATGGTGTGGGACATGTTGAATAAACCTATTTGGGCTCTTACTGCCAGTGAGCTTTGTAAAAAAACAAAAAATAACGAATTAAGTGCTACTGAAATAACTGCTGCATGTCTTGAGCAGACAAAAAAAGTAAACCCACAATTGAATGCTATTGTAGATGACATGTCCGACGAGGCTATCAAACACGCAGAAAGCCTTGATAGCGAAGTAGCTGCAGGCAAACCAAAAGGACGACTATTTGGTGTCCCGGTAACTGTTAAAATAAATGTAGACCAGAAGGGATACGCCACAAGCAACGGTGTAACGGCATTAAAAAATTTAATAGCCAAGACCAACGCTCCAATAGTTGATCATCTCATGGATGCAGGAGCGGTTTTTGTTGGTAGAACTAATACTCCAGAATTTTCTTTTAGAGCTGATACAGAAAATCCTTTATACGGACGAACAAATAATCCTTGGGGCAATCATTTGTCCCCAGGTGGCTCTTCTGGTGGCGCCAGTTCTGCAGTGATGGCTGGAATGTGCACTTTGGCTCATGGAAATGATATTGGAGGTTCACTTCGCTTTCCATCTGTAGCAACTGGCGCAGTGACACTAAAACCTGGCCTAGGAAGGGTGCCGGCGTGGAACTCAAGTCAAACTAGTGAGCGAGGAATTCTTGCACAATCGATGTCAGTACAAGGTTTAATTACAAGAAGTGCCTATGATCTTCAATTAGCCATGCCAGAAATAATTCAATCAGATCTTAGAGACCCATTTCATGTTCCAATGCCTTGGGATACTTCTCATTTATCAGAAAATTCGCGGAAAGTAGCTCTTTGTTTTGAGACGCCAGGCTTCAAAACGGATCCTGAAATCGTCAAGGGTTTAAAAATAGCCGCTGATGCATTGAGCAATGTTGGGTTCGAGATACACGAGGTTACTCCACCACTCTTAGAAGAGACTGCAAAAACCGGGTACAGTGCACTACTGGGAGAAGTACAAGCTCTTTTAGGAGAAGATATAAGAAGAAATGGTTCTGAAAAAATACAAATGATTTTTGATGAATATTTTCGCCAATTTGAACCTTATGACGGGAAAAAGCTTTTAACAGCGATGGCAAACCGAACTCATTATGCTCGGGAATGGTCACTGTTTATGGATGAGTATCCGCTAATTATTTCAAATTTAATACCAACTAGCTTTTTTTATCCAGATCGAGATTCTGAAGGAAAGGCAGGTGTAACTGAGGTTTTAGGTGCAGCACTCTGGTCATATTCAATGAATTTTATTGGTCATCCAGCTGGTATTGTGCCAACACACATTGCTAATACTAAAGCAGGCCCTGTCCCAATTGGAATTCAAATCATTGGAAAACGTTGGCGCGAAGATACCGTTGTTGCGGCTTTGATTGCGATTGAAGAATACTGCGGTACTTTTTACGAAAAGCTATGGGAGAAATTAGGTTGGTTGAATTAAACAAATTGTTCTTGAATTAGTCGCTCATCTAGCCCGTGGCCTTCATTAAAAAGAATTCTATGCTGGATCTTAGTCTCTGAACTAATTTCAACTTTTTTGACATTTTTAAAAGATATACTGTCAGCATCTGCCATTACAGGTCTTTTAGTATTATCAAGTACATCGATCCGAACGACTGCAGTTTTTGGTAACAATGCACCACGCCATCTACGCGGTCTGTATGCGTTTAAAGCAGTCATCGCGAGAACATCTGCGCCCATGGGGAGTATGGGCCCATGAGCAGAATAATTGTATGCGGTTGATCCTGCTGGCGTGGCAACTAAAACACCATCGCATACTAGTTCATCCATACGCTGTCGGTTATCAACCCATATTTGCAACTTGGCAGCTTGTGGCCCAGCTCTTAAAAGCGATACTTCATTTATCGCCAGTGCTGTTTCAATTTTTCCATCAACTAGTGTAGCTTTCATGATAAGAGGATTAATTATTTGCTCCTCAGCATTAGAAAGTCGCAACGGCAATGCATCCGTTTCATAAGCGTTCATCATAAAACCAACAGTTCCACGATTCATCCCATACACTGGGGCACGAAAATTCTGACAAAGGTGTAAAGTTTGAAGCATAAAACCATCGCCACCCAACGCGACGATATAGTCAGCCTCCTTGAAATCACATTGTCCGTAGATTTCTGTCAGCTCATGCAATGCAGCTTGTGCACTATCCGTATCAGCAGCTAAAAATGCAATTTTTTCTGACATATTTGTATCCTTAATGGATTTAATAACAATCTATCTGTTTTACTTGTATGAATCAGCATAAACGAGATAAAAATACAAGTTAATCAAAAGTTGTTCTGGCTTTTTGCTCATTTGGCCCTACCGGCCTTGACCAAATAATAATATTTAGGCATCACACGAATTATGTTGATATTTAAGATTTTCTTACCGGATCAATGGAAAGTTTTTACAAAAGATGGGCAAACCACAGGAGCGCCTGTTGATATATCAGATGGATACATACATTTCTCTAAAGCGTCACAACTCATGGAAACCATGAGTAAACATTTTTCGGATCACGAAGATTTGGTATTAGCTGCTTGTAAAACAGAAAAATTTTCAACAGACCTTAAATGGGAGCCTTCCCGCAGAGGGCAAGATTTTCCACATTTGTACAGAGAGCTCCTAATGGCTGACATAGAATGGCATACTAATTTAAAAAAGAAAAACGGTCATCATTCGTTGCCGGAGGGTATTAATGAAATTATCTGAAAAAATTGCCCTCCAATTATTATCAAACGTTGACCCAGAAATAGCTCACAACTTAGCTATCAAAGCTCTAAAATTTGGGGTTATCCCAAGCACCCCAGGTTTTCACGCAAAAACTTTGGAACTTAGCGTTGCGGGATTGAAATTTAACAATCCATTAGGTTTAGCTGCTGGTTTCGATAAGAATGCAGAAGCTATTAAACCCCTTATGAAATTTGGATTTGGCTTCATCGAAATTGGGGCTGTCACCCCTCTTGCTCAACCCGGAAATCCTAAACCGCGCCTGTTCAGGCTTAACGAAGATGAAGCCATTATAAATCGGTTTGGATTTAACAATGATGGCATGCTTGCAGTCGCAAAAAGATTGTCTAAACGCCCTTCAAACGGGATAATTGGCTTAAACCTTGGAGCTAATAAAACCAGCGCTGATCGCATCGGTGATTTTGCAAATGTGTTTAAAACATGTTGTGAATTTGTTGATTTTGCTACTGTCAATGTTTCATCACCAAATACTGAGAATTTAAGAAAGCTCCAATCAGAAAAAGCATTACGTGAATTATTAAACGGAGTAATTGCTTGTCAGGATAATTTAAAATCAAGGGTTCCTGTATTTTTAAAAATAGCACCAGACCTTAAACAACATGAACTAGAAAACATTGTTTTGGTTGCGAAGGACACAAATATTGACGGAATTATCGCGACGAATACAACCACCCAGCGAGACAATCTAAAAAGTATTTATCAACATGAAAAAGGTGGGCTATCGGGAGTACCAATATTTGAGATGTCAACGCGTGTGCTTGCGCAACTTTATTCTATTACAGAGGGTAAAATACCATTAATTGGTGTCGGTGGCGTATTTACAGGCAAACAATTATTTCAAAAAATTCAGGCTGGAGCTTCCTTAGTGCAAATATACTCTGCCCTTATTTATGCAGGTTTTTCTGTTACAAACAAAATTCTTAGAGAATTAGATTTCTATTTAAGAGAAAATGGTTTCAAAAATGTGGAAGAAGCCGTCGGAACTCGCGCAAAGGAATGGCTATGAAAACAATCTGGCATAACCCAAGATGTTCAAAGTCAAGGACTGCCTTAAATTTACTCAAAGATATGTCTGTTGATGTTCATGTATTTCATTACCTAAATGAAATCTTTACCTACGAAGACCTGATGTCCCTAATAGAAAAGTTGTCAATCCCTGTTATAGAGCTTGTGCGCACAAACGAGAAAATATTTCGCGCTTCAGGGTTGAGCCGCACTAGTAAAGATGAGTTACTTATTGAGGCAATGTTACAAAACCCAATTTTGATTGAACGACCTATTATAATCTCTGGTGACAAAGCAGTGATAGGACGTCCTCCAGAGCGAGCTTTGGAGTTATTTAGATAATTGAACTTTCTAATTTTGGATATTTTGTAAGTAGTGATATGCCTCGTGCTGCATATGAGACTAAGAGTGCGACCCAAAGACCGTAAAACCCGTATAAGTTAATAAAAATATATGCAGATAGCGCGTAAATAATTAGTGATAAAAACATCATATTGCGCATATCAACCGAGCGAGTAGCGCCAACAAAAATACCATCCATTAAAAAAGGTAGTGCCCCAAAGATAGGGCCAAGAACAATGAAAATTAGAAAATTTTCAGAAACCAGTCTGACCTCATTGGATATTGTCATTATTGCAATAAAAAATCCCCCCAAAAAAGCATAAGTAACCGCCATAAAAACAGCGATTGTAAAGGTCCACACTCCCGACTTAACTACGGCATCTCTGAGCATAGAGCGACTAGATTTACCGACAGCCTGTCCCACTAAAACCTCTGCTGCAAAAGCAAAGCCATCCATCCCATAAGCAGAGATATGCAAAAATTGGAGTAGAATTTGAGTTGCCGCTAATTCAACGTCACCAAATTTTCCTGAGGTCATAAGGAAAGACACAAATATTATTTCGAGCATAAATGACCGTAAAAAAATATCTCTATTTACTAACAAAATAGCAATCACTTTTGTCTTAGAAAATATCAAAGACCAGTCTATTTTTGGAAAATTATGGGATAGTGCGAAACATATTCCCAAGCCCATAAAAAAAGCAAACCATTCAGCTATAAAAGTAGCCCATGCAACACCCTCGACACCCCACCCCATACCTAGCACAAACCAAAAATCTAGAGCTGCATTCAAACCATTCATTGCCAACTGTAATATCAATACATATTTGGTTTTCTCTAATGCGATTAGCCATCCCATGATTGCATAGGTAGCAATTATTGCTGGCGCAGAGAAAATACGAATACTCATATAATCTAGCGCTAATAACTCAACTTCAGCGGAACTCGGAGATATTAGAAAAGATAACCAAAATAATATTGGGTGTATTAAAATGACAAAAAAACCACACGCTAAACCAATTAAAAGGCCACGGACAAGTAGAGCTAACACTTCGGATGTATCATCTCTGCCATATGCTTGGGCTACAAACCCTGTGGTGCCCATTCGCAAGAAACCAAACAACCAATAAACTGCACTGAGGATTATCGCACCGATCCCAACTGCCCCAATTGCAACGGCATTTCCAAGCTGCCCAATCACACCAGTATCAATAGCGCCGAGGATTGGAATCGAAATATTGGATAGCACAATAGGAAGCGCTATGGACATTACGCGGCGGTGGGTTATGCCTATCGAAGAATCCAAATCCTATCCCTTCAGATATTAAGTATGATAACCCTTAAGCAGGTACCAAATATTGGTAGATTTAAAATTGAATCTTATGGGTTACTAAAATTATTCTCATCGACCTTGATGGATTAGTAAGACAGCACTACACTTGGCGCAAGACTTGAGGTGTTGTATGAGTGAAGGTAAGCTTTCTTTCAAGGAAATGTGTGCAAAATTCGAGGTGACACCACGAACTTTACGGTACTACGAATATATTGAATTATTGAATCCAGAAAGGGTTGGACGCTCACGTTTTTATGGTGCCAGAGAGTGTGCAAGAATGACATTGATTTTGCGCGGCAGGAAATTTGGATTTCAATTAGAAGAACTCAGACAGTGGCTATTAATTTATGATAAAGAGGGAACAGACGCCCAAATGCATGTATTCATTGATATGGCTGATCGTAAACTTATTGAACTTTTCGAACAACAAAAGCAATTGGCTGAGACAATCAAAGAATTAGAAGAGCTCCGGAAATTAACTAAAAACTCTTTAGAGAACTAAGTTGACGTAACGTTTGTTTACGTAAACGTTAACTTTTCTAGTTTATCAATTAAGATGAAACAAAAAGAGTTAAAGATGAGTGACCCGTTAAGCATCCGTGAAATGTGCGTCGAATATGGAGTGACCGCTAGGACACTGCGGTTTTATGAAGCTAAAGAGCTTCTATTTCCTATTCGAGACGGTCAAAGGCGACTTTTTACAAAACGTGACCAAGCACGTCTTAAATTGATTATTAAAGGAAAAAGGTTTGGTTTCTCGCTGGAAGAAATCAGACAATTGCTTGACTTATATGACATGGGTGATCAACAGCAGACACAGCTCGTCAAAACGTATGAATTGGCAAAAGAAAGACTGAAACAACTTGAGTCACAGCACTATGAACTTGGCGAAACGATTAAAGAGTTGAAGGAACAATTGGTTCTCGGAAAAGAACTTATGGTTCAAGCCAAGTTGTCTTATGAGCCAGCCGAATAGTAAAATGGAACCAAAATAATGCCAAGCTACTCCGCACCAATTGAAGATATAAAATTTGTATTACAGAACGTATTAGAAATTCACGATAGTCCGATACCAGGGTACAGCGAACTGGATAACGAGTATTTAAATGCGATTTTAGAAGAAGCTTCAAAAATTTCTAATGAGGTACTGGCACCATTGAATTCTATTGGAGACGAACATGGGTGTACTTTTGAAAATGGTGTAGTTTATACGCCACCTGGTTTCAAAGAAGCCTTCAATCAACTCAAAGATGGTGGGTGGACTGGAATTGATTGTGATGTAAAATTTGGGGGCCAAGGTCTGCCGTATCTGGTCAGCATTGCAGTTGGAGAAATGTTTGCTAGTGCAAACATGGCACTTGGGATGTATCACGGCCTAACACATGGTGCTTATTCTGCAATTTATTCTCATGGCAGTGATGAACAGAAAAAAAAGTACTTGCCGAATTTGGTAAATTGCAAATGGACAGGTACAATGAACCTGACTGAGCCTCATTGTGGGACAGATCTAGGTCTGATGAGGACAAAGGCCGTTAGGAGATCTGATGGAACATTCCAAATAAGTGGACAAAAAATCTTTATTTCCGCAGGTGATCACGACCTTGCAGAGAATATCATACATTTAGTTCTTGCGAAAATACCAAATGGACCTGATGGCGTAAAAGGCATATCACTTTTTATTGTCCCAAAATTTTTGGTGAACGACGATGGCTCTTTAGGAGCCCGCAACCAAGTATCGGTGGGGAAAATAGAAAAGAAAATGGGAATCCATGGAAATGCTACGTGCGTAATGAATTATGACGGAGCAACCGGATATTTAGTGGGTGAAGAACATAAGGGTATGAGAGCGATGTTCACTATGATGAACGAAGCCAGGCTTGGGGTGGGTTTGCAAGGCCTCTCACAAGCAGAGTTGGCTTATCAAAATGCTCTTGCATATGCTAAGGACCGTTTACAAGGAAGAGATGTCACAGGTAGTAAGAATCCTGATGGATTAGCTGATCCAATCATTGTCCATCCAGATGTTCGACGGAATTTAATGGATCAGAAATGTTTCTCGGAAGGAAGTAGAGCATTCATCCTTTGGGGTGCAAGTATCATAGACAAAGCTAATCGAACCTCAGATATCAATGCCGAAGGTTTAATAGGACTTTTAACACCTGTCATTAAAGGATTTTTAACTGATAAGGGTTTTGATATGACAATTCAAGCCCAACAAATATTTGGCGGACACGGATATATAGAAGAATGGGGAATGTCTCAATTTGCACGAGATGCACGTATTGCTATGATCTATGAAGGCGCGAATGGTATTCAGGCTTTGGATTTGGTCGGACGAAAATTGCCTCAGGATCAAGGCAAAAATATGATAGCATTCTTCACAATTTTGAAGACTTACATAAAAGAAAATAAAAATAAATTGGAAGAATTTGATGATATATTTCTAGAACCCATGAAATCTGCGACAGCCGATTTAGAGGGTGCTGTCCTGTATTTCATGGACAAAGGGATAAAGAATCCAAACGATGCACTTTCTGGATCTTATGACTTCATGCACCTGTTTGGATACGTATGTCTTGGTTTTATATGGTGTAGAATGGCTAAGGCATCATTTGAAGCAAAAACCTCAGGAGCACATGATAATGATTTTCATCAAAGCAAGATTTCAACTGGCCAATATTTTATGGAAAGACAGCTACCATTTACAAAGCTACACCTAGCACGCATCAGAGCAGGATCCGACGCAGTCATGAAATTGAATCCAGAAAATTTCTAAGTAGGATACATTATGAAATTCCAACTACATTCATTTGGTGAAAGCGGGCATTCCTATAAAATTGCTCTGGCCCTTCATTTCGCAAAAGTCGACTGGCAGCAGATCTTCATCGACTTTTTTCGGGGTGAAGCAAGATCGGAAACTTATAAAAATGAAATAAATGCAATGGCTGAAGTTCCTGTTCTTGTACATGGTGATAAAAAAATTTCACAATCAGGCGCTATATTAGACTATCTGCATGGGAAAATAGGCATCTATTTTGGGGAAAATGAACAAGAACGTTCTGAAATTTTACGATGGGTATTATGGGACAATTCGAGATTATCAGGGAGCCTTGGACCTACTCGGTTTTTAATGAATTTTATTCCGAAAGACAAAAAACCCATCGAAGTAATTAGTTATCTTCAGAAGCGAAATAGTACTGCTCTTTCTATATTGGAAAGTCACCTCAGTATGCAAAATTGGATTGCAGCAGATCAGTTCAGCGCTGCCGATTTGTCCTGTTGTTCATATCTATTCTACCCAGAAGACTTTGGTTTTAATAGAAAATCTTATCCGAATATCGATCGCTGGTTATCAAACATTGAAACATACGAAAATTGGAAGCACCCTTACGACTTACTTGAGCGAGCATATCCACCGAAGTAAAGGATTTAATATGAAAGAAGTTTTTATTTATGATTCAGTCCGTACTCCTAGAGGCAGAGGACGGAAGGACGGCAGTCTACATGAAGTAACCGCTCTTGCCTTATCTACAACAGTTTTAAACAATATTAAAAAGCGAAATGAATTAGACGGACATTCTATTGAAGACGTAATATGGGGGAACGTTACTCAAATTGGAGAACAAGGGGCTTGTCTCGCAAGAACAGCAGTTTTGGCTTCTGAATTAGATGAAAACGTACCTGGCATTTCGATTAATAGATTTTGTGCTTCAGGATTAGAGGCAGTCAACCTCGCAGCCAATCAAATTCGAGGAGGAGCTGGAAATTGTTACATTGCTGGTGGTGTAGAAAGCATGAGCCGAGTTCCAATGAGTAGTGATGGCGGCGCTGTTGCTGTTGACCCAAGCTTTACCATGAATAATTATTTTGTACCGCAAGGGATTAGTGCTGATTTGATTGCCACAAAGCATGGTTTTTCTCGCGATCAAGCAGATGAATTAGCAGTAGAAAGTCAAAAAAGAGCAAGTATTGCCTGGAATGAAGATAGATTTTCTAAGTCAATTGTACCGGTAACTGACATCAATGGATTAACAATTCTTGAGCACGATGAATATATAAGAGCTGATACCGATATGCAAAAGCTCGGTGCATTAAAATCAGCATTTCAGGATATGGGAGAGACGATGCCCGGTTTCGACAAAGTGGCTTTAATGAAATATCCAGAGATAGATAAAATTAATCACATTCATCATGCCGGTAATAGTTCAGGCATAGTCGATGGAGCTGCAGGAATATTAATTGGTGATCAGGATTTTGGTACAGCTCGAGGATTGAAGCCAAGAGCTAAAATTCGGGCAACATGTAAAGTAGGTACTGAACCAACTATCATGCTAACTGGACCGGTCCCAGCCACGAACAAAATTCTCTCAGATAGCGGACTTAAAATCAGTGACATTGATCTTTTTGAAGTAAACGAAGCATTTGCCTCAATAGTTCTCATGTTTGAGCAGGCGTTTGACGTAAATCATGATAAAGTGAATGTGAACGGTGGATCAATCGCGATGGGACACCCACTCGGCGCCACTGGGGCAATGATTTTAGGAACACTATTAGACGAATTGGAACGTCAAGATAAAACAATAGGTCTCGCTACTCTATGCGTAGCATCCGGGATGGGTGCCGCAACAATTATTGAGCGAGTTTAAGGTATAAAATGGCAGATTTTACAATAAAGATAGACACAGATCAGATAGCTACCATTTTGTGGGATTGCCCCGAAAAGCCTTTTAATATCTTAAATTTCGAAGCTATTAAACTTTTGGATAGCCTAGTCGATGAAGTCCTATTAAATGATAATATAAGTGGCGCTATAATCACGAGTGCAAAACCTGATTTTGCTGCTGGAATGGACCTCAAAGTTTTAGCAGATTTAAAAAATTCAAATGGTGCCAATCCTACCCAAGGTTTGTTCGACGGGTTCATGCAAATGCATACAATTATGCGTAAAATCGAACGCGCAGGAATGGATCCCAAAACAAACAAAGGTGGAAAACCTATTGTAACAGTTCTTCCGGGAACCGCGCTCGGAATAGGCTTAGAAATTCCACTCTGCACTCATCGCATTTTTGCTGCAAATAATAATAAAGCGAAAATTGGGTTACCTGAAATTAAAGTGGGTATTTTCCCGGGAGCTGGAGGAACAACAAGGTTAGTTAGAAAATTAGGCATATTTGGAGCATCAGAGTTTCTGCTTGAAGGGAAAACTGTAGACCCAATCAAGGCAAAATCATCAGGAATTATCGATGAGGTTAGCGATACTCCCATGTCAGATGCAAAAGCTTGGGTTCTGTCGGCAAGTGATGCGGATATAGTTAAGCCATGGGATCAAAAAGGTTATAAACTACCTGGCGGCGCACCCTATTCCCCATCTGGCTTCATGACTTTTGTCGGCGCTTCTGCTATGGTTACTGGTAAAACCATGGGCGCTTATCCTGCACCGAAAGCCTTAATGAGTGCCGTTTATGAGGGCTCACTGGTTGCTTTTGATACTGCACTGAAGATTGAGGCGCGTTGGTTCACAAATATTGTTATGAACCCTTCTTCATCTGCTATGATTAGAAGCCTATTCATTAGTAAAGGAGCGCTAGAAAAGGGAGCTGTTCGACCAAAAGAAGTACCAGATCAGCGTGCAAAGACGGTTGGAGTGTTGGGCGCGGGAATGATGGGGGCCGGCATTGCCTTGGTAGCCGCTCAAGCCGGCATCGAAGTCGTGTTAGTTGATCGAAGCCAGGATGTTGCAGATAAGGGTAAGGCTTATTCCGAACAATATCTAAATGCCGGTATAAAACGTGGAAAAGTATCTGACAAAATTAAAGACGATATCCTCAACCGTATTTTAGCAACAGATGACTACACAAGACTTTCTAAGGCAGATTTAATTATCGAAGCAGTTTTTGAGGATACAAAGGTTAAATCTGATGTCACGAAGGCAGTTTTAGAAATAGTCCGGGAAGACTGTATATTTGCATCTAATACCTCAACACTTCCAATAAGCGAATTGGCGAAGGCGAGCAAATATCCTGAGAATTATATTGGGATACACTTTTTTAGCCCCGTCGAGAAAATGCTGCTCGTTGAAATCATCAAAGGGGAAAAAACTGGAAATAGAGCAGTTGCAAAAGCGTTGGACTTTGTTCGCCAGATCAAAAAGACTCCCATTGTTGTCAACGACTCCAGGTTTTTTTACGCTAATCGATGCATCATTCCTTACCTTAATGAAGGGCTCAGAATGATTACTGAAGGGATACCTCCGAGTATAATTGAAAGCGCGGCAAAGCAATTAGGATTTCCTCTAGGACCAATACAACTCGTGGATGAAACTTCCATTGAACTGGGTGCAAAAATTGCACGTGCTACTCGAGCGGCTATGGGAAAATCATATCCGAACGATCAAATTGACGAAATTTTGTTTTGGATGGAAGATAAGGGCCGTCTAGGAAGAAAAGCCAACGCTGGGTTTTTTAACTATAACGAAAATGGCAAAAGAGAAGGGTTTTGGACTGGTTTACAAGAAAAGTATCCTCTGTCAAAAACTACACCCAACCTCACAGAAGTGCAGCATAGACTTATGTTTATCCAAGCGCTAGAGGCCGTACGTGCATTGGAGGAAGGCGTTCTGATGGATATTCGAGAGGGAGATGTAGGTGCTGTTTTGGGATGGGGCTTTGCTCCTTGGTCAGGCGGGCCGTTAAGTTGGCTAGATATCCTAGGAACCCCATACGCTGCAGAACGCAGTCAGGAATTATGCAAAACTTATGGACCAAGGTTTGACTGCCCGCCTCTTCTAGCTGATATGGGAAAAAATAATGAGGCCTTCTATGAGCGATTTTCGCCTGAAAAATTAGACTAGACTTTTTAAAAGTCAAAAAGCCAATTCTAAAAATAAAAAATGTTACCCACTAATCTTAGTTGAGTTGCAAAAGCTATTAAATTTAGCTTTATTATGGTACGAGCGTGTGAACAAACAATTAGAGGCTGAACCGATATGGGCTGGATGAAAGACGAAACAGGACTAGAGAAAACTCAAGCGAATTTTGTTCCGTTAACTCCACTTTCTCACTTACAAAGAGCAGCAAAAGTATTCCCGACTAGCACAGCAGTTGTATACAATAATCATCGAGTAAATTATGCTGAATATTATGCTCGCTGTAGCCAACTAGCGTCGGCACTAATCGACGTTGGTGTAAAACCTGGCAGCGTTGTAGCGACTATTTTGCCAAATGTTCCTGCACAAGCTGAGGCTCATTTTGGTGTACCAGCATGTGGCGCTGTTTTAAACACGATAAACACTCGTTTAGACGTGGATACTGTTTCCTACATTTTTAACCATGGAGAAGCTAAAGTTGTTTTGGTTGACACCCAATTTTTACCACTAGCAGAGAGTGCATGTGCTAAAGTAGACGGAAAACCTCCTTTAATTATAGAGGTTCCAGACCCTAGTGCAGGATTTCAAAGCAGTGGGAAATACGTAACCTATGAGCAATTTTTGTCATCTGGAGATAAACAATTTAAATGGTTGATGCCACAGGATGAGTGGGAAAGCCTGGCATTAAATTATACATCAGGAACGACGGGACGACCAAAGGGAGTGGTCTACCATCATCGCGGTGCCTATTTGATGACCATGGGAACTGTTGTTTCATGGAGAATGCAAATATTCCCAGTCTTTTTGACAATAGTGCCACTTTTTCATTGTAACGGTTGGAACCATACATGGCTCATGCCAATGGTTGGAGGTAAACTAGTATGCTGCAGGGAAATCTCAGCAGCAGCAATTTATAGTGCTATTTCGCAGGAAAAAGTCGCATTTTTTGGTGGAGCTCCTATTGTCCTTAATTTGATTGTGAATGCAGACCAAAAAGAAAGAAAGCATTTTGACCACAAAGTTGAAGTTTTCACAGCGGGTGCTCCACCCGCACCTGCGACATTGGACAAGATGGAGAAATTAGGATTCAATGTTACTCAGGTCTACGGCCTAACTGAAACATATGGGCACGTTACAGAATGTTTATGGCAAGATAATGACTGGGCCACTGTTACAGATGAGGAACGGGCAACTATAAAGGCTCGGCAAGGCATTGCTATGCCGATGATGGAAGATATCACCGTTATGGATGATGAAATGAAACAAATTCCGATGGACAGCACCACACAGGGCGAAATAATGATCCGAGGTAACTCAGTTATGAAAGGGTACTACAAGAATGAGGAGGCGACGAATGTAGCTTTTTCAGGAGGCTATTTTCACTCAGGAGACATAGCGATCCAGCACCCAAATACATATATCCAAATAGCCGATCGTGCGAAAGATATAATTATTTCTGGTGGCGAAAATATTAGTTCGGTTGAGGTTGAAGGCGTGCTTATGGCACATGAGACCGTATCGCTGTGTGCAGTTGTCGCAATGCCGGACGATAAGTGGGGAGAAGTACCGTGTGCTTTTGTGGAGCTACTGCCTAATGCTGTAACAAACGAACGTGAATTGATTGATTTCTCACGCACGAAAATAGCTGGATTTAAATGTCCTAAGAAAATTGTTTTTCAAGAATTACCGAAGACATCGACCGGCAAGATACAAAAATTTGAACTCCGAAAAGTCGCTAAGGATTTAACGTAGCGATTAGTTTAGATAATTGCGCTAACCCAAGTCTAAAAAGTAGATAAAGATGACTGCCTTAACCCAGTATCAAAGATTGGAAGCAACGGGGATTTGGCGCAAGAGTGCTGAGGCTCAAAGGATTGATGTAATAATATCAATTGGTGAGTCATCGTTAGTCATCACTGATATAAATGAAAAACCACTCACTCACTGGTCCCTTGCCGCACTGGCTGTAAAACAGTCTAAAGATGGGCATAAGCTATATCATCCAGATGGGGATCCCAGTGAAACACTTGAGTTGGGGAATAATGAAAATGAAATGGCAGAAGCGATCGAAAAATTAATGAAAGTGGTGAGTCGTAGGCGACCAAAGCCAGGTCGGCTGCGTATCTATAGCTTAGCATCAATTTTACTTATAATTTCGGGGTTAAGTATTTTTTGGCTTCCCACTGCTCTGCGCGATTATACCCAAAAAATAATTCCAGAGGTTAGAGAACAGGAAATTGGCGAAGCTGTGTTGAATGAATTTATTTCATTTGTTGGAGCACCGTGCTCAAGAGAACTTGGGAAAATGGCATTAGATAAATTTGTCTCAAACTTAGGCTTTTTAGAATACACCTTTTACATAGTGCCGAGTGAAACTATTGATGTACTACACCTTCCAGGAAAAATAATTGTAGTTTCAAAAGCTCTTGTAGAAGACTTTGATGACCCTGATGTGTTGGCAGGTTATGTGTTGGCCCAGATACAAAGGGAAGCAAAAAGTAATGCTTTGGACGAGCTCATGAAGCAAATGAGCAATATGGAAATAATTCAGTTTCTGTTCGGGAAAAGTCCCGATGCCAAGACCCTTAGAGGCTTTTCGAAAGATTGGATCACAAAAAAGAAAGAGAGTTTAGACTTAGAGAGCCTAATGAAGGAGTTCAATAATAGAGAAATTTCTTCCCTGCCATACTCATACGCCAAAGATGTTACAGGCCAAACCACGCAATTTTTGATAAATAGTGAGAAAACATCGGAAAAAGCTAGAAAACCAAGTTTGGACGATAGTTCTTGGCTTGCTTTACAAACTATTTGCGGTGGCTAACCACCGACACTCATGGCAAAGAAATAATATTTACTTCGTCCCGAACATACGGTCCCCAGCATCACCCAGTCCAGGCACAATGTAACCATTTTCATTTAATTTTTCATCTACCGCGGCCGTTACAATCGGAACATCAGGATGCGCCTCTCTCATTCGCTCAACACCCTCAGGTGCAGCAAGCAAGCATAAAAACCTTATATCCCTAGCTCCCGCGTCTTTCAAACGCTGAATTGCAGCTGCAGATGAATTTCCAGTTGCAAGCATTGGATCTACCGCAATGACTACTCGGTCCTCTATGCCATCTGGAACCTTAAAATAGTACTCGACCGGCTGCAATGTTTTCTCATCTCTGTAGAGACCAACAAAACCAACGCGGGCAGACGGGATCAATTCCAACACACCATCCAAAAGGCCATTTCCTGCCCTAAGAATTGATACTAGAGCCAGCTTTTTACCTGCCATCACAGGTGCATCCATCGGAACAAGTGGTGTGTCAATCTTTTTTAAACGTGTGGGTAGTTCGCGAGTCACCTCATAGGCCAAAAACTGGCTTATTTCGCGTAATAACTGTCTGAATAATGCAGTCGGAGTCTCTTTTTCTCGCATCAAAGTAAGCTTATGCTGGACTAATGGATGATCAACAATAATTAGGTTTTGGTCCATTCAGAATTTATCCTCTCGAGTAATATTAATTTTTGCTTCTCATCACAAAAAGCGGCGTGAATTGCATTTTGATTTATAACTTTAAAGATGTCTTCATCCCAATCAAAAACATCTTTAAGATTATTATATTCTGTTGTCATGGTTGTATTAAAGAAGGGTGGGTCATCAGTAGATACTGTCACTGAGACACCGCTTTTTAATAGTGAATCAATGGGATGCAGTGAGAGCTTTTCAAATATACCAAGAAATACATTTGAACCAGGGCAAACTTCCAATGTTATTTCTTTATCGATAGCTTCCCTTATTAAATTCTTATCATTAATTATTTGAACGCCATGGCCCAAACGGGTAACGCTGAGATCCTGGATCGCCTGTCTCACGCTCTCAGCTCCTCCCCATTCACCTGCGTGTGTCGTTAATCCTAGCCCAGCCTCCTCAGCCATATCAAAAGAGAATTTAAAATCTGCTTGGCTACCGACTAGTTCATCACCCCCCATGCCAAAACCTACAACAAAGATGGAAGCTGTCTCTGCTGCACAAATCGCAGCTTTTTTGGCTAGGGCTGGACCATTATGTCTAATGCAAGTTACAATACCTCGCATTTCTATCCCTTGATCTTTTTTTGCAATATCCGCAGCACTCTCTATCGCCGCTAAATATTCCTTCCATGCAGTTAAATCTCCTCCACCACAAAAATCTGGTGAAATAAAAACTTCTGTATAAATTACACCATTTTCTGCCGACTTTTCTAATATTGACAAAGTAAGACGATGAAAATCTTCTGGTTCTTTTAATACCTGACACGCAGCTTCATAAGTAGATAAGAATTCATTAAAATTTGAAAAACTATAATCGCCGTCAGCATTGAAAATACCAGATAGATCAACGTTCTTTTCCGCCGCAAGTTGCTGGATGAAACTAGGCGGCGCTGCACCCTCATGATGCAAATGGAGCTCGATTTTCGGCAATTTTCTCATATTCATAAGAGACTCTTTCCGGGACCAATTGTAGGTAAACTCATATAATTAGCAACTGTTGCAGCAACATCCACGAAATTCACTTTTTTATTTTTATTGGGAGAAGCGCCTACCATGAGAATAGGAACATTTTCCCTAGTGTGTTCAGAACCGCTCCAGGTTGGATCATTTCCATGGTCAGCAGTTAGAACTAAAAAATCATCTTTCCTTAATTTACTAATTATTTTTGAAATTTCGGTATCAAACCACTCTAAAGCTTTTGCATAACCGGAGATATCACGTCTGTGGCCGTACAAGGTATCAAACTCTACAAAATTACCAAAAATAAAACTATCATCAGATCCAGTTTCAATTTCTGATTCCAGCGCTTGCATTAATTGAACATCCTCACCCTTTATAAGGCGATCGAAACCACGCATTGAAAAAATATCCCCTATTTTTCCCAAGGCTAATGTCGCAATCCCATCTTCTTGCATCCATTCACTTAGTATTTTTTTTGGAGGCGCCATAGCAAAATCACGCCGGTTGATGGTTCGTGACCATCCAGACTTATTGTTGCCAATAAAAGGACGAGCAATCACTCTGCCCACGTTCATTTTATGAAGATATGGTGCCAGTAAGTGACATAAATCATATAAGCGAGATAAACCAAAATACTCTTCATGGGCTGCAATCTGAAAAACACTGTCAGCCGACGTATAACAAATTGGGTTACCAGACTGGCAGTGCTCCTCACCAAGTTCATTCAGTATTTCTGTTCCAGATGCATGACAATTGCCCAGAATGCCTTCAAGTTTCCCAAGGTCACAAATGAGGTTCACTAATTCTGTGTCAAACGCCTTATCAGTATCTGGAAAATAGTGCCAATCACAATCCAGTGGTACACCAGCTAACTCCCAATGACCTGTTATAGTATCTTTTCCCATCGATACCGGGGCCGCGACCGCATATGCTGCTCCTTTTTCAACGATTGGAATGTTTGGGGCTGTATCTCCAGTTGATAAAGAAATCGCATTTCCCAGACCTAAAGATTGTAAAGTTGGAACCCTCAAGGGACCAGTTCGACCTTCACTTGCAATGCCAGACTCGCATGCTTTTGCAATATTGAGAATAGTATTTGAGCCTGAGTCACTTATAGAGCCATTAAAATATTTATCCGAGTCGATGGCCCCTCCAACCCCCACAGAATCCATTACAAGAAGTATAGCTCTGGGCATTAAATTACTCGCTTCAAAACTAACTCTGCTTCTTTCGGAGGGGTATCGCTCACTTTCATTGCTCCTAAAACTTGTATTTTTGCTGACTCCGCATGATCAATACGCGCGGCGTGAATTTTAAGAATTGGCGTTCCCTTTGACAATTTCGTCCCAACACTAACGATATCACTAAATCCAACGGCATGATCAACTTTGTCCGTTTCGACGAGTCGCCCACCACCAAGTTTAACAACGATATTTCCCAAGAATTGCCCATCCCATCCTACTAAATATCCTGACGCAGAGGCACAAACTTCAATAACCGCAGTGGATTCGGGAAGGTACCTGCCAAAATCATTACCAAAATTGCTGGGACCGCCCATTAATGCAATCATTTCACTAAATTTTTCCATAGCAGCGCCATTATTGATTTGTCTCTCTAATTCGACCGACGCTTCTTCTGTATTTTTAAATATTT
Organism: Rhodobacteraceae bacterium MED-G08; assembly: GCA_002457055.1. Taxonomy (GTDB): domain Bacteria; phylum Pseudomonadota; class Alphaproteobacteria; order Rhodobacterales; family Rhodobacteraceae; genus Salinivivens; species Salinivivens marinus. The sequence continues at coordinate 71,287 of NTKT01000001.1, forward strand.
TTTGAGCTGTGAGGATCTCGGCGCCAAGCGACACCGTTATAGACCGCAATCTTCCTCCCTTATCTCCAGACATAACGCGGACTGCTTCAACAATTTCAAGGGCATTGCCCATTGCAGGAGCTAGAGGTTGGTTCATGTCAGTTATAAGTCCAGTTGTCGGACAGCCCGCCTCATTCGCCGTTTTAACCAAAGCCTGCGCAAGTTTAGTAGCCTGGTTTAAGTCTGTCATAAATGCTCCAGACCCACATTTAATATCCAAAACTAAACCATCTAATCCCGAAGCAAGTTTCTTTGATAAAATAGAGGCTGTAATAAGGTCTAAGCTATCAACAGTTGATGTAACGTCTCTTACTGCATAAAGCCGCTTATCCGCTGGGGCAATGTCTTGACTGGCTCCTGCGATTACACAACCACAATTCTCGATAATTTGGACGAGTCTTTTGTCGGAGAGCATAACCTTCACACCTGGGATTGACTCAAGCTTATCTAAAGTACCACCTGTATGTCCTAAACCTCTTCCAGAAATCATTGGAACACAAACACCGACTGATGCAAGAAGTGGAGCTAGAACAAGTGAAACACAGTCGCCAATCCCTCCAGTTGAATGCTTGTCCAAAACCGGTAATCCAACGTCCCAAGATAAAGTTTTACCGCTATCCCGCATTGCTAAAGTCCAGTGAGTTCGAGATTTCTGGCTACCCAAACTGTTTAATGCAACAGACATTGCAAAGGCTCCTGCCTGTGCATCAGTAACCGTACCATTTGCTAACCCTCTCGCAAACCAGACTAATTCATCCTTCGTTAACGAGACCTTATTTCTTACTTTTGATAGTAATGATTGAGCAGTGAAGTTTTTCATATCTCAGTAAAAAAGTCATTGCTGAATGAACCGGGTAAAAGGTCCCTTACCGAAGTGGTCTTTTCCTTTCCACTTATTGTGGCCATTGTTACGGGAACATCTGGCTTAGAAAATTCTGCCAGTTTTTGGCGACAGCCACCACATGGGGGAACGGGTTCTTTGCAATCAGCTATTACATAAACCTCTGCTATTTCCCTTTGACCAGTAGCACACATCGCTGCAATAGCTGCTGCTTCCGCACATGTCCCTTCCGGATATGCAGCATTTTCGACATTAACTCCTGAAAATATTGATCCATCAATAGTTTTAATTGCCACTCCAACCTTAAACTTCGAATATGGAGCGTAAGCATTTGACCAAACACTCCTTGCTATATCTTTCAGCATAAAACTACCCCCATAAGCCGGCACGTATAACCTTTATCGACTTTATAAGATTTGACAAGAAAGCTTTGTGGAAACAGCATATATACGAAAGTAATAAAATTAGTTTAATATTAAACTATATTTATAGAAATTAATTCCCACGGCTTATTTTCTTTGCAAAATAAAATATTATGGGGTGTGGCTTCATCAAAAGTTGTTTCTCCGATTAATTACGTCGCGTGGTAGTTTGATTGGACATATTGAGGGTTTTAAATAACTTTTATAGTGTCTGTTATCGTCTTGTTGCAAAAGATTGCGTTTAAAAATGGTTAAAAATTTAAAAATTAAAGACGCGGCCTCTGTAATATTAATCCGCAATAGTAAATCAAGTCCATCTGTTCTTATGGGACAGAGGGGCAAAAATGCTAGCTTTATGCCTAACAAATTTGTCTTTCCAGGAGGAGCCGTTGAAAAAAATGACTTTCAGGTAAATTCTTTCAAACAACTAAACCCTAAATGTAGTGCCAGGATGGCTTATCAGTGTAACGAGGGTTTAGTTTTTGCACTTAGTGTTGCAGCAATTCGAGAGCTTTTTGAGGAAACAGGAATTATAGTAGGTCATAAAAAAGAATGGACTGGGGTAGTTCCGCCAGAATGGAAGCCGTTTGCAAACTTAGGGTTTGTCCCCGATGCATCTAACTTCAAATTTGTATTCCGAGCAATTACTCCACCTGGACGCCCACGACGCTTCGACGCTCGATTTTTGTATCTTGATGCAGATACCCTTTCCGAAGAAACCAATCTAGATGATTTTTCGAGCGCTTCCAACGAACTGACTCATTTACAGTGGATACCCATTAAAGAAGTAAGGAAATTTGATTTGCCGTTTATTACAGAAGTTGTATTTGCCGAGGTAATTTCAAATTTAAGTAAGAATATGGATATCGAAAGAGTACCATTTTTTCAAAATTGTGACGGTATGAGTGAATTTTCTTACATTAGCTAACTTAAGATAATGCAATCACTGCTAGAACGCTTAGCATAATTGTAAAAATACCAACTAGTTCCCTAAAGGTTATCTTCTCTTTGAATAAAACGGTACTGGCTAGAATTGAAAATAGTAATTCTATTTGACCTACGGCTTTTACCAAAGCTGCATTTACTAGCGAAAACGCCCAGAACCAAAAGAACGAACCTACTAAAGAGGTAAGCCCAACCCAAACTGCAATATTGCGTGCTTTCCAAACAACAATCAGCTCACGGCGATTAAAAATTAGCAGCCATCCGCCCATAATAATTACTTGAAACACTAAGACACATGTTAAGGTCAAAATTGCTCTATTAATTGAATTTTCATCTAATACAGAAAGGGTAGAAGCACGATAATATACACCAGAAATTGCAAATAAAAAACCTGACAGAAGACCCAGCAGAACGGACCGGTTGAATATCCCATACTTAAAAAAGCTTGTTTGATAGGCCTCTTTTGACAGAAGAATTAATCCTACAAATCCAACACAAATCGCATAAAACGCAGTAGTTGATACTTTTTCGCCCAGCACGATAAATGAAACCAGGGCAATTTGCAGAGTTTCTGTTTTTTTGAAAGCCATGCCAACTGCAAAGTTGCGTTGCTTAAAAAGTGCTATTACGCAAAGTGTGGCAAATATTTGAGAAATTCCCCCAATCACACAAAAAATAAAAAAATTCTTATTTACGGTTGGATAGCCAAAATAACCAAACCATATTGGGGCGATAACCAAGAGGACTGGAGCAGAATATATAAATCTTGAAAAGGTTGCTCCATCGACACCCAGCCCTGTATCACTTAAAAATTTTTGGAGAACAAACCGTAGCGTTTGGAAAATCGCGGCACCAAGTGAGAGAAGGACCCATATTTCCATTATCTACAATTACCAATATTCAATTTTTCAGAATACCAAATATCTAGTACGGCATTGGATTAAGTTTGTGAGTTTCATTTATCAGATCTAAACATTCATCATTTAAATCAATGTCTAATGATTCTAAAATGACTGGCAACTGATCGACTGACGTTGCTCCAAAAATGGAAGAGCACATAAATGGTCTCGTCCTGCACCAAGCTAATGCAAGATGTATAGGTTGAATTCCAAACTTTTCTGCTATGCTCAAGTATGACCTAACTGCGACTTCTGATCTAGTATTGTCTCTTCCACTTAAATCATTATTTATTAACTTCCGTGAATTTTTTGGTACGTTGCCGTCCAAATATTTACCTGTTAACAGACCAGCTGCTAAGGGCGAAAAAGCCATTAGACCAACTCCCTCGTTAACGCTTAATTCAGCTAAATCAGTATCGTATAATCTGCATAATAACGAGTATTCATTTTGGATAGTCGCGACTCTGGGTAAATTATGTTGCTCTGACAGTTTTAACCAATTAGCAGTTCCCCAGGCGCTTTCATTTGACAAGCCAAAATGTCTGATATTTCCTTTTTTTACTTGATCTTGAAGGGTAACGAGGCATTCATACATATTTTCTAATGTGCTTTTTTTGTCTTGCTTAGATGGATCATATTTCCAGTTTTGGCGAAACATATATGAGCCTCGATTTGGCCAGTGGAACTGATATAAATCAATATAGTCAGTTTTAAGCCTTTTGAGACTACCTTCTACGGCATCCTGAATGGTGTCTTTGGTGATTGGCGCACCATTTCTAACATGCGAGAGACCTTTTCCCGAATGTTTAGTGGCTAATATAAAATTTGACCTCTGGCTCTTGTTTGCGGATATCCATCGACCAATTATTTCTTCAGAGCGCCCAACGGTTTCAGCCGAAATTGGATTTACTGGATACATTTCAGCCGTATCGATGAAATTTATATTATTTGATAAGCATAAATCAATTTGCTGGTGAGCATCAGCTTCAGATGTTTGTGTGCCATAAGTCATGGTACCTAAACATAATTCAGAAACTTTTAACCCCGTTTGCCCTAAATCAAACATCCTCATAATGATTTCTCCCGGTAAGTATCAAATTTAAGTCCTAGACAAAATATTGTTAAACACAAGAAACTATTTGAGAACAAAACAAGAACATGATATTTTTGCTTATGAACCTGAGTCTTTTGATAAACGGCAGCACAACAAGCCAACCTAAAATTCCATTTTATGAAAATATAGGACTGGAACATGGACGCGTACATGAATGCTATGGGCCAGCTAAATTATTTTTTCCATTCCTCTTAGCTCAAAGGTGCAAAGGCCCGATATTATGGATTTGTCCTTCATACTCTAAGCATACGATTAACCCAAATGGAGTCTCAAAGTGGGTTAACCCACATCGATTTATATTTATTAATTCACCATCTTTTAAGAACACACTGTGGTGCATAGAAGAAAGTCTCAGAATTGGCACACCACCACTAATCATAGCAGAGCTAGAACAGATCCCCACCCTCACACAAATTAGGCGTATGCACTTGGCAGCTAAAAGTTGTAAATCAACAAAGGTTGCCCCATTGCCATTGATACTAACACCAAAGGATGGAGGTGCATTAGGTGTTGAAACACGCTGGTGTATTAGATCTAATCATACAAACACACCATATCAATGGAAAATAGATTTGACGCGCGCACGCTTAGTGCCAGAGAAAAAATTCTTACTAACAGAAATTAAAAACCAACTTGAAATATCATTAGCTCCATGAAAAGAACGGATATATAACGTTCTGCATCGCCCTCACAAAAGAAGACAACGAAAAATGAGTTAATGAGACTAATTATTTCTTTTGCCGCTCTTTATCTCTCTGTTGTTCTGCTACAGCTTTCAAACGGTGGCGTTGGTCCGTTGGATGCACTTTCCGGACTAAAGTTGAACTTTACCACCGACCAAATTGGCTTGTTAGGTTCTGCTCATTTTATTGGCTTTTTCATAGGATGCTGGTGGGCGCCCCGTCTAATGGGTAATGTTGGCCACTCGAGAGCATTTGCGGCCTTCACTGCGACCGGCGCAATCGCACTGTTAGCACACATGATAATAATAGATCCCTATGCATGGGCTATAATGCGGATAGGGTCTGGGTTCTGTGTTGCAGGTTGTTACACAATAATAGAATCGTGGCTTCAATCAAAAGTAACAAACGAAACTCGCGGAAGAACTATGGGTAGCTACAGGGTTGTAGACATGGGAGCATCCTTAATGTCTCAGTTGATAATAGGAATTTTAGAACCCGCTAGCTACGTATCTTATAACCTTCTCGCATTATTATGTTGCGCGACATTAATACCTTTGACCCTAACTAGGGTAGCCCAGCCAGAAACACCTCAGGCTCCAAGACTTAGGCCCATGCTGGCAATTAGCCGATCACCGCTCGCTGCAGTTGGTGTGGTAGTCGCTGCCCTGTCTGGAGCCTCCTTTCGAATGACAGGTCCTATTTTTGGTCAACAGGTAGGACTTGAGATTACTGCTATTGCCTACTTTTTAGCGTCCTTTGTTCTCGGCGGAGCAATTGCTCAATACCCGATTGGATATATCGCAGACAAAATAGACCGCCGTTGGGTACTTATTTGGCTATCATTTGCTGCGATAATAAGTTGCGCCGTAACTGCCAATATTACGACAACTAATATTTACACTCTTATGATTACAGCTGGCCTATTCGGGTTTACCACGTTTCCTATCTTTTCGGTGGCGGCTGCTCATGCTCATGACTTTGCTAATGATTATGAGCGAGTTGAGCTTTCGGCAGCCCTAATGTTCTTTTACGCGGTAGGCGCAATTGCAGCACCCTACACAGCCTCCGTCCTGATGGGTACATTTGGACCTGCAGCTTTATTTTACTTAATAGCTGTAGGACATTTAGGTTTAGTTATTTTTGGGTTTTACAGAATGCTCTCAAGACCATCTGTGGAGGAAAAAACGGACTATATTTATTCACCGCGGACATCATTTTTAATCGGCAGACTCTTGAAATCGACTAATAAAGATAAAAAATAGTGTTCCATTAACCCAAAAAATTGATGCAAGGTCATTTACGATAAAGTTAATTAGCTATGTCCCTTCCAAATTTCATCGACATAAGCTAAACGGTTGTAAAACAACAGGCTTACTATGCAGCGGCACCTTATAACTTCAGCAATACCCTATATTAATGGCGTAAAGCATCTTGGAAATCTAATTGGCAGCCAGCTTCCCGCTGATTTATATGCTAGGTATCAGCGAGGACGCGGTAATGAAGTCTTATTTCTATGTGCAACAGATGAACATGGAACCCCTGCAGAGCTGGCAGCAGCTAAGGCTAACCAAGACATATCAGAATATTGTGAGGAAATGCACGCAGTTCAAGCGCAATTAGCAGATGGATTCCGCCTTTCTTTCGATCACTTCGGAAGGTCTTCAAGCCTAGAAAACCATAAGTTAACTCAGCACTTCGCGGGTCAATTAGAAGCAGCAGGTTTAATTAAAGAAGTTATAGAAACGCAAATTTATTCTCATGTTGACAGAAGATACTTACCAGACCGTTATATCGAGGGAACCTGCCCTGCGTGTGGATTTGAAGATGCTAGAGGCGATCAATGTGACAGTTGCACGAAGCAGTTAGATCCTACAGATCTTATAAACCCGCGCTCCTCAATCTCGGGGGCAACAGAACTGGAGCAACGAGAAACTAAGCATTTGTATCTTTGCCAATCCAATATGAAAGATAACTTGGAAAACTGGATTGACAGTAAGACGGATTGGCCCGTTCTCACAACATCTATTGCGAAGAAATGGCTAAATGATGGTGATGGGTTGCAGGATCGTGGAATTACAAGAGACCTAGACTGGGGCATTCCCGTTAAAAAAGGTAACAGTCCTTGGCCTGGAATGGAAGACAAGGTATTTTATGTCTGGTTTGATGCTCCAATTGAGTACATCGCATGTGCGCAGGAATGGGTGAATGCGGGTAAAGGGAACAACTGGGAAAAGTGGTGGCGCACTGATAAAGGTGCTGATGACGTTGTCTATACCCAATTCATGGGAAAAGATAACGTACCTTTTCATACTCTTTCTTTCCCTGCCACTATTTTGGGCTCAGGAGAACCTTGGAAGCTAGTAGACTATATAAAATCCTTTAACTATTTAAATTATGACGGCGGTCAATTTTCCACTTCGAGAGGGCGAGGTGTTTTCATGGACGATGCTCTCCACATTCTTCCAGCGGATTATTGGCGCTGGTGGCTGCTGAGCCATGCTCCTGAAAGTTCTGACTCTGAATTTACATGGGATAATTTTCAAAGTAGCGTAAACAAAGATCTGGCAGATGTTCTAGGCAATTTTGTAAGCAGAGTAACCAAATTTTGCCGGTCTAAATTTGGTGAAGAAATACCAGCCGGTGGAGACTATGGTCAGGCCGAAAATAGTCTGATTGATAGCTTAGCAAGCCAAGTAAAAAGTTACGAAAAATATATGGAAAAAATAGAAATTCGCAAAGCTGCATCTGAGCTTCGCGCAATCTGGGCTTTAGGAAACGAATATTTGCAATCATCGGCACCATGGTCTGTATATAAAGAGGATGAAGGCAAAGCCGCTGCGCAAATTAGACTAGCGCTTAACTTAATTCGAATTTATGCGATTTTATCTCAACCGTTTATTCCGACTACATCAGAAAAACTTATGTTGGCAATGGACTGTAATGACTGGAGCTGGCCCGAAAAAGTACTTGAGGCCGCCAATACTTTGATCGCAGGTTCTAAATTTACAGTTCCAGAGGTGTTATTCCAAAAAATAAGTGATGAGGAGTGTGAAAACTGGCGCTCTCAATTTTCGGGGACTCGCTGAGAAGGAGATTAAATTATCTTATTTTGTGCCCTCGGCAGGTATAATTCTATTATTAGGGTCTTCAGCTTTATGATCTTAATATTACTGATAATTTCTACTTTTATTCCGCAAGCAAAAGCTCTCGAATATTCCGTGCTTACCGGCATAATCTCCCACGTCAGAGACGGCGATACGATTGAGGTGGGGAATATCCCTGTCCGTATAGCGGCATTAGACTGCCCCGAAAATGATACAGCAGAAGGCCAGCGTGCTTCTAAATTTGCCTCGCAATTTAAGAATTCAAAGGTGATCTGTGAGTTAACTGGTGCAATGAGCTACAAAAGATTGGTGGGGTATTGTCGGATCAAGGAAACAGATTTTGCGACTACTATGATAAACAATACTAGCTGCAAAATATGGCCAAAATATGATGTATGGGGAAGGTATAGTGAATAGCCTACAACCAAAAAACTAATATGCTTTTAAGCGAGTGATGGAAGCCAAAGAACAATCGGAGGGAAAGCTATCAAAATAGCTATAGTAAAAGCATCAGCTATGAAAAAAGGTGTAACGCCTTTAAATACATCTTGAACACTTAAATCATCACGCACTCCAGCAACAACAAAGCAATTCAATCCAATTGGTGGGGTGATCAAACAAAATTCGGCCATTTTCACCACCAGAATTCCAAACCATATTGCACACATCGGCCCAGACATTCCAAAAGCACTATCAGTTGCGGAAACGTACTCGCCACCATTTAAGGCCATTACCGCAGGATAAACTACAGGCAAGGTTAGTAGCAACATTCCAATAGCATCCATAAACATGCCAAGGATGGCGTAGCCGAGCAATATAAAGATTAGTATTAAAATTGGTGACATTTCCAAAGACGTAATCCACGTAGAAAATGCATCGGGCAACTCCGCAAAACCCAGAAATCTTACATATATCAATACACCCCATATTATGGTAAAAATCATTATGGTTAATTTTGCCGTTTCTAGCAAAGCCTCTTTAAGTTGCTTCAACCGCATTCCTCTGTACAAAGCCATTATAAAGACAATGAACGCTCCTATCGCCCCACCCTCCGTCGGTGTCCCCCAGGCGTCTCCAAATGGATTATAAACAAAGAAAATAATGATGATGACGACAGCTACAATTGGGAAGGCCGGAGGTAAACTTTCAATTCGTTCTTTCCAAGTAAAACCACTGACAGGAGGTCCAATATTTTTAAAAAAAACAGCCATCGACACAATTAAAGCACCATAGACAACAGCTGAAAATGCACCTGGAATAAACCCGGCTAGTAATAATTTTCCCACATCTTGTTCAACAATTATTGCATAAATAACAAGAATTGCAGACGGTGGAATTAATGAGGCCAGCGTACCGCCCGCAGCCACTACACCAGCCGCGAACTGCTTATTGTAACCTATTTTGAGCATTTCAGGGATGGCAATTCTAGCGAATACAGCAGCCGTTGCAACTGATGCTCCCGAAACAGCCGCGAAACCTGCAGTCGCAAAAACCGTTGATACCGCTAAGCCTCCCGGCACCCAGGCAATCCAACGCTTAGCCGCCTCAAACAGGGCAGTTGTCAATTTTGCATAGTAAGCCAAATAGCCAATCAGAATAAATACAGGGATCAAACTAAGTACTTGTGCACTTACTTTGGAGTGTGGGGTCAGCCCAGCAATTTTGACGCTGATTTGCAGTGCCTTCGCGAACCTATCTGGGTCATAATCAAACCCGTTCCAACGCAGCCAAACAAGTCCCAAAAAGCCTGCTAGACCAGCAGCAAAAGCTACTCGCATCCCTGCGAATACGAGAACCAGCATTCCGCCGCTCACCCATAGACCTATTGTAATATTTTCCATTACTTCGCTCTATCAATAGCGTCTGTTTCCAGCCTTGCCTGTTCCGTGGCGTTCAGCACAAGTGGTACAGCCGCCGGCTTCTCTAAACCTAAGAAAAGAGCGCGTGAATATCCAATTCCTTGCAATATAAGACGTAAAGCTAATACTGAAAAAGCAAACGGAACAACCAGTTTTGATGGCCAAATTGGTATCCCAATATCAATTGAGCTATCCCGACTGCAAAACGGGCGTGCGCAATCAAAAGATCGATCGAAGTGTAACCAAGCACCCCATGTAAGAGACGTAATCAATATAAATATTAATATCACCGATATCAGTTCAAACATCCATAACGAACGTCCCTTTAACAATGATACGAAAAGATCCATTCGGATATGGCTACCGTCTCTTTGAACATAGGAAACACCCATGATTGCAATTATAGGCATAGCAGCTTCTATATAGTCGACATAACCCGCCAGCGGTGAATTAAAAAATTTTCGTCCGGTAACAGAATATGCTGCTAGAAACATAAGAGAAAATATTGCCAAGCCGCTGATTAAAGCACAAGCTCTCTCTATTTTTAGAAGGCCTAAATCTAAGCGACTCAATAGACTTGAGTCTTCAATTACAGATACTTGGCCACCCATAAATTGCTCCCAGAGCTAATCGGTTGGGCCGGTGTGAGCCAGCCCAACTTTAAGTTTGGAATTAATTTGAAGCTTTAGCTTTTGCTAAGGTGCTCATAACTAAATCGTAAAGCTCCTGTCCAGGAATACCTTGGGCCTCCATATCAGCGATCCAAGCATCCCGAATAGGGTCTGCCGCTTTTGCCCTGAACTCCTGTATAACAGAGTCACTTATCTCAACTTTTTTCACACCCTTTTCACTAAGAACAGTATCCCACTTAGCCAATAACTTGCCGTAGTTATCAAGGTAGTGATCAAGCGCTTCCTCAATAGATCCGTCAAGCGCTTCCCGATGATCAGCAGAAAGTCCTTCATACGCATCAATGTTAACTACAACCGGACAATTCACAGTTCCAGGATTTAGGTTTGCAGTCCACCAATCCGCTTGATTTATTGTTCCAAAAGACAGGTGTGCATGCTGAGCAAACGCAACTGTATCAACGACACCCGACTCCATAGCTTGATATGCTTCTGTAGCCGTAACCGATGTTGGAACTGCACCTACAGACTTAAATGCTTGGCCCAATCCACCAGTAGCGCGCACTCGCATGCCATTAAAATCCTCCAGCGTATCTCTCGGCTCACCAGTGCCAACGAGATTATACTGAGGCATGGGTGATGTCATAAGTAGTTTTGCATTCCACTGCGACATTTCTTCCGTCGCGGCAGGATGAGCGTAAACAGCGCTCGACACCGCAACTTCCTGTTCAAGCGTTTCAACACCCAAAAATGGAAGTTCTAACACCGTTACAACCCTATTTTTATCTCTGTGATAACCCGCACAAAATTGTGCCATTTCGAATGCGCCAATACTTATTCCATCCAAATTTTCTTTATTTTTTGACAACCCACCATAAGAAATATTCATAGTGAATTCCCCGCCAGTCTTTGCACTCACTAGCTCAGCTAACTTTTCAACATGCTCGGTAAAAGCTCTACGTTTACCCCAAACGGATACATTCCATTCTTCTGCAAAAGTTTCAGTAGCGAAACCAACAGATACTGCAATAAGGCTGACTTTCGTTAAAAGTTTCATTAGATACTCCCAATTTTCTCTATTTTATATAATTTCCTGTATCCGCCCTCAAAGCTAAAAATCTTGGACAACCTCAAAAATAAACGAGAGCTATAAAATTAGCCAAGAAAGCAAGTAACAAAAATTTCTATGATCATGTATAAATATTCTTTTTAAGCGCTCAGACAAGTATTTATAACATAAAGCATGATAATTGTTATCTAGAAATTTATTACTGATGTATTTTGCAGCAACTGCTAATTAAGGCGACCGTAAAAGGTTTTTCTTGCGCTTTCTGAAAGTGCTATCCCCGGCTGTGAATTATAAGCAAGGACAACAAGAATTCTGCCTTGCTCACCAATTGAAGGTGTCACTCGATGTATTGAATTACGACCACGAAAAAGTACTAATGTTCCAGGCTCCATAATTAAGGTCTCGGGTTTTACTGAACCGTTTAGCAACTCTGCTACACCCTCAAAGTTCATTTCGTTTTTTTCAGCATTGCGGAAATTTTTTATGTATTCAAATTTTCCACCCTCAAGAGGACTTTGTAATAGCAAAGTAATGGCAAACTCTGAGTTATCAAAGTGCCAATTTAACTCCTGACCTTCGCCCGCATAATGCACGTTGATCGATGAAAGTGGATCTTCGTATGGGTATAATTTTTTTTCACCGACTATTTTTGCTACAAAATTTTTAAACCCTGAGTAGTTGTATAGTTTTTTGAGTTTTGAATTGGATGGGATTTGATCCATACAAATACAACCCTTCGAAGACACCAATTGCTTATTAAACACATGGTCTGGTGGAAAACGAGTGTCTACGGGGGTTAAGTAAACATTGTGAGTTGAATTAGTGAAAAAAGCCTCAGATGCCGCAAGCTCAGCCTCAATAATCAATTCTTTCAGTGCTTTATTTTCCAGGAAATTTGGAAGAGCAAGTACGCCATTTATATCAAGTTTCCTTTTGTATTCTTTTATTAATTCTAAATCTAATAAATCGTATATCTTAGCATTTATAATGTTACTTAAGGTAGGTTTCGCGGCCATTTTGGCAGACCTCAATAGTTTTCATAAATATTATATCTTCGGCAAGAGCACATTGGAAAGCACTCATATTCTCTCTTTCGCGGACCAAACAATCATCCTCGTTTAACAAAGCACTTTAACGGCAAACTTATTCCAACGCACTACAAATATTTTAACTCACAAGGTCACAAATAATGAAGTCATAAATTTATTCTTGACTAATTTACTCAGATATATATAAATCCTGACAAATATTGTAAGTTAATTTTAAAAGGATACTCATTATGAAATATTTCCTCTCTCTTAAAATCCTAATGGCAATGCTTCTTGGCAGTAGTGTTTCTGCTTCAGAACTAAATATTTACTCATACCGCCAGCCATTTTTAATCGAACCACTTACAAGCGCATTTTCAGATCAAACAGGAATTAAAGTTAATATCGTTCACTTAAAGAAAGGAATGATTGAACGAATGAAGGCAGAAGGTAAACGGAGCCCTGCAGATATCGTTCTAACAGTAGATATTTCACGGCTTTCAGCCCTTGTAGATGCTGAACTAACGCAAAGCGTCGACAGCACGATACTTGATAGCAACATACCTGAAAAATACAGAGATCCAAATGGCCTTTGGTTTGGCTTAACCACACGCGCAAGAATAATATATGCAAGTAAAGAAAGAATAAAAAATGGTGAGGTCGAAACTTATGAACAATTAGCAGATCCTAAATTGAGAGGTAAGATCTGCACTCGCTCAGGCCTAAACGCCTACAACCTGGCCTTGACTTCAGCAATTCTCCATCATCATGGTGAAGAATTCGCTATAAATTGGTTGAACGGTTTGAAAGGTAATCTTGCCAGAAAACCTCAGGGGAATGATCGGGCTCAGGTTAAAGCCATATGGGCGGGTGAATGCGATATATCAATTGGGAACACTTACTATATGGGCAAAATGCTTGAAGATTCAGAACAAGCAGAATGGGCGAATAGCGTTAGAATAATATTCCCAAAATTCGAAAATGGAGGCACCCATGTCAATGTATCAGGCATAGGGATGGCAAAATTTTCTCCTAACCCAGAAAATGCTTTAAAGTTTATGGAGTTCTTGAGTTCTGAAAATGCACAGGAAATTTATGCGACTGCTAACTTTGAATACCCAATAGCTCCAGGTACGCAGGCTGATAAATTAGTCAAGAGTTGGGGCAGTTTCGAAGCAGATGACGTGAATCTAATGACAATTGCCAAATTACGTAAAAGAGCATTAGAGCTCACTGAAATTGTCGACTTTGACGGATAATTACAAAAATTTAATGACTTAGACATTACTCGTCTAAGTCATTAACAGTACCGCCAACAGAAAACAAAGTTCTGTTAAAAATGCGGTGGCCCCTAAAATGTCACCTGAAATACCACCAAGGTAGAATTTTGAACGAAAGCCACACCAAAGCGCAACAATAAAACTAAGAAATATAGCAATTACAATTTGTGATAGTGAGAAAATAAGGAAACACGGGAAAACCCAAATCAAAAGGCAGAAAAGTTGGCGAGCATCATTTCCAAGGAAAGAAACCGTTTCGGGACCAGCAAATTCTGATACTGGAAAAATTCTTCGGTTTATCATGATAAAACCTTTGCCAGCCGCCAAGCCTGCCCCCATCACCAGAAATAGCGAAAAGCCTTCTTCGACGAGGCTGTAAAGAACTAAAATCCTAATAATTATCGCTAAGCATAATGCAGATACGCCATATGTACCCAAGCGGCTATCGTGAATTATCGAACTTATTCTTTCACCATTACCGCCGGCTCCAAAACCATCAGCCATATCTGCCAGCCCATCTTCGTGATACGCGCCACTCAGGTAAACACATAAAGCGGTAGCAATCGTGCAACTAAGGAGTGCCGGTAGGTCTAAAAAAATCAAAATTTGCCCAATCCCACCGGACACGAAACCTAGTAACCACCCCGCTAGTGGGAAGGCCCAGCTAGCCCTCTTTAAGTCAGGCGGCTCATCTGAAAAATACGGCCAATAAATTTTAATTCTTGTAAATTGCATCAATACAGCAAAGAAATCCGCAATTATTTTATGTCGATAAAAACGTCTCAAAATAACTCTCAGAATTATATTCGTAACTCTTTCATTTCTATATTAGTTACAGTTCCTATTTAGGTAATTTATAACGAGACTATCAATCAAAAAAACAATTTCGGTTGCCGACAAATTGTCTACCTGAAAACTAAGTGCAGAGTTACCCACCAACCTAGAAATAACAGCTCGGATAGTTCCTGAATGGGCAACGACTACATTACAATCTTGCGTCGATGTTTGAGCCAATATCTTATCGATAGCAAAATTGACACGAACGGCCATGTCTGCAAAACTTTCGCCGTTGGGCGGATAAAAATCAAATAATTGATCTGTGCTCAACTTTCCGATATCCGGTATTTCTGAAAATATAGTACCCTCCCAATCACCAAAATCTTGCTCTCGAAATTCATCAATCTGATTGCAATTAATACCGGGAAACAAGCTCTCGCAAGTAGTCAAACACCTTTTTGCTGGACTCGTGTAGAGATTAAATTTTGGCGGCAAAAGGTTCAGGGTCGCTGCAATTTGCGCTTCATTCGGTGGATGAGCCTCAATATCTCTTGAACCATAAAAACGACCATCCAAAATTACTTCAGCATGCCGAACAAAAATAAATTTTTTCCCAATTATATTTGTCATGCCGTTTTCTGTTAAATCTTTTTATTTTTTATGCTTATTTAATTTTTATGACTATTTCATTTTATACAGGCGGCGCAAGGTCAGGCAAATCCTTATCAGCTGAAAAGCGAACATTATGCTATGGTTCCCAAGCTGTATATATTGCTACTAGCGAAATACTAGACGATGAGATGGCTCAAAGAATTGAGAACCATATCGAGAGACGGGGCAGCAATTGGCAAACCTTGGAAATCCCATTAGACTTGACGGGAGCAATTCATAGCTTAGATGGCGCCAAACCAGTTTTAATCGATTGCTTAACACTATGGCTTTCAAACCATCTACTTGCAAAAAGCGACTTAAACAAAGAGATTTGTAATTTTGCAGACGCGTTGGAAATTTCCAAGACAAATATTGTTATTGTAAGTAATGAAGTTGGATCCGGAATAGTTCCAGATAACAAACTTGCGAGGCAATTCCAAGATGCAGCAGGATTTATGAACCAAAAAGTTGCATCAGTATCCGATGAAGTATATTTTGTGGTAGCCGGAATCGAAACGAGAATTAAGTGAAGGCTATTTTGGATTTACTTGATAATGCTCAATTTGGAGCAAAAGACTTTTTAGGTACTGATAAAACATCCAAAACAAATTCACTTCGTAAGTATCAATTTGGCTGATTTGGTTATTCGTAAGGTGTAATGTTTATCAGCGAGAGTGATTGTAGCCAATTTTCCGCCCTTTGTTAAATCTAATGCAACGTGCTTCGGAATACCTTCTTTTTTTTCTCTGTCAGACTTAAGTTCTTGCACAACCTTAATATCCATAATTTCCCTCATTCTCTATCCAAAATTTGGTTTATTATTCACTTCAAGCAAAATTATATGATGAGACAATTAATCAGCAATTTTGTAATTAGCCTGGACTAAATGTAATTTTTTAACTTCTGCCATCTCACTAGTTCACTTCACCAAATTTTTCATTCAATACGTAAACTAGCTTGCAAAGTCTCATGCTGGCTGCCTGAATTGTGATCTAATTTGAGCGCAACGTCAATCCTGATTATTTTTGTCGGGATTTATAAGCTTATTTTCAATTTGTAATTGATTAAATTTAAAAACATAATAAGTCTTTGTTAAATAGGGCGATTACGATATGCCACTCCCGCCCTTACTAAATTTAATTGGATATTTAAATGAAGAAACTTGATGACTTCGGATTTGGTACTCAAATCCGCAAATCCCCTTTTTTTGATGCTACAATAGAATGGGGTGCTACGGGCTTTTCTGTATATAATCACATGTATATACCACGAGACTTTGGAGATCCTGAACAAAATTTCTGGAACCTAGTTAATGAAGCGATACTCTGCGATGTATCTGTAGAGCGGCAGGTAGAAATTTCTGGGCCTGACGCCGGAAGATTTGTGCAATTTTTGACACCAAGGGATCTATCCCAAATGAAAGTTGGTCAGTGCAAATATATACTGATAACAAATCAAGACGGTGGACTTCTTAACGATCCAGTTCTTCTGAAATTGGCGGATGATCGTTTTTGGATTTCTTTAGCGGATAGTGACATTTTGTTATGGGCACAGGGTGTAGCTGTAAACACAGACTATGATGTAAATATTTTTGAGCCAGATGCTTCACCACTACAATTGCAGGGCCCAAAGTCTCGGGATATTATGGTTAAGTTGTTCGGGGAGAGCATCTTAGATCTCAAATACTATTGGCATCGAGAATATAAATGGAACGGTATTTCTTTGATTGTATCTCGCACAGGCTGGTCTAGCGAACTTGGGTATGAGATCTTTCTCACAGATCACACAATGGGGAATGAACTTTGGAACCATATAATGTTAATTGGAGAACCCTTGGGGCTTAAACCAGGTCATACATCATCAATCAGGCGTATCGAAGGCGCCATGTTGTCTTATCATGCCGATGCTGACATTAGCACCAACCCTTTCGAGCTAGGACTCGATCGGCTTGTAAATATAGATTCATCTCAAGATTTTATTGGGAAAAAGGCACTTGTTAAAATCAGAACTGAAGGCGTGGACAAAACTCAGGTTGGTTTAGTAATTGAGTGCGATCCTCTTGGTGGCCCCAATACTAAGTTTTGGCCGGTTAAAAAAGGGGAACAAAAGGTGGGGAAAGTAACATCAGCAGTCTACTCCCCAAGGCTTAAAAAAAATATAGCACTTGCGATGCTTTCCGTTAAATCCCTCGATAAAAGTACAAAGTTCCAGGTCGATACATCACAGGGATCATTTCCAGCTCATATCGTTGATTTGCCATTCTATGATCCAAATAAAAGGATTACCAAAAGCTAAGGTGCCTGATTTATAGTAATAAAGTTTAATGGATTACATTGTTTCTTCTGACGATTGAAGAGCTTCTTCTAAACTATCTGCGAGCAAGTCTGTTAGCTCATTTATCTCTGCTTCATTAATAATATACGGGGGCGCTAATAATATATGATCTCCTATTTTCCCATCAATCGTACCCGACATGGGATAGCATAATAGTCCCCTCTGCTTTGCAATAGCCTTAATCTTTCTTGCTATAAAATAGGAGGAAGAAAACGGCTCTTTAGTTTCCCTATCTTCCACAATTTCTATACCATAAAATAATCCTCTACCGCGAATATCTCCAACATGGGTATGTTGACCAAATTTAGTATCCAAAGCATATTTAAATTGATGTCCCATAACATTTACGTTTTCTAAAATATTATCGTCTAGCAGAACATCCAAAACGGCATTTGCCGCCGCGGCTGCCATGGGGTGACCCAAGTAAGTATGACCGTGTTGAAAAAACCCAGAACCATTTTTAATAGCTGCATAAATTTTGTCGGTACAAATAGTGGCACCTATTGGCTGATATCCAGCCCCAAGACCCTTAGCGATACATACAATATCAGGAGCGATAGCCTCTTGCTCATAAGCAAAAAGAGTACCAGTGCGTCCCATACCACACATAACTTCGTCTAAAATCAAAAGTATCCCATGGTGATCACAAATTTCTCGGATCGTTTTAAAATATCCATCGACTGCAGGAACTGCCCCGAGGGTTGCACCAACAACAGGTTCAGCAACAAATGCCATTACATTTTGTGAACCAAGTTTCTCAATAGTTATTTCTAATTCGCCGGCAACACGTTGGCCAAATTCATAGTCCGTTTCGTAATCATGCTTCTCTCGGTATGCATAGCAGGGAGCTATGTGATGCGTGTCAATCAACAGTGGAGCAAATTGTGAGCGTCTCCATTCGTTGCCACCAACCGCCAATGCTCCCAGTGTATTACCATGGTAGCTTTGCCGACGGGCAATTACTTCTTTCCTACCAGGCTGGCCAGTCTCAAGAAAATATTGTCTTGCTAATTTCAAACCTGCTTCAATCGCCTCTGAACCCCCTGAGACAAGGTAGACTTGGCTTAGATCACCAGGTGCGTTAGTTATGAGTTTTGTAGCTAATTTCTCGGCAGGTTCAGAAGAAAAAAAAGACGTATGAGCATATGCCAAGACATCTAACTGTTCATGAAGTGCATTGATTATTTTGGGATGCGAATGGCCTAAGCATGAAACTGCCGCTCCACCCGAAGCATCTAAATATTTCTTACCAGACTCATCAAAAAGAAAACACCCATCACCTCCAGAAGCTATCGGCAATTCATCATGTGTATGCCTGGGAAAGATGTGGCTGACCAAATTACGTTCCTACGATTTCTAATTTTAACTTTCTCAGATTAGCTAGGTACTAATCACAAAATTTTTTGCCTAGAATAAGGTTGAGGAACATAATAGTTATTCTGGCCATGGCAATGAGTATGTTTTTAAGTTTGTAAAGAAACGCATCGCCTCAATCACACCCTCTTTCACAGCATTTCCACTATCTTTTATTCCGCCAAAAGGTGACATTTCAATTCTGTAACCTGGCTGTTCCCAAATATTACACGTACCCACATCCAAACTGTTTATGTATTTTATTGCTCTATTTAAATCATTGGTACAGACACCTGAAGACAAGCCAAATTGAGTGCTATTGGAAATTCTTATTACCTCTTCATCTGAGTCTGGAACTCTCACCATAGGTATGATCGGGCCAAAGGTTTCTTCCATTACCAACTCACTATTATGGGGAACTTTATCAACAACTATTGGAGGGAGAAGAGCGCCTTGCCTACCAGGATGATATAATATTTCAGCACCTTCTTGCTCAGCCTGTAGCACTCTATTTTCAAATAGTTCAGCCGCTTGATCGTGTATCACGCAACCAAGCTGAGTTTCTGGATCTTGTGGATCTCCAAACTTGATTTTTTTGGCTTTTTCTAACACAAGTGGAACAAAAGCATCAGCTACACTTTCTTGTACTAAAATGCGTTTTATTGCAGTGCAGCGCTGACCAGAGTTTCCAGTAGCTCCCGCTACTGCAATAGTAGCAGCCTTATCCAAATCGCTGCCTGAAAGATCATTACAAACAATTAACGGATCATTACCACCTAGCTCAAGCGCCTGCCGTTTGTACCCAGCCTTTGATGCTATCAACTTACCTACGGGGACACCACCAGTAAAAGTTATAATGTCGATGTGCTCGTTTAGCATCATTTCTTCACCAATATCTTCAGGTAGGCCAGTAACAATCTGAAACATCTCTGGAGGCAAACCAGCCTCATATAAAATATCAGCCAAAGTTATAGCAGTGAGCGGTGTAAGTTCAGTCGGCTTGCATACCATACAGTTATTTGTAGCAATGGAAGGGGCTATCTTGTGACTTACCATATTAAGTGGGTGATTAAAGGGTGTAATGGCACTAATTGCTCGGACAGGTTCTCGCTTAGTGAAGATTTTTCTTTCTTTTCCATTATGAGTTAAATCACACGAAAATATTTGCCCATCATCGTTCATTGCTTGAGCTGCGGCGAATTGGTAAACGTCTTGTGCTCGTTTAGTCTCATATATTGCATGCTGATGGCATATCCCCAATTCTAGAGTAAGCCATTTGGCTAAGTAATCCTGTCTTTCTGCAATTATTTCACCAGTTCTTTGAAGAATCTGGCTCCGCTCATATCTACTAAGTGACGGCTTATAGTCAGACGCAATTTTAAAGGCTTTTGCTGCGTGTTGAGCAGCACCAGCTGGTACAGTACCGACAACTTCATTTGTGTAAGGGTATTTTACTTCAATGACTTTTTCTGTAAGGACCTTTTCTCCACCGATCCGCATTCCCTCATGACGTATATCGTTTTTTTTCATTATTTAATTTCCTCTATGATGCTGCTGCTTGTGTTGCGTAGAAAAACGCATCAAAATTTCTTAGTTTAGGTGCATTTGGCAAATCCATAACCTTATTAACAATGAATGGTACGTCCTGTTCTGTTAAACCACCGTGTGATCTAAGTGGCTCTTTTAGCGCTGCAAGATCATGCCGGTCTTCACTTGTCCCAATGGTAAGATTTTCCGTTGAAATCATAACTATGTCACCAATGCGATCACCTGGCAGATCGTAATTATTAATTGCTTCATCTTTGCCCATAACTTTTAAAATTTCCGGACACGCTGCAATTCTGCTAATTATGTCATCGACGTCACATTTATCTGGCAAATAAGCTGTTGCAAAAGAACCTAACGCGCCATGATGAACAACGTAAGGATCAGTTATTGGTAAAATGACCCTTGCTTGTCCTGCGCCTAGCCACTCATCCATCTTATCTTGCATATATATAACCGCAGGCATTTTATTATCATCATGTTTAGGTTTCATTCCGTGATCTGCAGTAACTACGATTGCAACATCAAACTTTTGCAACTCGCCTAAATATCGATCGAACATTGCATAAAAATCTTTAGCGCCCTGCTCCTGTGGGGAAAATTTATGCTGGACATAATCTGTTGTTGATAGGTACATAATATCTGGCTTCATTTCCTTTAATAATTTGATACCGGCAGCAAAAACAAACTCCGATAATTCTGCCGAATAAACCTCAGGAACAGGCATATCCAACCAATCACTAGCATTTTCAACACCATTATTCGCTATCGATGTTTCACCGGCTCGCTCCGCTGAAAAAGCTATTGCCCGTCCCTCATCATATTCAAGGCCAGCACTCAACAGCGCGCGCAACTTATCTTTCGCCGTAACCATAGCAACGCGAGCTCCTGCCTCATAAAATTTAGAAAAAATCGTCGGTGCTCGAAGGAAGCGCACATCATTCATCATCACTTCTTCACCCGTATCAGGATCAAAAAGATAGTTTCCACAAATCCCATGTATTGCAGGTGGACGCCCAGTAGCAATTGACAAGTTGTTCGGATTTGTAAAGCTGGGAATTACAGAATGGGCAATTCGATCTGTGCCAGTTTCACGCATAAGTTTTAAATTTGGCATCAATCCTTCAGCTATCGCTACATCCAAATATTCAGGCTCACAACCGTCAAGGCAGATGGCGACAGCGCATCTTTTTGGCATTGAATAGGTTCTTTCGTTGGCAATTACATTGGGTACAAGTGTCATTAAATTTACCTTTTAAACGTTATTTAATATTAGGACTGAAGCCGTTTTCTTTCTTCCAAAGCTTTTGACGGAGGTGAAGCATCAGTCACGCCCATCTCGCAAAGGCTCGCTCGTGCTGCATCAACTACTTTAAGCATTATTTGATCATCCATTTGTCCAATACAACCAATTCTAAAACTCTCCACGACGGTTAACTTTCCCGGATAGATAATGAAACCTTTTGATTTCATTAAATCATAAAACCTCGTAAATTCGAAACTTGGATCTGCTGGACAAAAAAATGTCACAATTATTGGTGATAACCAGCGTTCACTCAAAAGGGTTTCAAAACCTATAGATCTCATCCCTGACACTAGAGCATTTTGATTTTTAGTATATCTGGCACCACGTGCAATTACTCCACCCTCTTTACGATGAGACTCAAGTGCTACTAAAAAAGCGGCAAGGACATGAGTTGGTGGTGTATAACGCCATTGTCCAGTTTTATTCATATGGGACCACTGATCATGAAGGTCTAAACAAAGCGAATGGCTATTCCCTTCTGCCGCTTCCAAAGCAGACTTTCGAGCCAGAATAAAACCAAACCCAGGCACACCCTCAATACATTTGTTCGCCGATGAAACTATGGCTTCAAATTTTATTTTATTTGGCTCAACTAAAATAGCCCCAAATGCCGACATACTATCTATAAGAAGTTTCCGCCCTGCATTATATGTTGCTGCAGATATTTCCTCTATTGGATTAAGTATACCAGAACTCGTCTCACAGTGAACTGCAACAACATGTGTTATATCATTATCTGCTTCCAGAATTTCAGCGACTTCTTCCCCACGAGGAGGAAGATAATCGCCTTTATCAAGGACAATATGATCACGTTTTAAATACTGTAGAGTTTTTGCAGCTCGTTGACCATATGCGCCATTAGAAAGTACTAACAACTTTCCATCCCTTGGTACAAGTGAACCTAACATGGCTTCAACCGAAAAAGATCCACTACCTTGCATTGGAACACAATCAAAACTTTCGTTACCGCTGCCCAACATTTCTATAAGTGTATCTCTCATTAGTTGAGTCATTTGCCGAAAATCGCCATCCCAACTGCCCCAGTCTTTAAGCATAGCTGACTTAGTATCATACGACGTTGTAAGCGGACCTGGTGTGAGTAAAAAAGGTTCACCCAATCGCGGCGCCTCAATTTCTGATTCTTCCAATCGCATAAAAGATCTCCACTTTAAGACTGTACTAATTATTACTTTTAATCATACAACAGTATGAGAAGTTTTGATACCATGACACTACGGGCCCATGATGAACTTTGCACATAATTTTTCAGCTAATACTGGCTATCTTTGGAAGGAGCTGTCTTTTCTAGACAGATTGGCTATTGCAAAAAAATATGGTTTTGAAAGTTTAGAATTTCACGACGAACCACATTACGAAAACTTAACAGAATTACAGTTAATTCTCTCCAAACATGAGCTGCCGGTTAACGGCATGAATGTCAGAATGGGTGAAACTTTTGGCTGCGCATCGCTTAGTCAATACAACGAGAAATATGTAAATGACATAAATGATGCTGTTGAAATCGCAACGGCATTAAATATTCCTGCAATTCATGTAATG
Organism: Rhodobacteraceae bacterium MED-G08; assembly: GCA_002457055.1. Lineage (GTDB taxonomy): Bacteria > Pseudomonadota > Alphaproteobacteria > Rhodobacterales > Rhodobacteraceae > Salinivivens > Salinivivens marinus. The sequence continues at coordinate 94,725 of NTKT01000001.1, forward strand.
TCAGGTATAACAAATGCTGATGATGCAAATGAAACTTTTATATCCTCACTAAACTATGCATTGGAAAACTCAACTCAAATAATTCTAATCGAACCGGTATGTAATGAACAGCTACCTGGTTATTTTCTCAAAACAATTGAGCAGGCTGCCGGAATACTGAAAACTATAAATCATCCACGTTTGAAAATCTTATTTGATTGTTACCATGTATACAAAGAGAGTGAAAATCTCATGGATGCCTTTGCTAAGCATGTAAGTAACATTGGTCATATTCAAATTTCTGCTGCTGAAAACAGAGCAGAACCTCATCCGGGCATATTGAATTACTCCAAGATTTTACCACAGATGGAAGCACTCGGATATAAAGGGGCATTTGGTTGTGAATACAGGCCACAAGCTGCTACGGAGGATGGTCTGGCATGGAGAGATAACTTCAGAAGAGATACAAGATGAGAAAAAAAAAGAATGTAAATGAACCAATTGACACAGAGGGTGATATCAACCTCTCTCCAAGACGGTTGGAATGGTCGAAAAACAATATCAACACAAATTCGCAGAAATTGTTATCAGAAGACTCAAAGTACTTCTTACATCAATCACTCTCAACACCTTGTTTAAATGTTCTAGAAGCAAGTGACGGTATATATCTGGAGGATCTCCAAGGTCGTAAAATTATGGACTTTCATGGGAATAGTGTTCATCAAGTTGGTCATGGAAATAAGCGAGTTATAGCTGCAATTAAAGAGCAGCTCGACATTCTCCCATTTTGTCCTCGGCGTTACACGAATAAGGTTGCAATTGAACTTGCAGAACGCCTTACCTCTCTCGCACCTGGAAATTTGAATAAAGTTCTTTTTGCACCCGGTGGTACCAATGCAATCGGCATGGCGTTAAAGCTGGCTCGATATGCAACTGGTAGACATAAAACAATTTCCATGTGGGATAGTTTTCATGGTGCTTCTTTAGATGCTATCTCAATCGGTGGAGAAAAATTGTTTCGAAAAGATGTAGGTCCGCTCATGCCTGGCACGGAACATATCCCTCCTCCCACAAGAGGAAAATGTCATTTCAATTGCTCAGATGAGAGCCATGACGGATGTATCAACTATTTAGAGTATGTTATCGAAATGGAGGGAGATATTGGAGCCCTTGTTGCCGAACCCATGAGGTGGACAACCGTAGAATTACCACCGCCAAACTATTGGACAAGAGTACGGGATATTTGCACAAAGAATGATGTTCTGTTGATTTTTGATGAAATACCCTCTGCCTTAGGTCGAACAGGCAAAATGTTTGTGTGTGAACACTTTGACGTTGAGCCCGACATGTTAGTCATAGGTAAAGGCTTAGGTGGAGGAGTTTTCCCGATGGCAGCATTACTTGCCAACGATGCTTTAAATGTCGTCGAAGATAAAGCCTTAGGGCATTACACTCATGAAAAAAGTTCTGTTGGTTGTGCAGCAGCGCTAGCGACAATTGATTGTCTAATGGAAGACGGATTACTTGATAATGCAGTAACTCTGGGCAATTCAGGTTTACAGGAATTGGAAGCTCTTAAACTAAAGCATTCAATAATTCATGAAGTAAGAGGTCTTGGTTTATTCTATGGAATAGACTTACGAGTAGATGGCAAACCGGCCTCGAACGAAGCGGATGCTATCCTTTATCACTCACTATCAAATGGATTGAGCTATAAAGTAGGGGGTGGCTCAATATTAACGCTTTGTCCTCCGCTTACAATTAACAAAGATGAGTTAACGCAAGCTTTCAATATAATTGAAAATGGAATTAATAGCTTAAACTAGGCTAATTACTCAAAAAATTAATATTGTGTATATAATTGTTTACATAAGCAATAATTTAACTCATTAACTTTTGGCCGTGGTTTAGAAAATTATTAATATGAAAAAACCCTTAAATGGTATACGAGTACTAGATTTAACAAATGTTCTAGCGGGACCCTACTGCTGTCACCAATTAGTACATTTAGGCGCAGAGGTCATCAAAGTTGAAGCTCCTAAAACAGGCGATTTAGCACGTCAACTAGGTGCAGACGAAAGACTCAATAAAAAATTAATGGGTATTTCTTTTCTAGCGCAAAATGCTGGTAAAAAATCGATAACATTAAATCTCAAGTCTCCAAGAGGTAAGAAACTTTTTTTACAGCTTACAGAAACTGCAGACGTGCTTGTAGAAAATTTCCGACCAGGTGTGATGAAGCGTCTTGGATTAGATTTTGAAGAACTAAAAAAGATAAACTCAGATTTAATTTATTGTGCAATTTCTGGTTTTGGACAATCTGGCAAATCAAGTGACCAACCTGCCTATGACCAAATTATTCAAGGTGCGTCCGGCTTAATGTCTATTACCGGAAACCAAAGTAGTTCTCCGTTGCGCGTTGGCTTTCCAGTGGCTGATACTGTTGGCGGCATAACCGCTGCATTCGCTATTTCCTCAGCACTTAATGCTAATCCTCGCGGAGCATTTATTGACGTAAGTATGTTGGAGGCTTTAATGTCTTCAATGGGTTGGGCGGTGTCTAATTATCTTAACACGGGTGTTGAACCACTTGCTTGCGGAAATGAAAACCCCACTTCTGCACCTTCCGGAACCTTTAAAACAAGCGATGGACTATTAAATATCGCTGCAAATAAAAATGAACATTGGATAGCTTTGACGGATCATCTTGATCTGCCTTATTTACGTGATAACCCTCAATATGCAACCCGCGAGGCTCGAAAAATTAATCGTAAAAAATTAAAAAAGGAACTTGAAGAAAAATTAAAGAAGCAGTCCGCAGAAAAATGGGCTCAAGAGCTGAATTGCCTTGGAATTCCAGCTGGAAAAGTTCTAACGGTTGCCCAAGCCCTGCAATCTAAAGAAATTTCAGAAAGTAACTTTTTGACTGAATATACAGATGTACCGGGAGTTCAAAGAAATTTAAAATTAGTGACTACCGGGATTAAACTAAATGGTGAGCATCCTACTGCAGCTAACCCTCCCCCAGCTCTTGGTGCTCATAATGAAGAAATATTTAATGGTGTTGGAGTGAGCTCAGTCGAGTTAAAGGAGCTCAAAAGGCAGGGCATCGTTTAAAGCATTCGATGTTGATCTAATCCTTTAATTTTTAGATTCAAAAGAAAGTATTAGACACCTTTAATTTTATTTTTATGGGTATAAAGTATAAAGAATAATTAGGTATTTTACATTGCCTAGTTATGGCTTCAACACGAGGAACAATATGAATAAGACCGTGCTTTGCATGAAATGGGGCAACCTTTACTCGTCCGATTATGTAAATGTTTTGTATAACGCCGCTAAAAGAAACATAACTGGCGATTTTCGTTTTATTTGCCTTACCGATAAAAATGATGGAATAAATATTAACGTCGAAACATACCCAATTCCTGATATAGGACTTGAACCAGACCATTGGCATCATGGAGCATGGCCTAAAATATCTATTTTTAAGGAAAACCTTTACGACTTAACTGGGCATGCGCTTTTTATTGATTTGGACACTTTTATAATGGGCTCAATAGATGAGTTTTTTAACTTTGCGCCGAATGCCATCTCAGTAATTGATGTTGGGCCTTGGGGAAAAGATACTCTGGCACATGAACGAGTAGTTGGCACAGGTATATTTTGCTTTGAGATTGGGAAGTATTCACATTTTGTGTCTAATTTACAAAACAACTTAAATACTCTTGTAAACCAGCATGAACTTGAACAAGTTTACGTACAAGAAATTTGTGAAAATATTGAATTTTGGCCTGAGCCTTGGGTTATTAGCTATAAGCGATCTCTTAGACAGCCAATAGGAAAAGATCTTATATTTTCACCTACTAAACCAGGACCTCAAACTAAAGTGATTGCATTTCATGGAAAACCAAGACCAATCGATTTGGTAACTAAGGGGTTCTATAATCGAGATCGTTTTCCACACTTTCTTTTGAGATCTGTCGATTGGGCCAGAGATTACTGGTTACAAAATGGTGGTAGTCTCTAAAAGAGTATTAAAATAGCATTGAAATGCAAATATATGGGTTCAAGTAAGCAGTTTTTGAATATCAAAGGCTGGATAAAGGATTTATCCAGCCTTTAATTATAATTTATCGCGGCGGTAGTGGCATCCAGCTTGGCACTGAAACATCAGCATGCGCAAACTGAGGCATTTTTGCAGACAAGTCTTCCATATTTTTTATGTCATTTTCATTTAAAAATGCTTGTGTGATTAGTGTCGGAGGCACCACAACGTTACTACCTGGATTTTCACCAGCAAGCATCATTGCAAGCGATCTCACTGAAACTTCTCCAACCACTGCAGGATTTGTTGCAACCGTAGCAGCCCATGCAGAATTTGGCTCTCTCATAGCTGAAATATCAGCGGTAGAGACATCAGCTGAATATATGTCGATTTGATCTGTTAAACCTGCTTCGTCAACTGCGATTTTAACACCCTTGGCAAACTCGTCGTAAGGAGCAAACATGACAGTTATATCTGAATTTGCTTGCAAAACTGATCTCGCCTGGTTCGCATTAGAGTTAGCTATTGGATTATCGAGAGTGCCGAATTGAGCAACTTCCTCGATTCCTGGATTTGCTGCTTTAATGTCTTCCCATGCAGCATGGCGACGATCTAGCGGAGCAATACCCGGCACATAAACATAGCCGGCTTTCCAACTTGTGCCATTATCTATTATTGCCTGCTCCAAAGCCAATTTACCCAGTAGGTAGTCTGATTGTTCTATCTGAGGTATTGCTGGATTTTCTACATTAACGTCAAAGGCGACAACTTTAATACCAGCATCGACTGCTCTTTGAGCTGCATCTCGCATACTCTCGGTCAGACCATGTTGAATTACAATACCATCAACACCAAGTGCAATGGCTTGATCTACCATATCAGATTGGAGAGCCGCATCCTGTCTGCTATCAAAAACTCTCAAGTCGACGCCTAGAGCTGCAGCTTGGGTTTCTACTCCCGAAAGATAGGCCTGAAAAAAATCACCCGTAGATAGATATCTAACGAGCGCAATTTTTACGTCACCCGGATTGTCAAACGGTGCTGGCATATCACCAGCTGTCACCGCGGTTGAAAAAAGCGCAGGTAGAACAACGCTTCCTCCTAGTATTTTTAGTATTGATCTTCTAAACATAATTACCTCCCATGGTATTTTAAAAGCCTGTTATTCAGTGGCTAGTTTTTCGCCCCTTCGATGAAAGAGCAAATGTAAAAATGAGTGCAATAACTAGTACACTCCCCTTTACAAAATCTTGAGTATAATACGGCGCGTTCATCATCGTCAAACCTTGAAGAAGCACTCCAACAAAGAGAGCACCTATTGCAGTGCCAAATGCATTAGGCTTCGCCGCTCCTAACACGGCAAAACCTATCAATGCCGCAGCAACAGAATCCAGTAACAAGTTATTTCCTGAAGCTATATCACCACGACCTAATCTGGCAGAAAGTAGAATTCCGCCTATCGAAGCAGTAATCCCTGAAATGACATAAGCAAGAATTTTATATTTATTAACATTCGCTCCAGCCAAAGCAGTGGCAGTCTCGTTTGAACCTATTGCATACATAAGCCTACCATGTCTGGTAAGCTCCAAAAAAAGCCAAATAAATACCCCAACCAATAAAAATATAATTACTGGAATTGGTATAAGGTTTTCTAAGAAAAAATCTAAACGATGTCGACCAAGCCATAAAAAGCTTTGTGAGTAAACACCCTCTGCTGTCTCACCACTAGGAAGCTTCATACCAGTAGAGATAGATCTACCTTCCGTAGGTATGCGCTGCAGTCCGATAAGTAAAAACATCATGCCCAGCGTGGCTAATAAGTCTGGAACCCTGGCCTTCACGATTAGAAGCCCATTTACCAAACCTACAAATGCTCCCATAATAAGACAAGCAATTATGGCCGTGAAGGCTGACATCTCAAGTACGACCATCACATACGCTGAGAGCATAAGTGCAGTGGTAGCCACAGAACCTATAGATAAATCAAATCCATCTACCACCAAAGTTGCAGTAACACCGAGCGCCAAAATACCCGTAATAGAAACGGATTGAAAAATAAAAACAGCTGAGCGTGGACCGGCAAAACCCTCTGCAACTATAGAGAAGAACAACACCAAACCCAAAAGTAACAATAGAAAACCATAGCGGATTGCAAAACTTCTCATATTCATAATACTTTTTCACCCATTTAAACTTCCTCTTGCTTCAGCTAAAGTTTCAGACGGTTTTCCACTATAGAGAGAAAGAATATCTGCAATATTGTTCTCTTTATTCTCGAAGATACCAGAATAAGAACCTTCATGTAACACAACGATTTTATCAGCAATTTCTACTGCTTCGTCGAGCTCGGCGACGAAGACTAATGTTGCTCTATCTTTAGATGACTGCCTTATCTGGCTTCCAATGTCCCTACGCGCTTTTATATCAACTCCTTGAAAGGGCTCATCAAGTAACAAAACTTCTGATTTTTCTGAAAGCCAACGACCAATCATTACCTTTTGCTGATTGCCTCCTGACAGTGTAGTAACTAAATCAAGCTCTGACTGACACACTATCCCTAATTCTGAGATCGACACAGTTGCTTTTCTTTCTAAATTTTTTGGCTTCAGAAATGAAAACCAACTGTGCCGATCCAAGAACGGGAGAACCATATTATTTGTAATGTCGAAGTCAGAAACCACAGCATTTGTAGACCTATCCTTCGGACACATAAAAATACCTTTTGATATGGCATCGGCAGGACTTTTAGGATTATAAGGCTCGCCGTGTAAAAGCATGTCTCCCTCTAATAGAGGGTTCAAACCAAAAATAGCAGAGGCTATTGCCGTTTTTCCGCTGCCTAATAAGCCAGTTATTGCAATGATTTCATTTTTATAAAATACCAAATCAAAGGGACTACTATATTTTGAAAGTTTTGCGTCACGCAATTCAAATATGGGCGTCCCCTTTTCTTGCAACTGCAATTTACCATGAACCATTTTTTGACCAAGCATTGCAGTAACTGCGCCCTCGTAATCTAGAGAAGGACCATCAAAAATACCAGAAATCTTACCATCTCTCATGGTAACTATACGGTCGGCAATAGCTCTAATGTCTGACATGCGATGTGAGATATAAAGTATAGCGACACCTTGCTCTTTTAAATTGGCAAGAAGTTTAAATAGGCGTTTAGCTTCGTTAGCAGAAAGAGACGAAGTTGGCTCATCAAGTATGAGTAGTTTTGGTTTGCGAGTCATTGCTCTTGCGATTGCAATCATTTGCCTGTCCGCTAGTCCCAAATCTTTAACTTCAGCTGTGATATCTAAATCTAAGTCCATTGTTGCTGCTACTTTTCTGGCTTCAGCTCGTAATTTTTCTGTTCGTAGAAAAAAACCTGCACTACTGTCAGCTAATCGATCAATCATGAGATTTGACGCTACATCAAGGTCCGGGATTACTCCATTATTAATAGTTTGATGAACCGTAACTACGCCGGACTGAAACGCATCTGAAGGTGAAGCTGGGGAGAAATTTTCTCCAAAAAGAGTTACGGTTCCTGCATCTGCATTATGGACACCACACAATATTTTCACCAGAGTAGATTTACCTGCACCATTTGCTCCCATCAGCACAGTAATTGTGGCTGAAGGCAATTCTAGGTCAACCTCTTTGAGCACTCGGTTAGGCCCAAAAGATTTTACAATACCTGAAATCTGGCAAGCTAGCTCCAACGTGTTGTCCTCCTAAAACTTATGCTTACAAGAGGCTTTTCAATTGTCAACACTCTTGACAAAAGTCAAAATTTGCCAATGCTTGAAATATCAGTGTTTTTTGTTAAGAGGCTCCAAATGAAAGATGATTTAGAGTATGAACCTCTGAATTCCAAAACCCTTCCAGAACGATTAAAAAATTTAGAAAGTATAACGTCGTTAATTGGTAATAAATCTGAAGAATGGAAAGTCACAGAAGTCGGCGATGGAAACCTAAATCTCGTATTTGTTGTTGAGGGGAAACAAGCAAGTCTCATTGTTAAACAAGCTTTACCATATGTACGCTTAGTTGGTGACAGTTGGCCCCTTCCATTGAGCCGTTCATTCTTTGAACATGAGATACTTTGCAGGCAGGGAGAAAGAGATCCAGGCAGCGTCCCTCAAATCTATTATTTTAATAAAAAACAAGCAATTATTGTAATGGAAATGCTCTCTCCTCACGTAATTCTACGAAAAAAATTAATCGCTGGAGAATACGTAAATGGGCTTGGGAAAACTCTAGGTAATTTTTGTGCACGAACTGCGTTTAGAGGATCTGATCTTTCATTGTCAACAAAGGAGAAAAAGAAAGATACTGCACTGTTCCAAGGCAATGACGAACTCATGGCAATCACCGAAAACCTTATCTTTACTGATCCTTACTTTGAAGCAGAGATGAACCACCACACAGAAGGACTTGAGCCAGTCATCAAGACGCTAAGATCCGATGTTTCTTTAAAACAGGAGGTTCAGCATATGCTTCTAAAATTCACCTCAAATACGGAAACATTACTTCACGGCGACCTTCACTCCGGATCAGTTATGTGTACTGACAGCGAAACGAAAATTATAGATCCGGAATTTGGGTTTTACGGGCCTATGGGTTTCGATATTGGTATGCTGATATCTAACTTTTTAATGGCTTATTTCAGCCAACCAGGTCATAGAACTGAAAATACATTAGAAGAGTACCAAAATTGGATACTATCAACTATTGAAGAGATATATTCAACGTTCATAAGTGAATTCAGCAATCTTTGGCGCAATGAAAGGCAGGGGATTTTATTTCCAAAAAGTCTTTTCGAAAATCAAGGACATAGCTCAGAAGGTGCACTGAACGGAGTGCTTAACCATATTTGGTCAGATGCATTGGGTGTATGTGGGATTGAAATGCATAGACGTATTCTTTCCCTTGCTCACAATGCAGACTTTGAAGAAATAGCTGACTTAAAAACACGGGCAGAACTGGAAGCTAGAAACCTCATTATGGGTCGCCAACTCATTCTTGAAAGAAACCAAATCAAAGATATTCAGGCAATTCAAAGTCTTGCAAGAAAATATAATTCGGAGAAACACCTATGAAGGTAAACGGTACTCATTACCGCTCAATTTGGTATGATCATGAACTTTCAAAAGTTAAAATAATAGACCAGCGCTGGTTACCGCATGATTTCAAGGTCGTTGAACTAGAGACATTACAAAGTTTTGCAACTGCGATAAAAGATATGTGGGTTAGAGGGGCACCATTAATTGGGGCAACGGCGGCTTATGGAGTAGCTATAGCTTTGGAACATGATGCATCTGACAACGGATTAAAAAATGCATACGATACTCTAATCCAAACCCGCCCAACAGCAATTAACTTACGTTGGTCACTTGACCGAATGCAAACTGAGTTAGCAAACGTTGGAGAAAGTCAACGTCCAGCAGTTGCTATGGAAATTGCACATAGAATTGCCGAAGAAGATGTGGAAATAAATAAAAACATCGGCGAATTTGGATTAAAGATAATCAAAAAATTAGCTGAAACAAAAAAACCAGGAGAGCCTGTACGTTTGCTGACCCATTGTAATGCTGGTTGGCCTGCTACCGTCGATTGGGGGACTGCAACCTCTCCTATGTATCATGCGCACAATGAAAACATTCCAATACATGTATGGGTTGATGAAACAAGACCCAGAAACCAAGGAGGAATGACGGCTTGGGAATTACAGAGCCACGGCATCAGCAATACTTATATAACAGACAATGCGGGCGGTCATCTTATGCAAAAAGGCTTAGTTGACATGGTTATTGTTGGTACCGATAGAACAACCGCTCAAGGAGATGTGTGTAACAAGATTGGAACTTACCTAAAAGCTCTTGCCGCTCATGACAATAAAGTACCTTTCTATGTTGCATTACCTTCTCCAACCATAGATTGGCGAATAAATGATGGTCTTACGGATATTCCGATTGAAGAGCGACCAGAGAGGGAAGTTACTCATATTTTAGGTAGAAACTCACACAATGATATAGCAGAAGTTCAAGTCACCTCCGAGGGTGTTCCTGGTGGCAATCCGGCGTTCGATGTAACACCCAATCGACTAATAACTGGCTTGATAACTGAGCGAGGTGTTTCGGAAGCGTCTAAAGATGCATTAGCAGAAATGTTCCCAGAAATGGCTGGAGCCACAAAGAATGATTAAAAATAATTATAAGGAAAAAGACGCTCAAACCTGGACGTCTGAAGCGTCCAAAGACGATGCTGATCAACATTTAGCACTACGGGTTTATACCTCTCGATTAATTGGTCAGAATCCTGATCTTGTAATGCATGGAGGCGGGAACACTTCGGTTAAAGTGGAAAGAAAAAATCTTTTTGGGGAAACCTGCAAAGTTATGCACGTCAAGGGTTCTGGGTGGGATTTGGACACAATACTTGCGCCAGGGCTTCCAGGCCTTTGGTTGGATCCGCTCAAGAAATTGCGAGAACTTGAGCAGCTTTCCGATGAGAATATGGTAAATATACAACGCGCTAATTTGCTAGATAGTAGCTCACCCAACCCATCTGTAGAGACTTTGTTGCACGCATTTCTTCCGCATAAGTATATTGATCATACACACGCAACTCCATTTCTAATTCTGGCAAATTTACCCAACGCCACTGAGGTGTGCAAAGATATATTTGGTGAAAAGCTAGGTATTGTTCCATATATCATGCCTGGATTTGCTTTAGCAAAAAAAGCGGCAGAAGTTTTTGAGCAAAATCCAAGCGTAGAAGGCCTAATGCTCTTGGGACATGGTCATTTTGCCTTTGGAGAGACTGCAAAAGAAAGTTATGATCAAATCATCGTGCATACTCAAGCAGTAGCCGACTATCTAAAAATGGAGAATCCAACAAACCTTTTCACTCGCAAACCCCATAAGGCAAGCGGTGTATTTCCAATCATACGAGGCCTGATAGGTGATATGATTGGACCAAATTCACCTATGCCGATAATGGATCTCAGGAACGGAAAAGACGAACTTCAATTCCTGAAACGCAATGATCTTGAAGAACTCTCAACTAGAGGGACAGCCTCTCCAGATCACGTGATCCGCATAAAAGGTAGACCTTTAATCTTAAAGGAGTCTGTTTGGTCTAGGGGCAGAGAGGCAATTAAAGAAGAATTGGATAAATATGCAAAAGAATATAAAGCGATGTTTGAGCGCCAGGCGCCAAAAGCCGACCAGCCCAAAACAATGTTGCCTACTGATCCGAAAAATATTTGGATGGAAGGTATCGGCCTAATTGGATTGGGCGCAAATGCAAAGGCAGCCAGCATAGCAGGAGATCTTGTAGTTCAAAACGCACGAGTGAGAGCTATTGGCGAAGATGCCGGAGGATTTAGGCCGATCTCCGAAAAAGACTTATTCGATTGCGAGTATTGGTCACTTGAACAGGCAAAGCTAGGAAAGGGTGCACCACCCAAATTTCAAGGTAAAATTGTGATGATAACTGGCGGCTCTGGAACAATCGGCTTTGCACTAGCTAAGGCCTTTTCTAAGCTTGGGGCACAAACCATTCTTGTAGACAAAGACGAGATAGCTTTGGAAGAATCCGTAGCTAAACTTGGCGTTGGACACAAATATTTTCCAATTGACGTAACTCATTCCGATGCAGCCAACCAAGCCATGTTGGCTGCTATAAATAATTTTGGTGGTTTAGATATATTAATTTCCAATGCCGGAGCCGCGCATGCAGGTCCAATGCTGGGCATTTCAAATGAAGAATTGCGGAATGCCTTTGAATTGAACTTTTTCTCTCATTACAGTTTTTCGACGGAAGCGGCAAAAATTCTGAAAGATCAAAATCGCGGCGGCCAAATTCTGTTCAACATATCAAAGCAAGCAGTGAACCCCGGCAAGAACTTTGGTGCCTATGGGCTTCCAAAGGCCACAACTTTTTTCTTAATGCGACAGTTAGCACTTGAACTGGGGTCTGATGGAATTCGTGTGAATGGTATAAATGCGGATAGAATTCGTTCCGGTCTTCTTACCGATGACTTTATATCATCCCGAGCTAAATCCCGTGGAGTTTCAGAGTCTGAGTACATGGCAGGGAACCTACTAAATAAGGAAGTTACAGCTGAACATGTTGCAGATGCATTCACAGCGTTGGCTTGTGCTGAAAGCACAACTGGACATGTTATGACCGTGGATGGTGGTAATATAGAAGCAAGTTTACGGTAAATCAAAGTAACTCTGATAAAGGTATAATAAAAACTATTGAAGCAACTCAAACAGAAATTTACTCACTCGCCAAACTATATTCTAAGAGATGATGGCTATCTCGCAAATATTGCGTTGCTGTATTACCAAGAGGGCCTCAATCAAAGTGAGATTGCAAAACGTCTTGGTTTATCTCGTACGACTATTTTGAATTATCTCAAGGAAGGAAGAGAGCGGGGCATAGTTGATATACGAGTAAATGGCGAGACCCTTAATTCTTCAAAGATGGCCCGGGATTTAGCACAGAAATATAAACTTGAAGGTGTCTATGTTGCATATGTTGGAAGAAAAGCTAAATCAGACTTTTCACTCAGGCATACAGCTCGAGTGGCTGCTCTTGCACTTCATGACATAATCAATCCAGGGGACTTACTGGGAATTGCATGGGGGGAGACAATAAAGCTAATTGGAGAGCAACTCCCGAACAGGGGGATACCCAATACGGAAGTATGTCAAGTAATTGGCTCGATGGAATCCGATAGATTATTAAGCGCAGAAGATTGCGCAATCCAAATTGCAAACAAAATTGGCGCTCAATGCCATACCCTCCACGCTCCCGCCATTTTATCATCTTCAAGTTTGGCCACAGCTCTAAGAGATGAGCCAGCAATAAAAAAACAATTAAAAAAATTTGAAAATCTGAGTGCGATACTGACATCAGTTGGGGATTTAACAGAAACTACTCACGTTCTATCATCCGGCCTAATTAAAAGAAAACACTTAGATGAAATTATCTCGAATGGAGGCGTTGGTTTTCTTTGTGGCAATTTCATAAAGTCCAATGGCGATGATCTTCCATCACCGTTAAAAGATTGTATGATTTCAATAACTCCATCTGAAATAAGAAAAACTCCAAAACGCATCATGGTTGCATCAGGAGAGAAAAAAATACATGCTGTTAAAGCAGCACTGACTGGTGGGCACGCAACACATGTGATCTTAGATGAAAATCTAATTTTAGAAATTCTTAAAAGTTAAACTATATATTGGACAGAATGATCTTAGGGTATTAAGCTATAAACCGCCAATTTCACGAATTTTTTCAAAAATTTTATCTGAATTATGACCTGCTTTAAGCGACGCAAAAATAGTTGGCAGGCCGCCTCGCATTTTTAAAGCATCACGCTCCATCACCTCTAAACTGGCGCCTACATGCGGTGCAAGATCTGTCTTATTTATGACAAGTATATCAGAGCGTGTGATGGCTGGGCCACCCTTACGAGGGATTTCTTCTCCCGCAGCTACATCAATAACATAAATAGTTAAATCCGCTAATTCAGGACTAAAGGTGGCAGACAAGTTATCACCTCCAGACTCAATTAAAATGACTTCAAGATCAGGTAAACGCTCATTCATTTTCGCTACCGCAGCAAGATTAATGGATGCGTCCTCTCGGATCGCAGTATGAGGGCACCCGCCCGTTTCGACCCCAAGAATTCTATCAGAGCTCAAAACTTGCATACGTGTCAAAGCTTCCGCATCCTCTTGAGTATAGATATCGTTAGTTATGGCGGCAATTGAATATGAGTCTTTCATCAACTTACACAATCGTGCAGTCAATGTTGTTTTCCCGGCCCCAACTGGGCCACCTATGCCTATCCTAAGTGGACCATTTTGATTCATCATGTTTTAAATATCCTCGACACCTGTGTTTCATGTTTCATTGCGGCAATATCCGAAATAAAGACAGATGAATAAATATTATCTAAATTGCCATCTCTCGTTTCATCTGCAACTTGGAGACAAATTGGTGATAATGTTTTTATAATTTTTTGGGCCTCAGTTTGACCAAGTGGCATCAATCGCTGTGCCGCAGAAACTAGATTTGATACGTAGGCTTGCAAATATAAACTGGTTGTCAAATTTAATTCTATTCCCTCGACATTTGCACAAAAACCAATTGCAATTGGGTATACCAACTCATCAATTTCAATTGGCCATACTGCTTCCGTAACACTTTTAAATGCTTTACCAAGTTCGTCCATCTCTAAAAGGCGCTCCTGGGAACTTGCAAGTGCACGAGCTTTCCTATTTATTTCTATAAGAGCTTCATCTGAGTTGCATTTATAAGCTGCAGCCAAAAATAATGCATCTGTACGAGCAGCACCATGCTGCAAAATATTGAATAGCCACTCGCAAAGACTGTCTGCATTACCCAGCCACTGTAAATTCACAAGAGCCTCAAGACCGTGACTATATGTGAAGGATCCAACAGGATACGATGGGGAGATCCACTGGCTGAGAGTTAAGATACTTTGCTCAGTGGGCATGGCTGTGCGTGCGTCCGTGACCATAGGCACCTCCCTCTGGATTGAATGGCTCTTTTACAGTTCCCACCTCAGCGCCTAGCTTGATTAGCATTTCCTTGATGACATGATCTTTTTTAATAAGTAGTCGTGCTCCTTCTATTTGACATGGCACGTGACGATTGCCGATGTGCCATGCAAACCTTAGAAGATCACCTTTTATCTGTAATAGTTCTTCATCAGCAAACACTACACCAACTAGCCTCCCATCCTCGAGTAGAAAAGCTTCATTTTTAGAAATTGAACGAGTTTTGGGAAGGTCTACTAAAAACTTTAGACCGCGCTTAGTTTCCAAAACCTTACGACGCAAAAACCTTGCATGGTAATCTAAAATGACAAATTCGTCAGATTTATGACTATGTATAACGTCAACGCACCGAGGGAAATCCATATCGCCTCCTTAAAACATAAAATAGCGTTGCGCCATTGGAAGAACTTCAGCAGGTTCGCACGTCAATAGTTCTCCATCTGCCCTGACTTCATATGTCTCTGGATTCACCTCCATAACCGGAGTCGCATTATTGAGCAACAAATCTGCCTTGCCAATATCTCTTGTGTTGATAACTGGTAAAAGTTCCTTCGCCAGTCCAAGTGTATTCTTTATCCCTTCGTCGAAAGCTGCCTTACTAACAAATGTAGCAGCTGATTTTTCTACTGAACGCCCGTAAGCACCAAACATTGGGCGAGAGTAAACGGGTTGAGGCGTTGGAATAGATGCATTAGGATCACCCATCTGAGCCATGGCGATTGTTCCTCCCAGTAGAACCATTTCTGGCTTCACACCAAAAAAAGCAGGATCCCACAACACAAGATCAGCTCGTTTTCCTATCTCAACACTACCAATTTCACTCGACATTCCATGTGCAATCGCAGGATTAATAGTATATTTCGCAATATACCTTCGGACACGAAAATTATCATTGTTACCATTTTCGTCTGTTAATTGCCCTCTTTGCTTTTTCATTTTGTCAGCCGTTTGCCATGTCCTAATGAGCACTTCACCTACTCGGCCCATTGCTTGACTATCAGAAGCTATGATACTGAATGCACCCATATCATGTAGAATATCTTCTGCTGCAATAGTCTCGCGGCGTATACGACTTTCCGCAAAAGCGACGTCCTCAGGAATAGATTTATCGAGATGATGACATACCATGAGCATGTCAAGATGTTCCTCGATTGTGTTCTTTGTAAAAGGTCTAGTTGGGTTTGTTGAAGATGGTAAAACATGCGATTCACCACAAATTTTTATAATATCAGGAGCATGTCCTCCTCCAGCACCCTCAGTATGAAATGCATGTATTGTGCGCCCTTTTAAAGAATCAATTGTATTTTCTACAAAACCAGACTCATTCAGAGTGTCGGTATGTATCATAACCTGTACATCCATGGCATCTGCTACACCCAAACAACAATCTATTGCGCCCGGCGTAGTACCCCAATCTTCATGTAATTTTAACGCACATGCACCACCTCTAATTTGCTCTTCTAATGCCTGGGGAAGGGAAGCATTTCCTTTTCCTGCAAATGCAAGATTCATAGGAAATGCATCTGCTGCCTGAAGCATTCGAGCTATATGCCAGGGCCCAGGAGTGCAAGTAGTTGCAAGCGTCCCGTGTGCCGGCCCTGTTCCGCCTCCCAACATGGTTGTAATTCCAGAGTGCAGGGCATCCTCGATTTGCTGCGGACATATAAAATGAATATGGCTATCAAATCCACCCGCCGTTAAGATTTTACCTTCTGCTGCGATTATTTCCGTGCCTGGGCCAATAACAATATCAACATTTGGTTGGGTATCAGGATTTCCTGCTTTGCCGATCTTCAAAATGCGACCATCCATTAAACCAACATCTGCCTTGTATATACCGCTGTAATCTACAACCAGCGCGTTGGTTAGCACCGTATCTACGGCGCCTTGCGAGCGTGTGGCTTGTGATTGCCCCATACCATCCCGGATGACCTTTCCACCGCCGAACTTAACTTCTTCACCATAGGTTGTGAAATCCCGCTCTACCTCGATAATAAGGTCGGTATCAGCAAGCCGTATTTTGTCGCCAGTTGTTGGACCGTACATTGCCGAATAATCATATCTCGATATCGTGGAAGCCATTATATTTCTCCCATAACTTTCTGATTAAATCCAAAAATTCTTCGACCACCTGAGATTTCAATAAGTTCGACCTCCCTTTGCTGTCCTGGCTCAAACCGTATTGCAGTACCTGCGGCTATATCAAGGCGCATGCCTAGTGCAATCTCACGATCAAATTCAAGAGCACTATTCGCTTCACCAAAATGGTAGTGTGAGCCAACCTGGATGGGACGATCACCAGTATTAGCAACCATCAAGGTAGTACTTTTTCTATCTTCATTCAGTGCTATTGCGCCTGCTAATGGAATTACTTCGCCGGGTATCATTTTTTGGCCTTTCTCAAAAGTATTTGGTTTTTAACTTCACTCAAAATCTGATTTTTTAAAATTTTTATATATTCGATAAATCTTACCTAATAGGGTTGTGAACTGTTACAAGCTTGGTTCCATCCGGAAATGTAGCCTCAACTTGAATTTCAGCTATCATATCAGCAATACCATCCATACATTGATCCCGGGTAATTACGTGTGCTCCGGCTTCCATCATATCTGCAACACTTCGACCGTCTCTCGCTCCTTCAACCACTGCGTCAGTAATTATGGCAATAGCCTCCGGATGATTTAGTTTAACACCTCTTGCCAAACGTTTTCTGGCTACTTCTGCGGCCATTGCTATTAATAATTTATCTTTTTCTCTTGGAGTAAGTTTCATTTCAAATCATCCATGGTTTAGGTAATAGATTTCCACTGAGTCGCTTTAAGACGGGAATTAAAAAATGTCTCATTTCGTAACTGTTGGGAGCCAAAGCTCGCATAACAAGGGTATCTTTATGCACCAAGGAAGCACCCGCAGTCTCGGGCAACAAAGATCGCACCACTGGAAGTAACTTGCCAGCATCAGAACCGATGTAAACAACAAGAACCGTAACGTTTGCGCCATTGGCAATTGTAGCGCTGCTAAGGTGTTCAGTAATATTATTCGATAAGAAGAGCTTCTCTAAGAAATGTATAGAACCATTTTTTCTTATCTCAATATGGTCTTTTATTTTTGCAGAATTTAATCTTTCGCCACTTGCAATTCTCCCAAATACTAAGGGCTCAACCAGCAAACAGTTACTAGTTTCATGCATATCTATGATGAGCGACCGGGAAAGATTGGAATTCTCAAAAAGTATAGTTTCCTGCGGCATCCAATGAAGCTGTGCATTTTTTTCAACTGTTACTTTATTATGGACGGAAGCCGCCGTGAACTTCGGAGCCATATACGCGCGTTCTGCTGCTTGAGTTGTTAAAGTTAGACGCGCGTTTTTTTTCACAGTAGCATCTATTTTGAATTGATCACCCCCAGTCGCTCCACCTGCGGTATTGACAGTAACTGCTTGTAAAAAGCTGGTCTGATTTCTTGGAAACAATACCTTCAAAGATCCAGATTGATGTAGCTGATCAATCCGACTTTGTCCCTCCACATATTTTGCAGAAAGCTTTACAAAACCCCTTGCCCTAGGTTGAACCGCGGGCTTAGCATCTAAATATGTTTCTTTAATATTAATTCGCGTCTCCCAGCAGAATTGATGGTACAGCTAATGCCAGAAAGATTTGGCTTGTAGTAGAGATTTTAAAGGAGCCAAACAACAATATTCACATATCGCCTATTTTTTAAGCATTTTAAATAAATTTGCACTACAATCTAACAACACTTCAGTTGCACTCCGATTAAACTCTTCTCCAGACAACTAATGCATAATCATTCAACGCCCTAAATACGAGATATAGGTCTCGTGAGACACGTAGGACCTCCTTCGCATCCAATGCAGAGCGAAGGAGCTTGGAAAGTTGTCACTTTTAGCTTGGCATTTCTTAAGACTTTTTCAGTCTCAGGAAGATTATTTAGCATCACACATTCTCCGGGAGCCAAAGCCAATACGTTAGTACTTAAGGTATCGCTTAAATAAAATTCCGGTTCCGGCGCAGAAATAATATTGATATTCTTTTTAATCAAAAGTTTCCACAATCCTACAGGAAGTAATGGTTTGAAAACGAGGGCCGATTTAGTATCGACCATGCTTATAAGTGACATTAAATGTAAGCATGCATTTCTACCTTGGTAAAAAGGTAAGTCGAAAATATAGCATTTAACACCTATAGAATTTAAAATGTCTTTAACCTGTTCTGCACCATTTGTATTTGTCCTAAAACCTCTACCTATAAGCATAGTGTTTTCATCAAGCCAAAGTGTATCGCCTGCCTCTGCCGTTCCGGGAGTTTCAATCTGTCCGATAATTGGTATTCCGTTACTTCGATAGAAAGTGGCGTGCAGATTTTCTTCTCCTCGCCTTTTTTCCTTTCCGGGTGACATTAAAATTGCACCATTGGGAGTCATCAAAGAAGCATCATAGGCAAATACAGAATCAGCATTACCAAAATCATCGCCCTTGATCCAATGGATCTTTACACCAAAATTTTCGAGAGCCGAAACAAATCTGTCATATTCACTCTCAATTTTACTCGGATCAAAATGCTTGCCATAGTTCCAAGCGCTTGGTTCTGCTGTTATTATGGACTTTCCTGGACGTCTGAGTGCAACCTCTCTGAGCGGCGCAGTCATTGAAGCTACACCATAGGTCATTCGTTTCCTTGAACGCGCTCAAGTTCGAGGCAATCCTCCACACAAAGCTTCATAGCTACTTCTTTTGATATGGCAGTACAAAATTCTCCATGCAAACTTGCAATGGACATATTATGAACCAGATCAGCTTCATAATATGTGCCGTCATGGCCCAATGTGTTAATAGCAGCACAGGCATCATGAACCAGATAGGTATCAAACCCTAAATTACCAGCCATTCTAACAGTAGTTTCAATGCAATAATTCGTATAAAAACCCATAACAACAAGTCGATCTATTCCACTTCGTCTGAGTTCGAGTTCTAGTGAAGTCCCGATAAACCCACTATTTACGTCCTTGTCGACAACTATATCAGGTTCATGGATATCAAGACCTTCAATCTGCTTTCCTGTCTCTAGGCTTAGTTTTAAAGGTGAGTGCAGCTCTCGGGAATTATGCCGTGTAAAGGCTACTTGCTTTCCAAGTCGCCGCCATTCGGTCAAGAGACACCGCATATTTTCTTCTGCACTATCATTATTTCTTTTTCCAGACGGCCCGCCGTAATATTTTACGTCGTTAACACCTTCCTGAACATCGACTAACAAGAGAGCTGTAGATTTATCAAATTTTTCTATCATAAATTTTTATATCCATAGAAATTTAAGTAGTATCCTTGAGTTAAATACCCTGTCTTTGTTTCTTGCGAAACGCTTCTTGTCCCTCTCGAGCCTCTCTTATACTTTGCCGATCATTTATTTCTGGGACACCTACGTACCAGTCAGCACCACCAGGGGTCCATGAATAAGCATCCGAATTAATAGAAATTACAGTTGTTCTATCTGTCGTTTGAGCCCATTCCATGGCATTTTCCAGGTCAGAGAGGCTCTCGCAATGTTTAGCCAAAGCGCCCATTGCCTCGGCATGCTTAGCAAAATCAACATGTGGGGGGTTATCTTTATTTTTTATCCTCGCATCTTTTAGTAAATTGTTAAACCCAGGCACACCCATACCGGTTTGCAGCCTATTTATTACCGCAAATCCACCATTATCACACACAACAACAATCATCTTATGACCCGACAGAACTGATGAATAAATATCAGAATTCATCATCATGTATGATCCATCACCCACCAAGACGATTGGAACGCCATCTCCATTCATGGCCATAGCGTGCCCCCAGGCTCCAGCTATTTCATATCCCATGCATGAAAATCCAAACTCACAGTCAAATGTATTTGATGCCTTCACGCGCCAATTTTTAATTGTTTCTCCCGGCAATCCACCAGCTGCTGTTACCATAGTATCCGTTGGTTTGGCATGCTTATTTACCACTGCAATAACTTGAGCATAACTTGGGAACGAGGCATTTGTGGGCGCCTGCCCTTTATCGATCGCTTCATTCCAATCAGAATATAGTTTGCGTGCTTCATCTATACGACTGGCATCACAAACCCATCCTTCAAGTTTTGAATTAAGTTCCTCTAAACATTCTAAAGCATCACCAACAATCGGATTTGAAAAATGCTTTTTTGCATCGAAGCGAGCAGTATTGATATTTATGAATTTAGCATCATACCGAAAAGTCGTCCAAGACCCTGTAGTAAAATCCTGAAGTCGAGTTCCTACTGCAATTACTACATCTGCACTTTCTGCTAATTCTTTAGCGGCGTCAGTTCCTTCGATACCTATGGCACCAACGTAAAATGGATGATCATGAACGAATGCTCCTTTCCCAGCGATCGTTTCCGCAACTGGTATCATCCTGTCTTCAGCAAATTTCATAAGCGCCTCTACAGCACCTGAATACCGTACACCACCACCGGAAATAATAAGTGGTTTCTTTGCCGCTTTTAAAATCTTTACAGCTTCATCAACTTGCTGAATATCAGGTCTGCTTCGTGGTATTCTCCAAGTTGTTTCAGTGAAAAATTCGACTGGATAATCATAAGCTATTTCCTGTACGTCCTGTGGTAATCCAATAAAAGCAGGTCCACAATCTGCTGGATCCATCATCGTAGCCACTGCCTGTGGCAATGAAGAAAGTATTTGAGCTGGATGGGTAATCCGATCCCAATAACGCGAAACTGCTCGAAAGCTATCATTCACCGTCGTCGAAGGTTCACCAAAATGCTCTACTTGTTGTAAAACGGGATCTGGTAAACGGTTATTATAAGTATCCCCAGATAAAAGCAACACAGGCAATCTATTCGAGTGTGCCACTCCTGCGGCAGTCACCATGTTAGTTGCACCTGGCCCAACCGAAGTAGTCGCAATCATAATTTGACGGCGCAGTTTGGCCTTGGCATATCCAATTGCCGCTAAGGCCATGGATTGCTCATTCTGGCCACGCCATGTAGGCAACCGGTCTTGAACTTGTTCGAGGGCTTCCGATAGGCAAGTAACATTACCATGACCAAAAATACCGAATACTCCAGCAAATAATTGATGACGTTCACCGTCTATTATTGTGTATTGATTTATTAAATATCGTACAATTGCTTGACCAACTGTCAGCTTTACTGTTTTCCCAGTCATCTCACCCTCTAGAATTTAATTAATTAGCGTGCCAAGCTATGCATATTGACAAATTATTACTATTGCAATTGAAACATTAGGCGGCAATTTTGGCAGAAATCTGAGGGGTCACAGATGCAAAAAAATAAATTAAAAGCTTTATGGTCGAGCGGCCAACCAATTCTCAACGGATGGTGTTCGATTGGAAATTCCTTCACTGCCGAGATAATGGCCTCGCAGGGGTATGATAGTGTAACAGTAGATATACAACATGGTGCATTAGATTATTCCGATGTTTTACCGATGTTCCAGGCGATGCAATCTTCAGGTGCAACGCTTATGGCACGTGTGCCTTGGCGCGATCCAGGTTATATAATGAAAGCGTTAGATGTTGGTGCAATGGGTATTATCTGCCCAATGATAAATAATTCTGAAGAAGCAGCAGAATTCATATCCTTCATGCGGTATCCACCGCTAGGTCAACGCAGTTTTGGTCCAACTAGGGTTGCTGTTTCAGTTCCTGACTATGGGGTTGAGGCTAATGATGAAGTTTTGGCCTTTGCAATGATTGAAACAGCTGATGGTGTACAGAATTTGGAGGCCATCGCGGCCACAGCCGGTTTAGACGGGATATATGTTGGACCGGCTGATCTTACTCTCGGAACACAGTTAGGCCGTTTGGCTCCGGGGCTGGATCGAACCGAAGACGAAATGGTTACTCTAATTCAAAAGGTAGCCAGTGTTTGTAAAGAATACGGTCTAATTGCCGGCATTCACTGCGGAACTGCTGAATATGCATCAAAAGCTATTGGATGGGGCTATAACTTAACCACTATTGGTGGAGATACCAGGCTGCTCGCAAGTGCAGCCGCTGCTTCAGTTTCTTCTTGGCGGAAACTTACTGGGCGTAAAGAAAAAGTTCAAGTTACCGGTGGAGTTTACTGATGTCCAAATTGCTTATTGCTGGTAAGTTGCATCCAGCAGGGGTGAGCCGAACTTTGGAGTTAGAACAAGAGGGATATTCAATAACCTACATAGAGGATATTACAGAAGAATCTTATGCTAGTTTAATTTCAGACATTGATGCACTTATAATACGAACCCAACCACTTTCATCAAAAACTTTAGATAATGCATCCAAGCTAAAAGTCGTATCGCGTCATGGGGTTGGATATGACGCCATCGATTTAAACGCACTTAATTCTCGTAAGATTGCCCTAACAATTGTTGGTGACGTGAATTCCGTTTCAGTAGCAGAGCATGCAATGATGCAGCTCCTTGCTTGTGCAAAACATGTCATCCGAGGGGATCGCTCAGTTCGTGATCCATCTAAATGGAACTGGCGAAATCAACTTGAACAACGGGAAATTTCAGGAAGTAACCTTTTGATAATTGGATTTGGTCGTGCTGGTCAGAAGTTGGCACAAATGGCTAAGGCTTTTAATATGAGTGTTAGAGCTTTTGATCCTTACATATCTCCAGAGCTATGGCCAGATAACGATGTGCTCAAAGTCATGGATTTAAAGCAAGGATTAGCCTGGGCAGATTGCTTATCGCTCCATGTACCCAAAAGTGAAAAACCACTTATAAACACTACTGAATTTGCTCAAATGAAACCTGGAATGATAATCGCAAATACATCAAGAGGAGGTGTTATTTGCGAAAAAGCCCTCTTAAAGGCGCTTAATTCAAGAAAGGTTCACGCTGTAGGTCTTGATGTTTTTGAGCAGGAACCACCCTCTTCTGAAGAAGCGCTTTGTAATAGAGATGACACTCTTTTGTCCCCGCATATTGCTGGACTTACAGATAAGGCTAGTGAACGCATGGCTTTAGCATGCATTGAAAATGCAATTAATTATCTCAATGGGACAATAAACCCAAATTTAATTGTTAATAAAGAAGCTTTGCTATGATAAGAAAACCTACCCTTTCTATCGGCCTTATAGGCTCAGGCTTTATGGGAAAAGCACATGTTTTTGGCTTCGCTACAGCGCAAAAAGTTTTTGATATCCCAGCAAAAGTAAATCTTCACACTTTAGCAGACATAGATCAACAGACAGCAAAATCCGCAGCAGATGAGTTTGGCTTCAAAAATTCAACAGATAACTGGCGTGATTTAGTGAACAACCCAGAAATTGATATAATCGACATTACGGCACCTAACGCACTTCACAAAGAGATGGCTCTTGAGGCGATCTCCGCCAGCAAACATGTCTATTGTGAGAAACCATTAGCGCCCCTGTTTTCTGACGCTTTAGAAATGACAAATGCCGCTGAAAAAATGGGGGTAAAAACACAAGTTGGTTTTAACTACTTATGTAACCCAATGATAACTCTGGCGAAAGAAATGATTGCCAGCGGAGAACTAGGTGAAATTCGATCATATCGCGGAATTCACGCTGAAGATTATATGTCGAATGCTAGTGACCCGTTTACATTTCGCCACGATCAAGCGGGCGGCGGAGCGCTCGCTGATTTAGGCAGTCACGCATTAGCTACAGCAGAATTTCTTTTAGGAGAGATTAAAGAAGTAATGGGAGATTGCATTAATCTAATTTCTGAACGTCCAGAAATTGGAGGTGGAAATAAAGCAGTTCAAGTAGACGATATAGGAAGGGCTTTTGTACGCTTTTCCAATGGAGCCTCGGGTTATGTAGAGGGAAATTGGGTGGCAACTGGCCGCAAGATGCAACATGATTTCGAAGTTCATGGATCAAAAGGCGCTCTTTTTTTTACTCAAGAGCGATTAAATGAACTGCACTTTTATTCTACAAAAGATGCTGGAGGGCGGCGCGGGTTTAGAAAGATCGAGGCTGCTCCTGATCATTATCCATACGGTAATTTTTGTGTAGCACCAGGACACCAAATTGGCTTTAATGATCTGAAAGCAATAGAAATTGCTGGATACTTAAATGCAATCATGGGTAATGGTCCTGAGCCATTTTCTTTCAGGCAGGGAATGCGCATCCAGCACCTTATTGAGAAAATACAAAAATCATCAACCACTAGAAGGTGGCTATCAGTTTAACAAAAGAGCTGAATTTTATTTACTAATTTTCTAAGTTTAGATATCGATCTTAAAACACTGTTTTACTAATGCGAATTTCTCTTCTTAGTTTTTCCATCAGCAACTTAAGCGTATTGGTCTAACGCTCAGAAACGAGGCTTCCGTTTGCGTCAAATTGATCCTTTGCGTTAGCTACACAAACATTGGGTGCCGTGACTAGTCTCGGACCAAATGGCGTTAACCAAGCTCGAGTCATGAATTGTGCTGTTTCGTCTCCAGAACGACCAGCGGCCGCGCTTACTAATGCGACTGGTTTATCTTTCCATATACTTCCAGGAGTACGGCTCAACCAATCTAGTGCATTTTTTAGGACTCCTGAAATACCTTTGTTATATTCCGGACTTGCTATAATTATTGCATCTGCTTTTTCAATTACTTCCGCTACCTCTTTTACTTTTACCGGGATACCAGTCGTCTCCATATCTTCATCAAATAATGGTAGTGAAATGTCTACTTCCTCATATTCATCCGGCCGATAAAGCCTAATAGCCTCATTTAACAATTTTCTATTCAGTGATGCATGGCGTAAAGATCCACAAAGCCCAACCAAATTTGTCATAAAGAAATCCAATTTATCAACAAGGACGCTCCGACAGCCGCTACACGAGCAACCCACGAGCTTCAACCTTTATAGCATCTATTATTTTTTTATCACGAACCAAAACCAAGTCATTAAACATATTTACAACAACGCATACATGATTTGGTATTACTCGTACAATTTCTCCTACTTCAGGCTGAACAGCACAATCTTCAAGATTTAGAAAACCATGCTCTTCAGCTAATTTGCCAATAATTGCATCAGGGTATTCTAGAATTGAACCAAAACCATTTAACCCACCCAAATCTGATGTTAATGTTTTTGAACCAGCATCCAATATACCTCGGTCTTTACCAGCACGACTAACTACACTGGTATAAATGCAAAGGGCACAGTCATGGATAGTAGAAAACCCATCTTTTATCATCATCAAATCATTAAAAACACATGTTCCGGCCCTGTGCTCTGTAGACCCACTGAGCTTTCCTACATTTTGAAGATTTGGAGTGCCTCCAGTGGATATTATTTCGGGGACCAAATTTACTTCACTTAATAACTTTACCAGTTTCGAATTGAAAACCTCCGCTTCACTCCAGTTATCCTTTGTTGGATAATAAAGAAGTCCCTTAAAGTTAAGATAGCTGTCATCATCAATTAACTTGGCAAAACGGCACGCTTCTTCCGGATTTTCAACTCCCGCTCGTTTTTGACCTGTGTCACATTCAACTAAAACATCCAAAACACGCCCTGCATCCTTAGCAGCAGTCGAATACGCATTAATTGAATATGCGCTATCAGCGCATACTTTAAGCGAAATACGCCTCTGCAAAGCTGCTAATGCACCTGAAGCCGCTGCACCCAATACGTTAGTTGCTATCAAAATATCCTTGATACCCGCGGCTGCCATAACTTCTGCTTCACCTACTTTCTGGCAGGTGACGCCAGATGCACCTGCATCAACTTGCATTCGCGCGATCTCACAAGACTTATGCGTTTTGATATGTGGTCTATTTAAAACCCCTGCTTTATCACAAATTTTCTGAACGCGAATGATATTCTCTTCAAGAATATTTAGATCCACAACCGCACAAGGTGTACCAAATTGATTTATTATATCTTTCTTTAGTGCCAGTAAATCACTCATTAAATGACCCCTAATGAATTAGAAAGTTTCATGATTTCTTTTGATCATATCTAACTAATCTGATCTTTCATAGAGAGCACTTTGGGGATCTTACAGGGCGTTATTAATTATGGGGTCTACTTTTCATTTTCCTGGCAATATAAGAAAAGATCACTCATATCTATTGGTCAAAAGATACAGGTTAATATATTTGTTATCGTGATAACTAGAAGTTTTTAGAATTGCATGTCATGTCAAATAATTTTCGTAGTAATGCCGAAATAATTGTAAAGGCCAACGTAAGCGGTGAAATATTTGAGTGCAAAGAAGGATTGAGCTTTTGGGGTGGCGTTGATCCTAGCACTGGATGCATTGTCGACGTACACCATATTAATCACGGAAACAGTCTAGTTGGAAAGCTAGTATTAATGCCAACTTCAAGAGGCTCGTGCAGCGGAAGCGGTGTCCTTTTGCAGTTGGTGCAAAACGGACTTGCTCCTAAGGCCCTAATTTTTCACGAAGAAGAAGAAATTTTGACTTTGGGTGCTATCGTTTCTGATCAATTATTTAATAAAAAAGTAGCAATCCTACGGGTATCTAAAGATATATATTCTGATCTAGCTATGGCAGATAAAGCAGAGATTTTTGAAAATACTCTAGTTTGTGGATCAAAAACCATAAAGCTATGGGGATTGGACACAGAGACACTTAATTTAAAGTCAACTGACCGACGTATGCTTAACGGTGATCAGGGTGCTGCTAACAAAATAGCAATGGAAGCAATATGTAAAATGGCAGCAGTACAAAGCGCTAATGAACTTATCGACGTTACAAAGGGACATATTGATGGTTGTATTCTTGCACACGACGCAAATTTAATTTTTGCAGAAAAAATGTACAAGCTGGGAGCAAACGTAAGTATTCCCACAACAATAAACGCAATCTCAGTCAATCGTAATAATTGGGAAAACCAAGGAGTAGAACCAGATTTTGGAAATAAGGCTAGCCGTCTTGCCGACGCCTATGAAAAGATGGGCGCGCATCCTACATACACCTGTGCTCCCTATTTGTTGGAAGACAAGCCCCAACGGGATGAAGTAATTGGGTGGTCTGAGTCAAATGCCGTAATATATGCAAACTCAATTTTAGGTGCAAAAACACAAAAGCATCCTGATTATCTTGATTTATTCATTGCAATGACCGGCCGAGCACCAAAAGCTGGAGTGTATCTTACTGAAAATAGAATACCCAAAATTGAAATTTCTGTTCATCTACCCACCGATTTTGACGACTCAATTTGGCCCATGCTTGGGTGGTTGATTGGAGATTTATCTCCTAACAAAATTCCACTGGTAACTGGGCTTGAGATGACTTCTCCATCAGATGACGATTTAAAAGCGCTTTGCGCAGCATTTGGTACGACATCTGCCGCTCCAATGCTTCATATCAATGGGCATACACCCGGAAAAGTATATTCTATTCCTTCAAATTTGAAAAATTTCAATATCACCAAACAGCATTTGGCAAAACTTTGGAACAAATTTAATTATGCTGATTTAAGGGTTGATTTAGTAGCGATAGGTA
This sequence comes from Rhodobacteraceae bacterium MED-G08, assembly GCA_002457055.1. Lineage (GTDB taxonomy): Bacteria > Pseudomonadota > Alphaproteobacteria > Rhodobacterales > Rhodobacteraceae > Salinivivens > Salinivivens marinus. Next base: position 122,844 of record NTKT01000001.1, read on the forward strand.
GCCCTCACGCTTCTCTTAAAGAGTGCGAAAGTTTTGTTAAGTTTTTCGATGGGAAAAACTGTAATCCAACCGTTAAAACAATAATTACAATTGGACGCGATATACTATCCAAGGCCAAAAATGAGGGTTTAGTTGAAAAATTAAATAGTTCTGGTGTTCAGATAATTTCAGATATCTGTTGGTGTTCAATTACTGAGCCAATTTTTCCCCCTGAAGCATCAGTGATTATGACTAATTCTGGTAAATATGCTCACTACGCGCACGGTTTAACTGGGAGGAAAACACGCTTTGGAAGTTTGAAGGACTGCGCACTAGCTGCTCAAAGTGGCTGGGCAAAGTCTGAGGTGCCAGAATGGTTGTCAAATTAAAATAAATACTTAGGTCATTTAAGTTTGCCTATCCAACCCATTCTTTGGAAGAAAACATCTATCAAATCAAAATGTATACTTCCTAAAAATATTGATCCATATTTGATCACAATTTCAAAATACTTTTAATGAACAGTGAGACTAAATTTGCTTGAAGACTATAGCCTTTTACAAGTGATAATAATCCTTGGGACATATTTTTTTGCATCCTCAGTTAAGGGTGTAACTGGCCTAGGTTTCTCTACGGTATGTTTACCGTTTATGGTGCTTACCGTTGGCCTCAAAGCGGCTCTCCCACTACTAATTATTCCATCATTGGCATCAAATTTGATCGTTATGCGACAGGCAGGTCATTTTCGGACCACTTTTAACAGATTTTGGCTTATGCTACTTTCCACCGTAATAGGGGTTTTTTTGGGTTTGGCTCTACTTTCGAAAGTAGACGGCACGTTCGCTGGTGCAATTTTAGGTTTGGTTTTGATATTTTGGTGTATCTTCTCTTATATCACACCTAAATTTAAATTACCTGCACCAAAAGAACGACCCGCTGGTATTATAAGTGGCCTAGCAACAGGTATAATTAATGGTTTGACTGGATCACAAGTTGTACCCTGCGTCCCTTATTTAATGGCGCTTAATCTTGATAGAAGTGTATTTATTCAAGCAACCAATATATCATTTACATTATCAAGCCTGATTATGGCTATTGGTCTAACTCGCCTAGAACTCTTCACATTGGACGCAATAAAACTCTCTTTAGCTGGAGTAGTTCTGGTATATTTTGGCCTAAAGTTAGGGTCAAAAATAAGACCATTCTTATCCCCAGATAATTTTAGGCTGGCGGTATTAGTTGTTTTATTTATCACTGCTTTGGGACTTTTATTAAAAGCGTTTTAAAGTTTAATAGTACTATTTAATCATAACCCTATGTTTCTTTTTCTTTGAACCCCGTTAAAACATTAACAGTATTAATTCCGATTTCCTCCACGGCATATCCCCCTTCCATCACAAATAATGTAGGCAAGTTCAACGAAGCAATAGATGCGCCCATTTTAATGAAATCAGAACTGGTGAGTTTGAAAAAACTGATAGGATCCCTTTCAAATGTATCTACACCGAGCGATATAATGACTGCATCAGCACCAAATTTTTCTATCTGATCCAGCGCAGACCCCAAAGAATTATTCCATTCAGCAAAGGAGGTTCCAGCCGCCATTGGATAATTAAAATTGAAACCCTCGCCCTCACCATTGCCGATTTCGTCTGCGTGCCCAAGAAAATGGGGAAATGCATGCATAGGATCTCCATGAAGAGACAGAAACAAAACATCTGACCTGTCATAAAAAATAGCCTGTGTTCCATTGCCATGATGAAAGTCTACATCAAGCACTGCGACTTTTCCCAAGCCTCTGTCCCGCAAGTGCTGAGCTGCCACAGCAGCATTATTAATAAAACAATAACCACCAAATTGATCATGTGAAGCATGATGGCCTGGAGGACGGCAAAGAGAAAAGACCGAACGATCACCAGCCAAAATATACTCCGCACCACTGAGTGCAACATCAAGTGACGCCCAAGCAGCTTCCGCTGTCCCATTGCTAATGGAAGTTTCAGCAGCCAAGCAGTAATATCCCATTTTACCCTCAATAAAATCTGGGACATGAGACGAAGGCATGGAGCGTGACTGCCAAACGGTCGCAATTGCTTCACCTTTAAAGCCTTCCGCTTTCCAGTCGTCCCAAGCAGATTTTAAAAACGATAGATAGCCTGCATCATGGATCTTTGAGAGCGCTTTTGATTGAACTTCATGGGGGGACACCACTTCACCGAAGTCTGTTTCCCTTAGACGGTTGAGAATGTAATCCATCCTTTCTGGACATTCAAAAGGCCTTACTAACTCACCACCATAGAGCTCGGTCGCAGCGTTTCTCTTCCTATGAGTATCGGTATATACTATTTTCATCTTTTGCTTTCTCCACCGCTTTTCTCATGTTGAGTTGTTACATCTATATCGGCATGTCTGTAGGCCGTTCCACATGTATACGGACATTTTTGACACAAAGGATTTTCATTTTTGTACGTTGACACAACTTCAGGTCAGTCATACCGATAATTCACTCAGGCTGTTTATTCCCTCAGACTGGAGGCTCTTTCTATATGTAATTAGAAAGGTGAATCACATCAGCCGTGTTCACCCCAGAGGCCATGAAACTCATAGGCTACAGCAGGTGTGTCTCCATTTACCCATGCGTCATGACCAGGTTCAATTGAATAGGCACTCCCCGAATTGTATGTAATTTCTGTGCCATCATCGTGCCTGCAAGTTATTGAGCCTTCAACGATTACGCCGAGATGCTTAGCTTGACAACTATCTGTTCCAACAGAAGGCTTTATATCTTTCGACCATTTCCAGCCAGGTTGCGCAGTTAGTTTCATTACTCTCTGGCCGCCAACATTCACCATCTCGACTCTAGCATTGCTTGGTGTCATCACTTCATCTGCTTGGGTGGAAAAGTCTTTTGTTTCTACAGATGCCATCTTTATACTCCCTTATTATAATATTTGTTATGCCGCTTATCTAGTGTATCGTTACATGAACAAATTTTTATGTCATTAAAATTCTGCAACAAGTCATTGCCGAACTTGCTAGCCTCTTCTCACGCAGTTTTAAAACAAAAGAATTCCTTTCTGACGTATTTTGAGTTCCCTTTTTTTAGAAAAAAAAACTATACCTCAATAAGTTCATAAAATTTAATTTTTAATTCATAAATTTGTAATCAAAATTTTGTTTGCCTGTCACAAATTTGTAATCAAAGTCTTGTCAATTAAACGCCTTCAAGTTTTAAGGAAGTTGTTTTTGTCTACCATTCAGTTAAAAAATATCTCAAAAAGCTACGCCACAAACTTGGTACTTAACAACGTGTCACTCACCGTCGAGGACCGAGAGTTTCTTACGTTAGTTGGTCCATCTGGATGTGGTAAATCCACTTTGTTAAGAGTCATCGCCGGACTTGAAACGCCTGAGTCAGGAAGCGTGGCAATTGATGAACGGTTGGTCACAAAAACTGCTCCAGCGCATCGCAATTTGGCTATGGTGTTTCAGTCATATGCTCTATATCCCCACCTGTCTGTGCGGGAAAATATGAAAACACCTCTGAAACTGCGTGACTTATCGATCATTCAGAGACTTCCTTTAATAGGGCCATTGATTGCGCCAGGCAAGTATCAATCGCTTAATAACCAAGTTGAAGAAACTGCTGCCACACTCCGGATCAATGAGTATCTAGAGCGTCGTCCTGGGCAACTTTCTGGTGGCCAAAGGCAGCGCGCTGCCCTTGGCCGAGCAATGGTACGCACGCCGCTCGCATTTCTTATGGACGAGCCGTTGTCTAATCTCGATGCGGCACTTCGCGTCCATATGAGGGCCGAGTTAAGCGAGTTACACAGAAATCTTGAGACAACATTTGTCTATGTAACGCACGATCAGTCCGAGGCTCTTACGATGTCTGACCGCGTTGCGGTCATGATGGATGGAACGATTGTTCAAATTGGCACACCTGAGGAAATTTACAACCAACCAGAATTTTTATCGGTAGCCGAATTTCTTGGATCGCCAAAAATAAACAGGCTTGAACTCACCGACGAAGTCATAGCGAAACTCAAAATGCCGTCAAAGGCACAATTGTTAAAGGCCGACATTGACCTACAGTTAATCAAGCATGTTTGCTTCCGTCCCGAGCATGTGACACTTAGTAACGCAAATAATAAGCCGGAAGCCGTTGTTAGGCATGTCGAGAACCTTGGCTCGGAATTTTTTGTTCATGCAGAGCTTGCAGTTGCTGGCTGCAGAATCATCCTCAAGCTCGACGCACCAACAGGTAGTGCCATCAATATTGGCGAGGTGCTTAGGCTGTCGATCAACCCCAACTCAATGCTCTTTTTCGATGAGAGTGGTAACAGAATTCGTGGTAGGGAACACTTGGAAGATGCCGTAGCATGAGTACTGGATCAAGATCTGCGTATTGGTTTGTTGCGCCAGCCATCATCTTGATGGGATTGATTTTCTTTATCCCCGTTCTGATGGCGCTCGGTCTCGGGTTCACGAATTACTCTCTTGGAAATTCTGGCTTTGACTTCGTCGCTTTCGAAAATTTTGAAAAAATTTTCACACGCCGCAGTTACGAAAAGATGTGGGGAGCTACGCTGACCTATGTTCTTGTAGTGGTGCCACTGAGCGTTTTGCTGGGATTAGCCGCCGCGCTCGCCATCAACTCTGTTACGCGCTTCCGTGACGTGTACAAGACGATTTATTTCCTCCCAGTTATGGCAACTCTTATGGCCATGGCTATCGTGTGGCAGATAATGCTTCACCCTACTGCCGGCGTAATCAACCGGACGCTTGCATCTGGATGTGATGTCGAGTTTGCCTACGGGGTTCTGAGCGGCGCCTATTTTGGGTTTGATCCTTTGACTAGTTGGTATGGCAACGCATGTGCGGATGTGATGCCAAACTGGCTAGGAGACAAAAAGTACGCAATTTGGGTGATTTGCTTTATTGGTGTTTGGCAAAATTTTGGTTTTAACATGGTGTTATATCTTGCTGGTCTAACGAGCGTTTCGCGCGAGCTATACATGGCTGCCCAAATGGACGGTGCTGGCTCTGCGTGGGATAGATTCCGCTTGGTGACCTGGCCAGCCCTGGGCCCAACAACCGTTTTTGTTGTTACCATCAGCACTATTCGCGGGTTCCAAGTCTTCGATATCGTTGAAGCCTTCTACGGCTTTGGTTCAGCTGGCCCTGGCAAGTCCGCCTACGTGATGATGTTTGCAATCTTCGAAAAAGGTATTAAGCAGAATCTTATCGGGATAGGGTCCGCCATCACCATTATATTCCTGATTTTTGTGATGTTTATCACCTTGGTTCAACGCTACCTGGTTGAGCGGAGGGTGCATTATTCATGAGCTATGACATCGGCAACTCACTAAAGCACACGGCGCTAATCCTTGGCGCACTGGTCGTAATTCTGCCATTTTACTTCATGCTGAGTTACTCGCTGCAATCGCAGCGTGAAATTGAGACGGGGCTAAGCCCAGGCGGTGTGAATGCCGGCTTCTTTGGATCTCAATCCCTGGTTCTGGACAAGGATTGCCTACAGGCAAACACGCCGGAACGCAAAGAGATTGAAGTCGCAAAAACAAGTTACCCCGGCAAGACAGAGCGCGAAATTTACAATATCCTTTTAAAGGAAGTCGAGACAAGTTGTTCAAGCCGACCGGCCTTAATGAACTATTCAATGGCGTTCACTAAAGCGCCTCTGCTTCGCTATCTTCTTAATGGCGTCATAGTGACTCTGTCGATTTTCCTAATCCAAGTGGTAGTGGCGCTCCCAGCGGCCTACGCCCTCGCCAAGCTTCGTTTTTTGGGCCGAGATTTCATCTTTTCGATCGTGCTATTGTGCTTGTTAGTGCCTGTTCACGCCATTGCCCTTCCACTATACGTAATACTTGCGAAGTTAGGTTTGACCAATACCTATGCCGCTCTGATAATTCCGTGGACCATATCAGTCTTCGGGATTTTTTTGATGCGACAATTCTTTTTGACCGTGCCTGACGACCTTATCGATGCTGCAAGAATGGATGGTATGAGCGAGTTTTCGATCATTTGGCGAGTGATGCTGCCGACAGCCGTTCCGGCACTTTTGGCTTTCGGAATATTCTCAGTTGTGGCGCACTGGAATGACTACTTCTGGCCCCGCGTCGTTATAACCGGTGATCCAAATCTGTTTACCCCTCCATTAGGCATGCGCGTGTTCAAGCAGGATACGGAAGGCGACCTTCACGGACCAATGATGGCGGTAGCTGTCATTGTGGTTGCTCCACTGATGATTGCTTTTCTGATGGCACAGAAACGTTTCATCGAGGGTATAACATTCACTGGAATGAAATAGAGTTTGAATTCAAGGGCAATTCCGTCCTTGTGGCCGGGGTTCGCTGCAATTGCGAGTTACAGAGAACCCCTTTTTTAAGAGAAGGAAAAAACATGAAAAAACTATTCGCTACTTCCCTCCTCGCTTTTGCTGTTAGCATGGGCGTCAACGCCGTACAAGCAAAGGTGACAGTTGAATTTGCCTACCCCTACGCAGGCCTTTTCGACGTAACTTATGAAAAGATCCTGCCAAAGTTCTATGAGCAGCACCCTGACATCGAGATTAAGATCCGTGCGCCTTATGAGAATTACGAGGACGGCACTAACTCGATCCTTCGCGAGTCGGTTGCCAACAAGCTTCCCGACGTCACCATGCAGGGATTGAACCGCCAGGCAATACTAGTTGAGAAAGGCATCGCCAAGTCACTAGAACCCTACATCGCCACAGAAGCCGACTTCTCGAAGGACGGCTATCATTCTGCAATGCTAGCGCTTTCAACTTTCAGTGAGAACGTTTACGGCCTGCCGTTTTCGATCTCACTTCCAGTGGGCTATTACAACATGGACGTTATGGCAAAGGCCGGTATAAATTCGACTGCCGATCTACCAAAATCTTGGGATGAGGTCATCGGCGCATGCGAAAAGCTGATCGCCGCCGGCGTCAAACAACCCATGTTCTGGGGATGGAACATCACTGGCAACTGGTTCTTGCAAGCACTGATGTGGAGCCAAGGGCAGGCGCTGATGGAGAATGGTGAGTTCATGATTGACACACCAGAGGGCCTAAAAGCACTTGAAACGATGAAGGCTCTTTTCGAAGGATGTAAGATGCCAAACCTCGGCACTGGAGATGCTCAAGCGTTTTTCAATTCCGGGAATTCTGGCATGTTCTTTTGGTCAACCTCATCCGTTGCAGCCGTCGAACGTGGCAAGACCGACTTCGATTTCAAGACCAACGAGTACCCGGGTCTTTTGGCGTCCGGTCCGAAAGGTCTTCCGGCGGGTGGTAACGCCGCAATGCTAGTCAGCCAGTCTAACGATCCGGCAGTTCTAGACGCATCTTGGAAGTGGCTTAAATTCATCACATCAGGTGAAGGTGCTGCCGACGTGGCCCGGACTACCGGCTACATGCCGCCGAATCAGGCTGCCAACGAAATCATCCTCAAGGATTTCTATGCCGAGAACCCAAATAAGGCGACAGCTGTGCGACAGCTGCCGCTGCTGAGCGATTGGCAGGCATATCCTGGTGACAATGGCCTGGCCATCACTCAGGTCATCTATGATGCTATCGAAGGTATTGTAACTGACGAATACAATGATATGGCAGAGCTTCAAGAGATGCTTAAGGAAGAAGTCTCTGACCTGCTTCCTCGCTAACAAGCTACGTAAACAGAGAGCCATATGGCTCTCTGTTTATCTTTTTGGAGATATCAATGAAATTCATTCACCTGACAGATACCCATGTCGTTGGAAACGGCTTAGAGATTTACGGTGCCAAACCAGTACGACGCCTCGCTCTGGCAGTTGACAGCATCAACAGAGATCATGTTGACGCTGAAATTGTCATCATTACCGGTGATTTAACCCATTGGGGGGAGGGTGATGCGTATACCTCGTTTCTATCTGAGGTCAAAAGACTGAAGATGCCATTTGCTCTGATGGTTGGAAACCATGATGATAGGGCAGCTTTGAGTGAAGCGATACCTAGCCTGCCTCGCGATGAAAACGGTTTTGTTCAGCAAGTCATCAACACAAGTGTTGGGCCATTCATTCTGACTGATACCAAAGTAACAACTGGTCACCAGGGGGCTTATTGTACAGATAGGCTGGCCTGGCTAGATCGACAGTTTGAATCTATTGAAGATCCAGCGCTCCTTTTCATGCATCACCCGCCCTTTGACGTGGGTATAGCAAGCATGGATAAGATCAAAATGCAGGATGGCGATGCGCTTCTCTCCGTTTTGGATAGACACCGAAAAAAGGTGCGACAGATATTCTTTGGGCATTTACACCGCATGGTGGCAGGCAACTGGCACGGATTTCCAATTAGCATCATGCGAGGTTTAAATCATCAGGTTCGTCTCGATTTGACATCTGACGCTACGATAATTAGGGGTGATCTTGCGCAACCTGCCTACGGAGTTGTCCTTGTCGACGATGACTCGGTCATTTCGCATATGCATGCCTATCTCGAATGCACCCCGCAATTTGACCTTCATAACCTTGTTGTGGGTGATGATCGTGAATTCGCGCTGAGTATGCGCCACGAGGATTGGGAGGATTTTGGCTAATTAACCTATTCTGCCAATTCTTACGTCATTAGTGAGGCTGAAGCACAGGCTTTTGACCTTGTAAGCCTCCCCTCGTGGATGTGGATGACCGCCCCAATGACGAGCTTTGCAGATTTGGTAATATTCAAAGGTAAAACGTAAAGATTTTTATTTGTAGTCTGTTCGAAGTGTGAGTGTAGGTAAGTAACATAGTATCCACTTATCTAACAGGGTGCTTCCGAGGCAGGGCTGCTAGGGGCTATGGGTAGAGATGGGGCTGATTAAACGGCCCCAACTAAGTTTGGATTTACATTTGCTGTTACTGGTTTTGTACCAAATTTATTGTGGTAATTGTTTGCCAGTTTTTTCGCTGCTGCTTCTCTGTCTAATTCTTTACGAACTGACTCAACAACATTTTTTGCAAAAAAGCCTCTAGACTGCCCAATGTCGTCTAGTATTCTATCAGACATTGTTGCCAAAGTTCTAATTGCTGCACTTGCAGCTTGAGCGAGTATTATTGCCCTATATATTTTTCTAAGCATAACATTTTTCCTTTCTTTGTTATGCCTATAATATAGGATGTACGGCCTAAATTTTCATCATACACTAGGTCGAAGCCGCTATGCAAAAACTCAGAACTTTTTTCACTTTAACCCTTGAAATATTTCTGCACCGCAGCATTTTTCTTATATAACGATACTGTTTGCCTCCCTGTTAGCTGTATCCATTCAAAACGCCAACGAAATTCTCCCCGGCTCGTTGGCGTTTTTTATTTAATAAAGGTGACGCTGATGCGGCGTGGGTGCTTGGCAGGCTATATGAAGTTTGAAGCCATTCATGAATGACAGAAATACTCGACCGGTTCACCGAAATCATCACCGAACTCGCTCATCTCTTCCCACGTAGTTTTGACACAAAAGAGTTCCTTTTTGACGTATTTTGAGTTCCGTTTTTAAATAAATAAGAAACTAAAGTTATATTTTAAAGGGAAATTGTAAGATATCTGGTACCCACGGCCAGACTCGAACTGGCACGGCCTATTAAGCCCAGAGATTTTAAGTCTCTTGTGTCTACCATTCCACCACGTGGGCATCCAGATACTTGGACGTTATTGTTGATTTTCAAAATACAATCAAGTCTAAAGTTATCAGCATTAGAAATTCTAAATTTAAAAAATTGCTTTTAAAATCAAGTGGATTTAAATATATTTTATTTGTCATAGAAAGGACGAGTAATGGCAATCGCCAGAGTATCTTCTTTTGATTTCACCACTCCAGAGAGCATGCGAAATGCACTTCAAAGATATAAAGAAGAGAGGGAGATTATTTTCCCACATCTTGAGCTAAGCATGTGCGTAAATACTGGTCCAGCATCATTTGTAGATATAGCTGTTTACCCTGACCAAGACGCTGCAGACAGTAATAAAGAGGCAAGACAAAAGTTCCACGACGATGTCTTTGGCTCATCGCTTAAAGATGAGTTTTATTATGAAGGCGATATTGACTATTTTTATCAATCTGAAACCTTCAAAAAATTAGCACTCTGACAAAACCTAATTTGCTAATAAACTACGAATATCCAGTCTTTCAACAAAAGACATAGACATTATTGTAGAGATCTTTTTCGTAAGAACCTTTGTTTTATATTTCCCCAAAGTTTAGCCATACCCAGCGGCTCGTATATCATAAAAACAATGATTAATACGCCAAATACAACTTGCTCTATTGATGAAATAATTGTTGCGTCAATTGCACCATGAAAAACATTATTTCCTATGCTATTGAGCAACACGGGGAAGAGAAGAATAAAGGCCGCCCCAATAAAAGCTCCACTGATGGTACCCAAACCACCAAGAATAACCATAAATAAAATCTTGAAAGATAATTTAATATCAAACGCAACTGGCTCCAAAGATTTCAAGTAGGTAAAAGCAAACAAAGCACCTGCCACCCCACAATAAAACGCACAAATAGCGAATGCTTGTAATTTTGTTTTAAGTAAGGATATCCCCATGGACTCGGCAGCAATATCCATGTCTCTTACTGCCATCCAGTTACGACCCGTACTCCCTCTTGCCATATTTACAGCGAGAACCGTTAAAACGGTAACAACCACAAGTATTACAAAGTACATTTCCAAGGGTGACGTAAACGGTTTACCCAGTATTACTATGTCCTGAGCTGTGATAATTCCTGATGTATCGTAGTTTTTAAACCAGCCAAACTTATCAATCATCCACACTATGAAAAATTGAGATGCGAGTGTTGCTACCATTAGATAGATGCCGCGTACCCTTAAACTTGGCAAACCAAACAAAATTCCGAAAGCGGCAGCTACTAAGCCAGACAGGCCTAATGCAACAAAAAACGGGATGTCTGGAACTCTAAGTATTAAATTAAAACAAGCAAAAGCACCTGCGGCCATGAAGCCCGCTGCTCCTAGAGCTAATTGCCCCGCATAACCCATAACTATCTGTTGACCAATGGCAGCCAGAGCTAAACATAGCCACGGTATGAGAATTGATGAATACCAATAATCCGTTTTGACCAGCAATGGAATTGCGACGAAAGAAAGTATCATCACTATCAAAAAGTTTGTGAGGTCGGACCTCGTGTATCCCATAAACACATTTTTGTTATTCACTTTTTGCTCCATGATTTATACTCGCCGAATTATCTTCTCACCGAATAGACCTTCAGGTCTATAAAGTAGGAAAAAGATAGCTAAAACGTATGGTGCCCAGCCTTCAATTGCTCCGCCGAAAAATGGACCGACATAGACCTCAAGTACTTTTTCAGTGGCACCAATTATCAGACCTCCAATGATCGCCCCGGGAATTGAAGAAAATCCACCGATAATAAGGACGGGTAATGCTTTCAGAGCTAGATCTACCAGTGCAAATTGAACACCAGCTCGAGCACCCCACATCATCCCAGCTACCAGAGCAACAACGCCTGCAGCCGACCAAACCAACAACATGATATTTTTTAAAGGTATTCCAATTGAGCTAGCCGCGCCAGGATCGTCTGCTACGGCTCGCAATCCCAATCCCATCCTTGTATATTTAAAGATCAAGGCCAAACCAATGATGAGGACTGCAGCGACTATGCCAGCGGTTAAGTCAAGAGCACTTACGAAAAGCCCAAAAACATCAATTATCCACTCAATCGGGAAGTCCCCAATACCAAGATCAAGTCTTCTAACTTCAACTCCCCATGCTGCTTGAGCAAGTCCTTCTAACACAAACCCCAGCCCAATTGTTGCCATAAGCAATGTATCTTCGCTTTGGTTCATCAATGGATTTAGCACCATCCGTTCCGTACAAAATCCAACAAGTACCATCAAAAGTACTGTAACTACGAAAGCTAATGAGAATGGTAAGCCTAACTCCATAAAACCTACGAATGCCAAGACTGCGAAAAATACCATTGCTCCCTGTGCAAAGTTAAATGTTGAAGACGCTTTGTATATAAGAACAAAGCCCAATGCGACTAGCGAATACATTGTACCAGCCAATAATCCAGCAACGACTACTTCTATGAAAAATAGTACCTCAGTCATGGGAAACTCCTAAATACGCATCAATAACCTCCTGATTGGCCCGCACCTCATCTGGAGGGCCGTCGGCAATTATCTTTCCATAATCCAAAACAACAACATTATCGGAAATATCCATAACCACCCCCATATCATGCTCGATCAAAACCATCGTTGTTCCGATCTCGTCATTCACTTTGAGGATAAATCTGCACATCTCCCTTTTTTCTTCTACGTTCATCCCAGCCATAGGTTCATCTAACATCAAAAAGTCAGCCTCTGTTGCTAGAGCTCTTCCAAGTTCCACTTTTTTCTGCAAACCGTAAGGCAACTTGCCAACTGGGGTATTTTTAATATCTGAAATTTCAAGAAAATCGACGATCTCCTCACATTTATCGCGATTTGCTTTCTCTTCTGACCTTGCTTTTGGAAGTTGGAATGCAACTTGCAAGAAATTGGATTTCATATGTAGGCGTCTCCCCACAAGAATATTGTCCAATACCGACATTCTTTTAAACAACGCCAAATTTTGAAATGTACGCGAGATACCCTTTTGTGCAATTAGATTGGGCGTAATTTTTCCTAGTACTTCACCTTTAAACGCAATTGATCCCTCCTGAGGCTGGTAAATACCATTAATGCAGTTCAAGAGTGAACTCTTTCCTGCGCCATTAGGTCCAATTATCGCTTTAATCTCATGCTTCAAAACGGAAAAGGAGCTGTCGGTAATCGCTTTCACACCACCAAAACGCAATGAAATGTTTTTTACCTCTAAAACCGGCTCACCGATCGGAAAGTTTCTCTCTATAGTCATTGTATCCTGTTCAATAATTGGAGTTTTCTTAAAGCGTGTTAAATCACGCTGATTTTTTGTTTGCTTCTTCCCTTAATACATCACGAAAGTTCTTCCTACCTTCCTTCGATATACCAAGATAGAGTTCCTTAACTTTTTCATCATTCAAAAGCTCATCGGCCGTACCGTGAAGCATTACATGTCCTGTTTCTATTATATATCCATAATCAGCATTGCGCAGAGCTACATTAGTATTCTGCTCTGCTAGCAAAATACTCACACCTTCTTTCTGGTTCAACTCTCTTACGATGTTAAAGATTTCTGCAACAAGCTGAGGCGCTAATCCCATAGACGGCTCATCCAATAATAGCATCTTGGGCTTTGCCATCATAGCCCTAGCAACTGCTATCATCTGCTGCTCTCCACCTGAAGTAAAACCTGCTTGGCTTTTTCTTCGGTCACGGAGACGATTGAAATATCCGTAGATCTTTTCAAGTTCGTCTTTAATTTGTGATTTTTTTAGTTTGCGCGAATAAGCTCCCGCTATGATATTTTCTTCCACTGTTAAGTGGCCGAAGCATCTTCTTCCTTCCAACACCTGCACCATTCCCAAAGCAACCATTTCATACGGGCTTTGGTTTTTAACTTCAGTACCATCATAAATAATACTACCTTTTGTTACCTTTCCTCGCTCTGCTGCCAGCATCGTAGAAATTGATTTTAAGGTTGTACTTTTACCAGCACCATTCCCGCCCAAAAGTGCAACAATTTTACCTTTAGGTACATTTAGGGACACATCATGAAGAGCAGATATTACGCTATCATACATGACCTCAATACTGTTTATCTCTAAAATATTTTCGGAATTCCCAGTCATCTATTTTCTCTCAGTATTAGGCAGCGTTTTGTCTCAATGATTGACTGGTCAATAAAGAACTTTGCCCACCTATCGCGTTGTATGAATACAAATAGACCAGCGAAAGGTACGCTGGCCTAAATTTTTTTAAAATAGTGCTAAGGGCATACTTTAGGCGTTATATTGTTTTCAGCCGCAAATTTAGCTGCAGAGTCTTCAACAAGCTGCCTTATGTACGCAGGATCGAGTGGAGCTTCCCAACCAGTAACCTGATTAAACTTCTCACCATCCCACTGCATCACAGCAAACTTACCTGCGCCTTCATGGTTTGCACAAGAAATACTAAATGGAGCCACCATGCCACCGATACCAATCTCGGCAAGGCGAGCTTCTGTCATGTTTAGAGCCTCATACCCATCTCTGAATTCAGCGCCTGTGACAGCTTTCCCTACTTTGTTATGCATTTCTTGAGCATTTTTCAAAGCTTCGATCCACATCACAGCAGCGCCTAGACCACGGTTCCAATAAACTGAACCAACACGGCTCTCGTCGTTAAGATTACCTTTTCCAACATCATATACTTGCTCTTTGATGGCAGCAACCAATGGATATTCTGCACCAGGCAATGCGTTTGCTACAGCGTATGTTCCAACCGCTGCATCACCCGCAGGATACATATCTTCTTCAGCTGCGCCAAATGTGACGTACATCATTCTTTCTCTTGGGAAACGAACTCGTGCAGCATTTGTCATAGCAGTTGAGTTCATACCAGAACCAGCACCCCAGAAAGTAACCCAGTCCGGTTGCTCTTTTCTGATTTGAAGCCACTGTGATTGCTGTTCCAGCCCAGGCGGTGGGATAGAGATTTCAACCAGTTCAACACCCCAATCGTTGGCAATGGACCTCATCGCCGGTAGTGGTTCACGGCCGTAGGCTGAGTCGATGTGAAGGTGCACTATTTTCTTGCCCTTCATCTTGTCAATACCGCCTTCTTGCTCTGCCATAAACTTCATTTTTACAGCAATTTGAGACCAATAATGGCTAGCGGCGTTAAAAACCCATGGCCACACTCGACCATCAGCACCATCTGTCCGTCCATATCCGTATTGTGCAAGAACAACATTATCTTCTGCCATCCTGTTTATAACGGCGTAGGCACCTGGAGTTCCTAAAGTATCGAATACAACAATTCGTTGACCATCTTTTTCAAGAAGCCTTTGGTAACATTCCACCGTTTTCACGGCATTGTATTCGGTTTCACATTCCTGCCAGGTCAGCATAACGCCATTGACCCCACCATTCATGTTTACGTAATTCATATAGTCAATCTGGGCACCGTAGTACCCTGTACCCATAGCAGAGTAAGGACCAACCCTACTACTTGCTATTGGAAAATATTGTTTCTCTTCCCCAAACGCTATTTGAGGAGTAGCAAACATTGATAGAGCTCCAGCAGCGACAGCCACAGAACCTACCAAGCAGTTCTTTAAGTTTTTTAAAAACACACCTTGTCCTCCCTTAGATGCTTCAGACCCCTGACCGCCTTACTCTCGGCGCTCGATCCTTCGTAGACTATAAGAAGTAAAGTTAGCACTAAAAAAGTCAACAAATACAATGGTATACCAAATTTTAGTAGAAAAAACAGATGGGTATATTTGTATTCTAATGCATGCTTTCGTTTAGATATTATATGAAATGTGCCGCGAGCTGGGGTTTTCACGGGCAAGCCGGAAAACTACCTGGCTAGTTGCGAAGTTAAATAGACCAAACCTTATATCCACTGATTGTCAATCTCTCTAAATCTCTTAAACATAATTGATGGAGTTCATTAACAATTAGACAGTCATATTGTCATTTGATATTTCTGAGGCAAGGATTATCCTAATAGAGTCACCGTTATTTCATAAAGAAGTTAGGCATTACAGAATGCTACCAATAAGGGACCATAATCCATCTGGGCGGACGCCTTATATCACTTATTGCATAATTTTTCTAAATTGCATCATATTTTTCAGCTATTGGGGAAGTATAAACGATCCAGTCGTTATAAATGAATTTTTTTCAACTTGGGCATTGATACCATACCACCTCAGTCAAGGCGAAGGTTTCTATACTTTATTAAGCTCAACTTTTCTTCACGGCGGCATACTACACTTAGCAGGGAACATGTTATTCCTCTATATTTTCGGAGATAACCTTGAAGATCAAATGGGACACTTTGGCTTTTTAGTTTTTTATTTAATAAGTGGTATTGGAGCCAGTATAATCTATTATATGACAGCTCCTTTGTCACCTATACCTCTGGTTGGTGCATCGGGGGCTATAGCAGGTGTAATGGGCGGCTATCTATTATTATATCCCAAGGCGCGGGTGGATGTAATTTTCTTTATTTTAATATTTTTCAAAATTATTTCTTTGCGGGCATGGCTGGTGCTTGGCGCATGGTTTCTCCTACAGCTGGCAAATGGAACCGTTCTTCCGTCCGGCAAAAGCGGTGTGGCGTACTGGGCGCATATTGGGGGATTTGTCGTTGGAAGTATCCTTTGCCTTCCTACTTTTTTTAGATTGGGTGGCCTTAAATTTTGGAAAGATAGTAGCGGCCATCCACCACATCCTGAGGCAGAATACACATTGGTTAAGTCAGCAATCCCAAAGGTAAAGTCACGTCTCGGGAACAAATCGCCCTGGGGTTGAATTAATTCCTTATTATTTTTGCAAATTCCTCGAATTGAGCATCATTTGCACAGATTACGTTGCCTAAATCATGAGGTTCATCACCACCCTCATCAAGCGCTTCAACAATAGCACCCGCTTCTCGGGCAATTACCACTCCCGCTGCAATATCCCATGACTTTAATCCACGCTCCCAGTAGCCATCATATCTACCAGCGGCAACATATGCTAAATCAAGAGCGGCACTACCAAGACGGCGGACGCCTGCACTAATTGGCATAAGACGTTTAAGCTGCTGAGATGTGGAAGGAAGATCTGCTACAGAAGCGGCAAATGGGATACCTGTTGCATATAAGCTGTCGGATACTCTGCTCCTTGCTGATACACGAATTCTTTCATCATTCATTCGTGGGCCGTTCATCCAGGCACCGGTACCTTTTTCAGCATAAAAAAGTTCATCTTTTGCGGCGTCAAAGATGACACCAGAAATTACTTTACCTTTGTGTTCCAGAGCAATTGATACTGCCCAGTGAGGGAGACCATGTAGAAAATTAGTCGTTCCATCTAGCGGATCAACAATCCAACGACGAGTTGGGTCCTCGCCATCTGAACCTCCACTTTCTTCACCTAACCAACCATAGGTGGGTCTGGCTTCAGTTAAAATTTCTCTTATAATTTCTTCTGCTGCTGTATCAGCTCGCGAAACAAAATCGCCTGCGCCTTTACGAGAGACTTGCAAGTTTTCTACTTCTCTAAAATCTTTAACAAGAGAACGCCCAGCTCGTCGGGCAGCTTTTATCATCGTATTTAGATTTGCACTACCCGGCATGTATACTCTTCCCGCTAAGCGTGTCTACGCTATACTTGCGTTTTTACGAATTGCCAAGTACCGATAATACTACTGATCCTACCAGGGCGATAGTAGGCTTAGGTAACAATTGAGTGGATCCAAACACCGCCCACAGCAGAAAGAGCCGTAAGTAGAGCACCCCAGGACAGATCGATCGCTACCATTCTTCTGCGCCATCCCTTCAACGTCGCAAAATTAGTGAATTCGTATGTACCATAAGCCATGGCTCCCAATACCAAACCAGCTATAAATGCTTGGAACATGCTTCCACCATTTGCAGCCGGAAGAGCTACAAAGAACACTATACCAGCTACATAAAGCAAGTAGAACACCCCAGCTGCTCCCATTTTAGGCGCGTCGAGCATCATGTGGCCAATGTGCTTCGAAAACAAGGGGTGTAGCACACGCTTAAGCATTACCACATCTAAGGCAAGAAAAACTAAAGCTGTTGCTAAGTATAATATTAATAAAGACATGACTACTCCTGGCTAAGGTTTTCTACGATCCATGTTCCCAATTGGATCAAAGTCAATTTAATCTTAGAGTGAAATTAGGGTCCATTGATAAAAAAGAAAGACCAAGTGACCAAAATAGGCGCAAAATACGTCATTTTTTTTGCTATATCGCAAAATCACTCAAAAATTTGATTTAAAAAAGCTTCCACAGCTTGCTCGATTAAGTTGAAAGAAGCCACATAGTCTCCCGTATAATAAGGATCAGGCACATTAATACGGTTTAGTGATCCATCGATAAAACTTGTTATCTTCCTTATTTTGTTTTCTGGATCAGATGGATAAATATTCGTCAACTCATCGATATTTTGATCATCCATTGCCAAAATCCAATCAAAGTCTCTGTAATCCTCTTTCTTTATAATCCTGGCCCTTAAATCAGAGATATCGTAACCATGCTTCTCACATGTATTTCTCATTGGCTCGTATGGTGGGTGTCCTTCGTGCCAGTTTGTTAAGCCCGCGCTGTCATGACGAATTTTAAAACCCTTAGTTTTGATTTTTGAACGAAATATTCCCTCGGCAGTTGGAGACCTACAGATGTTACCAAGGCAAACGAAAAGTACTGATTTAACCAATAGTTTCTCTAATTTTAATCTAAATGAGTATGCGTATGTTTGTGTTTTGTCGAATTTTTGTGCGTATGAGAATGTGTATGAGTGAGAGATCTAGAACCAGAAGCTGCCATTTCTTTCAGATGAACTGGGATCTCTATCTCAAATGAACCCTCGTTCTCAAAAATCAGCACTAATTGTATTGTGTCCCCATCATTAATAGGCTGGGAAAGTCCCATGAACATTATGTGATCACCACCTCTTTCAAGAATCAGGTTTCCATTACCTGCAAGTGCTAATCCACCGTCTACTCGCCTCATTTTCATTACGCCATCTTCACTCTTAACATGAGTGTGTAACTCAACCCTCTTCGCAAAGTCTGATCGAACACTAAGCAAACGGTCCTGTGTTGAAGACATATTTTTTATTTGCATGAAGGCCGCTGCTGATTTTGCCAATTTGGAGGATGCGCGCGCATATGCATCATCAACCGTTATTGCTTCCGCTCCCGCGACCAAGGGCGCTAGCGTTGCTGCTAACAAAAATATGATATGCCAATAGAAAGAAATCACAATTTACTTCCTTCTATGTTTTAGAAGTTAAGCTAAGCTTCTGCCGTCTGGCTTTTCATAACTTCCTTTTTAATTTTCAATGCATTATCTGACAGTTCTGTATCTTTCGCTTTAAGAAGAAAAGCGTCCAATCCACCACGGTGATCTACACTTCGCAGCGCTGCTGCCGTAATTCGCATCTTGAAGCCACGACCCAAGCTTTCTGACTGCAAAGTCACATCGTTAAGATTTGGTAAAAATCTTCGCTTCGTTTTGTTGTTAGCATGACTGACATTATTACCTGTCATGGGGCCTTTTCCAGTCAATTCACAGCGACGTGACATATCGAATTCCTTGTTTTTTTATAATTTATCAACCAAGTAAGTAGCTCAATTTTGGAAAATACAGATTCTATTACCTACAAATTTGAAGTGGTTCTAAGTTTAAAGTTAGAGATCGTCAAGCACTGGAACTTAATATTATAACAAAATAAATTTTGTTATTTTCTCAAAATAGACAACCCCGTTCCGAATTTTAATAATTAGCTGGGTTTCGCTGTATATTTTTTCAGAATCTTCTGAGCCGCCGCTGAAGAATAGATTTCGCCATTATCAACCATATTCATCAATGCTGACATTTCTTCTTTGACTTCTTCATCATCAAGCATTGATAAGAGACCCTGGCGAATTTCTTCCTTAAACCAAAAACGTGATTGGGCAGTTCGATTATTGTTAAACCATCCCTCGGCCTTCCTCCAGTCTAGCAGCTCTTCAATTTTATCCCATACATCGGCCAGTCCATCTTCCTCCAAAGCCGATATAGTCATCGCAAGAGGAAACCCCTTTGGATCATGCACTCTTTTGCGCAAAAGCATTAAAGAACTGGAATAATCAGAACAAGTTCGCGAAGCAGCGGCTTTAAGGTCACCATCCGCTTTATTTACAAGAATTAAATCTGCTATTTCCATGATGCCTCGTTTAACACCTTGCAGCTCGTCACCACCAGCCGGCGCAATAAGGAGTAAGAAAATATCAGATATCTCTGAAACTATTGTTTCAGATTGCCCGACCCCAACAGTTTCAATGAAGATGATATCAAAACCTGCTGCTTCACAAATTGCAACAGCCTCCCGAGAACGTCTAGCTACACCTCCCAAATGGGTCTGACTTGGAGATGGTCTGATATAAGCGTTTGGTTCCCGCGCCAACCTTTCCATTCTGGTTTTATCACCTAGGATAGAACCTCCTGACCTAATTGAACTGGGATCAACTGCCAATACGGCTACCCTTAAACCCATTCCTGTAAGATAGGTCCCGAAGCTTTCAATAAAAGTCGATTTACCTACCCCAGGAGTTCCAGATAGTCCTACACGAATGGCTTTTCTATCAGATGACCTAAGATGATCCATCAATTCCATAGCTTGGATCCGATGATCATCTCTCAAGCTTTCAATTAATGTAATAGCCTGAGATAATGCTCGACGATCCGCATTCATCACACTTTTAGCTAATTCGGCAATATTTTCCATATCGTCCATCACACAAAAGATTTATAGTGCCACCTGTTGACCTTTACAGCAAATTTTTGCCTAGATGAAGCTACAACTAGAACAAGTTATAAAATATCTTTGATGGAACAAGAGTATTGAGAATTATCTTAACAATTTGCTTTCTCGTGGTGTTCCTCTCACCAGGATACTCATATAACAAGGCACAGCAGAATATTTTTGATGTATATATACTCGGCCTAAAACTGGGCAGACTTAATTACGCTGTTGAATTAAAAGATAATTTATATAGTGCGGCAGGTAATTTGCGTTCAACAGGCATTTTTTCTGTAGTTTCTAAATATAAATTTGAAGCATCATCACAAGGCAAGGTCGAGAATGGGTTGTTCAAACCAAAATACTATTCCGAGAAATCAGACACTGGCAGACGAAAAGAAGAAAAGACATTGCTATATTCCCGATCTAGTATTGAGCTGAAGACAAAAAAAACTCCAAAACCCTACTGGCAAGACCCTAATGAACAATTGGATACGCTCGACCCGATGAGCGCGATAATTTTTATTCTTAGAGATCAAAAAAAGGCAAATATATGTGCACAAGATTTCGCGATGTTTGATGGTATAAGGCGCGTTAAAATAAAATTCACACACGGTGAAGAGACATCTGATGGTCACTTAAATTGCCATGGTATTTATACGCGAATGGGAGGTTATTCAGCCAAAGAATTAAAAGATGGGAGAAATTTTCCCTTTAATGTGAAATACGAGTATCAAAACGAATTTTACAAGGTCATCTCTTTTCAAATTGAAACGAACCGTGGGAGCGCCAAATTTGTTCGCAGATAAACCGTGAAATATCCACTCCCAATACATGATGTTACAAAACAATTGCAGGAAGCTATTTCGGTAGAGAACCGCGCTGTTATTGTGGCTCCTCCTGGAGCAGGGAAAACAACCATTGTTCCTTTGAGTTTGCTTGAGAGCCCAAATGTAAATGGGCAAATAATAATTTTAGAACCTAGAAGACTTGCGGCACGTGCGGCTGCAAGTCAAATGGCGTCGTTACTTAATGAAAAGGTCGGTGAAACTGTTGGCTTTCAGATTAAAGGACTCAACAAAGTAAGTAAGCAAACCCGCATCGTGGTTGTAACTGAAGGCATTTTAATAAGAATGATTCAATCCGATCAAAGTTTATCCAAAGTTGGTTGTATTATTTTTGATGAATTCCACGAAAGATCTATTAATGCTGACTTGGGCCTCGCGCTGAGCCTACAAGTCGCGGAAGTTCTGAGGAATGACTTAAAAATATTAGTTATGTCTGCGACGTTAGATGTCGCACCCGTTTCTAAAATATTAGACACAAATGCTCCAATTATATCTGATGGGCGAGCTTATAAGGTAAAATGTAATTACTTGTCTCGCCCGAAATCAAAAGATGACAATTTGTGGGAAAATTTCTCCGAACTTGTTTACAATGCCTTTAAAATGACAGACGGAGGTATCCTTGCATTTCTGCCTGGGGAAGCTGAAATAAAAACAATAGAAAAGCTACTAAAGACAACGTTGCCTCAAACGGCGTTAATAATGCCACTGTACGGATCGCTACCTTTTGAACAACAGACCAAAATTTTAGAGCCATTAGAAAACAAAATTTTACGTAAAGTAGTTCTATCAACCTCTATTGCGGAAACTTCACTGACAATTCCAGGAATTAGGGTAGTGGTTGATAGTGGTTATACTAGACGCTCACTATATGATCCCTCCAGTGGAATGTCGCGGCTAATTACACAAAAAATTTCTAAGGCAGAAGCAAAGCAGCGAATGGGAAGAGCAGGACGTATCACCGAAGGTTGGTGTTATCGTTACTGGTCGGCGAATGAGGAAGGTGCAATGCCAGAATTTCCTCCCAGCGAAATTGAAATTTCTGATCTCAGTAATTTTGCTTTAGAACTTTCCCTATGGGGTTCAGAACTAAAAAGTATGAAGTTTTTGACAGAGCCAGAGCCAGCTCGGCTAGAAAAAGCATATGAACTTTTATATCAGCTTGGCGCAACTACAATTGAAAATAAAATAACACCTCATGGTCAAGAAATCTCAAAATTTCCATGCCATGTACGCTTAGCACATATGCTTAATAAGGCAGGGAAAAAATCTGCCATAATCGCAGCCTTACTGCAAAATAAAGATATTTTGTTTAATGAAGGTAGTAGTGATTTCCAATTGCGCATAGATCACTTTCAAGATGAACTTAAACGTCGAAAAATAAAGATTGGTTTATTTTCCAGAATAGAAGCAGATCGAAAGATTCTTGAAAAGCTAGTGAAACATGAAACTTCTTTATCCACAGCTCAAAGCCTGGCCCTGGCATTCCCTGACCGCATAGGAAAGAAAAGAGATGGTTCCACTTCCAAGTATCTCTTGTCTAGTGGAAAGGGGGCTAATCTTCAGCAAGGTGATCCACTAAGCAAGCAAAATTACATTGTAGCTGTGGATATAGACGGTGATCGCAAAGACACGAAAATAAGATTAGGCGTAGGAATTTCAGAAAACGAAATACGTGAACTCTTTGAAGATAAGATTATGTGGCAAAATACTTGTTACTGGTCGACACGAGAAAAGCGTTTAAAAACATTAAAAACTGAAATGCTTGGGAAAATACCCCTCAAATCTGAGAACTGGGTCAATCCACCATTTGAGGAAATAGCCTCAACAATTATTAATGCAATTGTAGATATAGGCTTTCATTTCAGCGCAGCGGAAGATCAATTCATTGCCAGAGTCAAACTTGGCGGTGAAGGTTTTCCCAACATGGAGAAACATCATTTAAAGGAAACTGCAAAAGAGTGGCTAAAGCCATTCATAAAAAACATAAAGACTGCCGACGATTGGAAAAAATTTGACTGCCTACCAGCCCTACAAAGTTTACTTAGTTGGCAGCAGCTAACTAAACTAGATGAAGTTGTCCCAAAATACTTTGTCAGCCCATTAGGTCGAAAATTACCCATTGATTATACTGGAGAGCATCCCTCCATAGAATTACGCCTTCAAGAACTTTTCGGACAAAAATCACATCCACTTGTCAAAAACAAACCACTACTTGTAACACTTTTGTCACCAGCTGGACGGCCACTTCAAAAAACAATGGATTTACCAAATTTTTGGAAAACAAGCTATTTAGAAATACGGAAGGAAATGCGGGGACGCTACCCAAAACATTCATGGCCAGAAAGACCTGAATACGAAAAACCAACTACTAAGGTTAAGCCTAAGCAATAAAAGTTTAGATAAACGGCTCGATGGGATATCTTACAGAGCTTAAGTACAAGCCATACGGGGGACTCACCGGACCACACGCAGTTCTATTCTTTGCAGATAATGCTTGCAGAACATCCTCTGGCGACCAAGCTCCAGCTCCAACCCTTTCCAGCGTTCCAACAAAGCTCCTGACTTGATTATGTAAAAAGCTCCGAGCTCTTATTGTAAACCGAATTTCCGTTCCATTATTTATCGGTATTTCCGTTACTAATAATTCATCTAGAGTTTTAACTGGGCTAGTTGCTTGGCATATTGACGACCTAAAAGTTGTGAAGTCATGGTTACCCAACAAGTAATTTGCACCCCGTTGCATCGCCTTAACATCCAAATGATGTTTGACATGCCAGACCAGTCCATTTTCATGGGTTAGAGGAGCACGGCGGCAGACTATACGAAACTCATATTTCCGCTCCACCGCAGAAAATCGAGCATGCCAATCCTCATCAACTTTTGCGCAAGAAACAATTGATATTGGACTTGGTTTTAAATGAAAATTTAAAGCTTCCGATAGACGAAAAGGGGTCCAGTCTGAGACTAGATCACAATGTGCAACTTGCCCAACAGCATGCACCCCCGCGTCAGTTCTCCCAGCTGCTACAATTGTATGGTCCCCAGGTTCTAAAATAGATAAAGCCTGTTCAATATTCCCTTGTACCGAAGGAAGCTCGGTTTGCCTTTGCCAACCAACAAAAGGGCCACCGTGATATTCTACTTTCAAAGCATATCTTGGCATTAAATAATGATCACTTGCTTTATAAATCAAACAATAACTGAAATCTATTAATTGAAATATTAATCAAGCACAAGCTACAACAAGTTTAAGTTCTTCACCCTTTTTTGTACAAATCCAGGCTTAAATAGAAAAAACATGAAGTTTAATTCTCTATTTTGATGGGTAGAACTTTACCTTGGATACCCTGCCAAGAAAATTCTTCCAACTCTATGCCTAAAATACGATTAGGATTTGTTGGTGGCGGAAAAATAATTCCATTGATCATTCGGAAACCAAATCTTCTGTAATAGACTTCATCGCCTACCATTAGAACTCGTTTCCAATTGAGTTCTCTCGCCCTTTTTAGGCTACTTTTAATTAAAGCCGCACCGATGCCCTCACCCTGATAGGTAGGATGAACAGCAATTGGCCCAAGAAATAAAACCTTATTTTTTTCAATTTCTGATGGCCAATATCTTATTGCACCTGCTAAAAAACCTTCCTCGTTTTTAGCAACTAGGCATAGTTCATCAATCGGTGATTGACCCTCTCTAAGTCGATAGGAAGATAAAGCAAAGCGCCCAGGAGTGAAACAAAGGTCAAAAAGGGCTTCAACATCCCAGTAATCTTCCGTTTTTTCTTTATGAAGCTCAAACACCTGCAAACCATATAGGAATTATAAAATCTTTTTATATTTGCTCTTTATACTAATACAGCCAGTAACACATTCGAAAAGTCACAGTCATATTTTACAAAACCTTACCAAAATTCTGTGAGATCCCCGGATTCCCATGCTATTCCAGTAGTGGAAAACTTCTGCTGTTTCTGGACTGGCTCCTGCATATAATTGTTGTTAAAGTGTAAAAGTCATCGCAATCGAGATATAAGTGATTAATTCAAATAAATTTTAGAGAGTTAAATGAATACTTCCATATTGCCAACATACAACCGTGCGCCATTGGCTTTTGAGCGAGGTGAAGGTAGTTGGCTGTTCACAAAGAATGGTGATGGTTATCTCGATATGGGAGCTGGAATTGCTGTAAATGCCCTTGGTCACTCAAATTCTGAACTTGTAAACGCATTAACATCTCAGGCTAGCAAACTCTGGCATGTTTCAAATCTATATGAAATTCCCGAGCAACAAAGACTAGCAGAGTTAATGGTGGATACAACCTTTGCAGATAACGTTTTCTTTACAAATTCGGGGACGGAGAGTTGTGAACTAGCCGTTAAAATGGTTCGAAAGTTCTGGTACGAAAAAGGACAAGGAGAGCGAGTGGAAATAATAACCTTTGACGGGTCTTTCCACGGCCGGTCGTCAGCAGGCATCGCTGCAGCCGGAAGTGAAAAACTAACGAAAGGGTTTGGTCCAATGCTCCCGGGCTTCGTTCATCTTCCTTGGTCCAATCATAATGCCATAGAAGCAGCAATTAATGAAAAAACTGCAGCGATTCTTATAGAACCCATACAGGGCGAAGGTGGGATTCGTCTTTTACCAGACCAGTGCTTAAAAGGTTTACGCGATTTGTGTGACAAACATGATATATTGTTGGTTGTCGATGAAGTCCAATGCGGTATTGGCCGAACCGGCAGGCTATTTGCGCACGAATGGTCAGGAATAGAACCAGATATAGCTATGGTTGCCAAGGGCATCGGTGGCGGGTTCCCTCTTGGTGCTGTTCTAGCTAAAACATCTGCTGCAAGCGGAATGACTGCGGGGACACATGGCTCTACATACGGTGGGAACCCATTAGCCTGCTCGGTAGGTATTAAAGTACTCGAGATAGTAAATACGCCAGAGTTCCTTAACTCTGTGAAAGAAAAATCAGGACTTATAACTCAAGGACTTCTTGGATTAATTGATAAATATCCTGATATCTTTGAAGAAATTAGAGGTACTGGTTTAATGTTAGGGATTAAATGCAAATGCCCAAATTTAGATTTTGTACAAGAAGGTTATGAAAAAGCCATTTTAACAGTGCCAGCGAGTGATAATGTCGTTAGATTACTACCTGCCCTTAATATAACCATCGAAGAAATTAATGAGGCGTTAAGTAGGTTGGAGCAGACCGCAAACTCATTAAGAATAGCTAAATAAAGAAATAAAATGGCAAATTTTTTAGATATAAAAAATATAGAAAGCAGTGACCTAAAAAAGATCATCCAAACTGCTTTGGAATTAAAAAAATCTAGATCGGGCCTGACAAAGGGTGCATTCGATAGCGATCGAGCACTTGACGGCCATATCGTAGCTTTGATTTTTGAAAAACCTTCAACTCGCACTCGAGTAAGCTTTGATGTGGGCGTGCGCCAAATGGGAGGTCAGACAATAGTTTTATCAGGTAATGATATGCAACTTGGCCATGGAGAAACTATTGCAGATACTGCGAGAGTTCTCAGTAGGTACGTCGACTTAATTATGCTTCGAACATATGAAGAGGCAACATTACATGAAATGGCACAGTTTGCCCAGGTACCGGTAATAAATGGCCTAACAAATTTTTCACACCCTTGCCAAATTATGGCAGATATCATGACTTACGAGGAACATAGAGGCTCAATCAAAGGTAAAAAAATAGTTTGGTCAGGTGATGGAAATAATGTTTTTAATAGTTTTGCCCAAGCCGCAGAAAAATTTGATTTTAATTTGACATTTACCGGTCCAGAAACTCTTAAACCAGATAGCAAAGTAATTGAGCGAGCTCAGCAAAATGGAACAAAAATCTCAATTGAACACAACCCTATCTTAGCTATAAAAGATGCAGATCTAGTTGTAACTGACACTTGGATTAGTATGCATGATCTTCAATCTGCAAGAGAACGGCGCCATAATCAACTAAGGCCATATCAAGTAAATAGAGAACTACTATCGCATGCTAAATCCAACGCACTATTCATGCATTGCTTACCTGCGCATAGAGACGAGGAAGCGACATCTGAAGTCATGGATGGGAAACATTCTGTTATTTTTGATGAAGCAGAAAATAGGCTACATATTC
This sequence comes from Rhodobacteraceae bacterium MED-G08, assembly GCA_002457055.1. GTDB lineage: Bacteria > Pseudomonadota > Alphaproteobacteria > Rhodobacterales > Rhodobacteraceae > Salinivivens > Salinivivens marinus. Next base: position 150,266 of record NTKT01000001.1, read on the forward strand.
AAAAAGCAATTATGCGTTGGTGCTTAGAAAAATAAAGAGCGCGTTCTAGCCAGCTGGAGTTAATGTCCACCGTCAAGAATTCCAGTTCTAACTGAATAATTTACTGCTAATGCATAATCAGGATCATCATCGCTATCAACCATAAGATGGCCTGCTTTTATTAACAGCGTATGACAATCTCTACTAAGATGCTTTAATCGCAGGAGCTTCCCCGCACTTTCATATTTCGCAGCAACAACTTCTATTGCTTGCAGCGCAGACTGGTCAACTACCCTACTTGCGTCAAAGTCCAAAATTACGATCTTCGGATCATTTTCCACGTCGAAGAGCTCAACGAAGCCGTCTGTGGATCCAAAGAATAAAGGCCCCTGGATTTTATATGTTTTACTATCACCATCTAAATCAACATGTGCATGAATTCTTCTTGCATTATTCCAAGCATAGGCCAGCGCAGAAACAATAACTCCAACCACGACTGCCACGGCAAGGTCATACCAAACTGTCACTACAGTCACTAAAATGGTCACAAAGGCGTCAGTTTTTGGAACCACGCGTAAAATTTTGAGCGAATTCCAAGCGAAAGTTCCAATTACAACCATAAACATCACACCAACCAACGCTGCTAAAGGAATTTGCTCGATGATTGAGCTTCCAACGAGAATAAAAAGTAAAAGAAAAACGGCGGCGGATATGCCTGCTATACGAGTACGTCCACCAGATTTTACATTTATCATCGATTGCCCGATCATTGCGCAGCCACCCATCCCACCAAAAAATCCTGTCACTACGTTTGCTGTACCCTGAGCAAGGCATTCTTGGCTCGCTCCGCCACGCTTATTGGTCATTTCACCCACAAGGTTCAGTGTAAGCAAACTCTCAATAAGACCAATTGCTGCTAGGACGACTGCATAAGGAAAAATTATTTCAAAAGTCTCCCAGCTAAGTTCAACCATTGGCACATGAAAAATGGGGAAACCTCCCTTGATTGACGCCATATCACCAACTCTTGGCACATCTAAACCGAAGAATATGACGATAAGAGCTACAATGCCTATCCCGGCAAGCGGTGCAGGTATGACCTTTGAGACCTTTGGTAAAAAATAAATAATAGCCATTGTTACGCCAACGAGCGCAAGCATGGTCGCCAAGGGCGTGCCCGTCAACCACTCACCACCAGACGTTCCATGACCTGACACTTCAACTGTTCCCGGAACTTTGAATTGACTTAGTTGAGCTAAAAAAATTACAATTGCTAAACCGTTTACAAAACCCAACATGACTGGATGCGGGACAAGTCGTATAAATCTACCCCACTGCATTATTCCAGCCACAAGTTGCAAAATCCCCATCAAAACAACAGTTGCAAAGAGATACTCAACTCCGTGCTCTGCTACTAGTGCAACCATCACAACGGCTAAAGCGCCTGTAGCGCCTGAAATCATGCCTGGTCGCCCTCCGAATACCGCTGTTATTAACCCGACGATAAATGCTGCATACAAACCAACGAGGGGATGAACCCCAGCAACAAAGGCAAAAGCTACGGCCTCAGGTACAAGGGCAAGGGCTACCGTAAGACCAGAAAGCAACTCAATTTTCAGTCTCATTACACTGAGCCCACCGGAACTCTTTGAACCCAATTCAGGCTTAAATAAATTTGCGAATGCTCCAAAAAGGGCTTGTCTCATAAATCGTTCCAGTCTCGGAAAATCATAATCGGCGACATAAACTATAGATCGCCAAAAAGAAACCCCAGTGTATTGTATTAATTTCGTTTAGAAACTTGATTATTTGGAATTTTATATTCATTCCTATCATAAATGGGCACTTGAGCTAACTAAGATTCAATTTGTGAAACAAACTTTTAATTAAAATAACTTTCAGTTTAAATTTAAGCTCACAAAATCACTAGGAAAGAGTTTATGGATAAAATAGGAATTAAAAAATACATCCGAACAATTACAGATTTTCCACATGAAGGAATAATGTTTAGAGATGTTACCACTTTATTCTCCAATCCTAATGGGTTTGACCTCACAATTAAAGGCATTCTGTCCTCAGTTGAAAATACCAATATAGATAAGGTTGTGGGTATCGAGGCACGAGGATTTATTTTGGGTGGTGCCTTAGCAAACATGCTACATTGTGGCTTCGTTCCAATCCGAAAATCGGGGAAACTACCAGGCTCAGTAATTAGCCAGGACTATGAACTCGAATATGGTCACGATACCTTAGAGATACACTTAGACAGCATTGAACCTGGTGAGACAGTTCTACTGATAGATGATCTTTTAGCAACTGGCGGCACTGCAGAGGCTGGAGTTAAATTAGTAGAAAAGCTGGGTGGTAATATTGTGTCATGTAATTTTATTGTGAATTTACCGGATCTGGGAGGCAGCAAGAAACTTGCAGATTTAGGTTTATCAACACACTTTTTGTGTTCGTTCAGTGGTATATAATTAAGATGGCAAAACTCTATTTCCACTATTCGACAATGAATGCAGGCAAATCAACTTTGCTGCTTCAAGCGTCGCATAACTACCAAGAAAGAGGCATGAAAACATACCTCATTACAGCCCAACTTGATAACAGAGCTGGTGAAGGGCAAATTGGCTCAAGAATAGGAATTGATGCATCAGCTGATACATTCACAGTCGATGATGATTTGTTCTATAAAATTAAGTTAAAATTAAGCACAGAAAAAATTGCTTGCATCCTAATAGATGAAGCTCAATTTCTAACTTCAAAACAAGTCTGGCAACTTGCAAGAGCCGTGGATGATCTCGCCGTTCCCGTTATGTGTTATGGTTTGCGAGTTGACTTCTCAGGCAATCTTTTTCCAGGTTCTGCATCTTTATTAGCACTTGCAGACGAAATGCGAGAGATTAGAACAATTTGTCATTGTGGAAAGAAAGCGACCATGGTTGTGCGACAAGATGAAGATGGCAATATAGTTAAAGGGGGCGATCAAATACAAATCGGAGGCAATGCAACTTACGTATCATTATGCCGGCGGCATTGGCGCGAAGCTTTCGAAAATTAAACAAGGTTGGGCGGCTCGTTACCTTCTAAAAAATATTTAATATTTTCAACCGCCATTAATCCCATACCAGTTCTTACCTCCAGGGAAGCTGTGCCAAGATGAGGTAGCAAAACTACATTCTCCATTGAGATTAGATCCTTCGGCACCGTAGGTTCATGTTCATAAACGTCTAATCCAGCTCCAGCAATTTGATTAAGTTGTAGCGCCTCGATAAGATCTATCTCTTTTACAACATCGCCTCTAGCAATATTCACAAAATAAGAATGCGGCTGCATCGCGGAAAATATATCCTTATTAATTAAGTGGTGAGTTGCTGAACCACCTGGCACAGAAATAACAAGAATATCACTATTTGACGCTAATTCGGTCAAAGAACCATATCGGTCTACCGGGTAATCTAAATTTTTGGGAGACCTAGAAAAGTATCCCACCTGCATTCCAAAACCGAAATGACAGCGTCGCGCAATAGCTTGGCCTATATTACCCATCCCAACAATACCGACTTTTTTATTCGAAATATGAAACCCAAGCATCTGGGTTGGATGCCACCCTTCCCACTTGTTTGATCTTACAATGCGCTCTCCTTCTGAGGTTCTTCTGCAACACATTAACATTAGCGCTATAGCTATATCGGCAGTTGCGTCTGTAACAGCACCAGGGGTATTAGAAACTGTAATTCCATGTTCATTAGCTGCTTTTACATCGATGTGATTAAAGCCAACTCCAAAATTTGCCAGTAATTTTGCATTTATTTTTTTGCAAGATTTAAATATTCTCTCTGAGTAAATATCACCTAAGGTGGGCAAAACCACGTCGTAGTTGACGAGGCTATCAACCATCTCGTCTTCCGTCATTGCAGACGTATCTTCTCGTACGGTAATGTCGCCCAAAAGAGCTGCTGCACTCAGCACAGCTTTCGGGAGTGGTCGTGAAATAAATATTTTTTTTGTCAATGCATCCGTCCCCCATTTGGAATTTTTTTATCTGGACCTAGTAAAGTAACCGCCCCTTTATTATCAGTTACTCCTAAAGTCAAAACTTCCGACATAAATGGACCAATTTGTCGAGGTGGAAAATTAACAACAGCCATTACTTGCCGACCTACCAGTTCAGTTGGTAGATAATTATCAGTTATTTGAGCTGATGTTTTTTTTGTCCCAATGGAAGGACCAAAATCAATCCAAAGTTTATAAGCTGGCTTCCTAGCCTGCGGAAAGGTTTCTGCTTTAATTATACTTCCAACTCGGATATCAACTTTTAAAAAATCGTCAAAGGTTATTTCATCCATTAGCTAATTCCTCCGATCTAGCGGTAGCCGCAGCAACTGTTTTTTCGATTAAAGGACCCAAGCCGTTTTCACTATTCATGAGGATTTTTAACCCGGCCTCCGTCGTGCCATTGGGACTAGTCACATTAACTCTCAGCACCTCTGGGACCGCAGATGGCTCAGCCGCTAATTTCGCTCCACCAAGAACTGTCATTTTTGCCAGTTTCATCGCAAGTTCTTTCTCCAGACCCTGCTTATGACCGGCAGCAGCAAGCGCATCAATTAAATAAAACACGTAGGCAGGCCCTGAACCCGAAAGACCAGTAACAGCATCGATTTGGCCCTCTGAATTTAAACTCACAACTTCTCCAATTGCAGACAGCAACTTTTCAGCACGCTCATTATCATACTTAGAGACATTGTTACTGGCTATTTTAGCCGTTATTCCAAAACCAATTTCAGCAGGAGTATTTGGCATTGCCCGAATAATTGGTGTTTTTGGTCCTAAAATAGCTTCAAAGCTGGAGATTTTTACTCCCGCCGCAATTGATATAAAGACACACTGGCCGTTACCATAATGAGAAAACTTTGGTACAATCTGAGAGATCATTTGCGGTTTGATAGCTATACAAATAAATGCTGGCTTGGATGGCAATTCCTCATTTACGTTTACCCCAGTACCCATCACCCAAGCGCTTGGATATGGATCGTTTACCCAAATGTTATTTGGGTTAACTCCTTTTGCTAACCAACCTTTAAGCATTGCTGAACCCATCTTGCCACATCCCAGCAAGATGAGCTTACCACTCTCAAAATTTTCTTGAGTCATAGAACTTCCCTAATTTATCATAGGGTAGTTTTACGCCCGACCGAAAGCCTCTGCAATGGCTACTTGTATTGCTTCTTTGGGAGTCTTGTCACCATACACCGCCAATTGAAAAGCCGGATAAAATTTTTCAGAACTAAGAACTGCCGTAGATATTAAACAGTCAACTTGCTCTGCACTGGCAATCTGTCCCCCTGTAAGAACTAAACCATACTTATAAATCATCATTTTTTGTTCTGTCCAAAAAGAGAATGAACCAGCCCAACACTTCTCGTTAACATCATTTAGAAGCTCAAATAAGACAGCCTGTTTTTCGGAAGGTGGCTCCATTTCAAAAGAACATATGAGCCTCAAAGTTTCATCAAATGATGACCAAGCGAGAGTTATAGAGTATGTTCTCCACTGCCCCTCAACAGCCATCGCGATTTGATCATCAGCAATCCGATCAAAATCCCACTCGTTGTACTCAGCAACTGATTCAACCAAGTCAATGGGATGTATATCGCCATCCAATAAGTGCTCTGTAAGTGCCATTGCGCCACCTCTTTCTTTTTATACCCAAGGATGTGGCAGCATACCCTAGGTTTTGGTGTCTGCTCTAAGGATAGATGAAATAAGAATATCCCTACTACATATGGTGGTGCTATTTTATTGTCGTGTAAAGCAAAATATTCGCTGGTAAGCGAATAAGTTGTGGATAGATGGTTAACTGGTAAAGATTTTACCAGCATGAACTATGAATAAAGAAATTTTTTTAGGAACTATTTGCTTTCGAGTGCTTCGATCCGTGCTTTAAGCTCTTTATTTTCTTCCCGAGCTTTTTGAGCCATTGCTTTAACGGCGTCAAACTCTTCACGGGTTACAAAATCACGATCAGCTAACCATCTGTCAACCATCGAAGCGAAGGCATTTTCCGCCTCTTCCTTTGCCCCCTGAGCTACCCCCATGGCATTTGTCATGAGTTGGGAAAAGTCGTCTAACATTTTATTACGGGTCTGCATTTGTACACTCTTTAAAAAGGCTTTAAGATATTTCGTATTATAATTTTCACATATTAATAGTTTTGAAAAATTAGAGCAAATCAAAACCAATTTGACCTCGTGTAGTATCTAGTACAAAAAACAATTTTTAAATAGCCTTTAATTCTATTTTTATTCAGCTAACTAGTTCAACAAGGGGCAATAATAATGTATAAATCGGTTCCGCTGGAAGCAGATTAAAACTTTATATGACAAAACTTGAAGAATTCATAATACACCGGATTCAAGAAACTGGACCAATAAGCATTGCAACTTACATGCAAGAATGCCTACTTCACCCCAATCTCGGCTTCTACAATCAGAAAGATGTTTTGGGCCCTGACGGGAGTTTTATTACATCACCAGAAATCAGCCAAATGTTCGGTGAGATTTTAGGACTATGTTTAGCTCAATACTGGATTGACTTAAATCGCCCTGACCGATTTGCATTAGTTGAGTTTGGACCAGGCAAAGCTACGCTAATGCTTGATATTCTAAGAGCTGGATCTTCAGTAAAAGGGTTTATAGAAGCCGCAGAAATTTTCTTAGTGGAATCTTCTTCAAAATTAAGAAGTGAGCAAAAAACAAAACTATCAAAATTCAATGTAAATTGGATAGATGATGATTTATTGATCCCAAAGATTCCAACTTTATTCATAGCAAATGAATTCTTTGATGCTTTGCCAGTTAACCAGTATCAAAGAAAAAATGACCTATGGTATGAAATCCAGGTGGGTTTAAAGAATAATCAGCTTACACTTGGATTGTCACATAGGCCCACAACTCATCCTGAACTGGAGGGCCGTTTTAGCGAAAGTATGAATGGAGATATTGTTGAGATTTCTAATGATGCAATAAGAATAACAAAATCAATTGGTAAAATTATTAACAACCAAGGTGGTTGTGCTCTTATCATAGATTATGGAGATTGGCATTCCCTTGGGTCTACTTTACAGGCGCTCAAGTCCCATAAATTTAAAAATATTTTTCATAAACCTGGCAAGGTAGATTTGACTTGTCATGTAGATTTTGAAGCACTTGCAAAGAATTCTGGGTGCGCCTACTCTCGACTTACAACGCAGGGGGTTTTCTTGGAAAGACTAGGAATTTCAGATCGCGCAAATCAACTGCTTAAAAACTCACAACCTAAAAATCATAAGTCGATTATTTCTGCTCACAGACGCTTAACGCATCCTGATGAAATGGGAACTCTTTTTAAAGTTTTAGGTCTTTACGCAAGAAATGAATATAGCCCAGCTGGTTTGTTGAATTGAGCATTTGTAGGTATACAAGTAATAAACTTGGTGGTTTTGAGCATGGTTTTTTTACTCGCTTAGGCGGTATTTCCACTGGCATCTTTGAAGGGCTTAATTGTGGAAGTGGATCAAAAGATGACCGTGACAAAATCCAATTTAACCGTCAGTTAGTTGCAGCAGAAATGAACGTAAATGGGGAAGATCTAATCACTGTTCACCAGGAGCATTCAGCTCGAGTAGTAGTGGTTGATAGTTCTTTTGATAGACTGACAAAAGCAGATGCCATTGTTACCAATACACCAAATTTAGCCATCTCAGTGCTGACAGCAGATTGCCTCCCTGTTTTATTCGCAGATAAAAAAAATAATGTAATAGGTGTAGCCCATGCCGGATGGAAAGGCGCGCTCAATGGGGTTTTAGAAAATACGGTTCGTTCAATGGCTACAATCGGTGCAGACGTAGGAAATATAGAAGCAGCAATTGGCCCATGCATTTCGCCAAATAATTATGAAGTTGGACAAGATTTTTTTGATATATTCATAGAAAGAAATAAAGATTTTGAAATCTACTTTTCTGAAGGAGTCGAAGATAAAAAATATTTTTTCAACCTACCAAAATTTGCGTTGGACAAACTACGCAAATTGGAAATTGCGGGTGCTGAGTGGATAGAACATTGCACTTATCATCAGTCTGATAAGTTTTATTCATACCGTCGCTCTCAACATTTGGGAGAGTTGGATTACGGTAGACAGATCTCATCAATAAAGATCTGAAACAAAATTTAAAATTATGGTTGCTTTGCTAAGCGCTTTTCTAAAACATCAAAAGGGACGCCAGGATCATCTTTTGCACCACGAATTACCAATGAAGTTTTAACGGAACCAACATTCTGGGCCGTTAATAATTCACCGGTCAGAAATGATTGGAAACTACTTAAATCAGGGGCCACGCACTTAAGCATAAAATCCACTTCCCCATTCAGCATATGACATTCCCTCACTATAGGCCAATTTTTGCAAAGCTCTTCAAAAGCACTCAAATCAGCTTCTGCTTGGCTTTGCAGTCCAACCATAGCAAAAACTTTAACTTCAAAACCTAATGATCTCTCATCTACTTGAGCGTGATATCCATTTATGAAGCCTTGCTCTTCCAAAGCCCTAACCCGACGCAAGCAAGGAGGCGCCGATATCCCAACGCGTTTCGCTAATTCAACATTTGTCATCCTGCCATTGGCTTGCAGTTCTGATAAAATTAAGCGATCGATAGGATCTAGTCTAGTTAAGGGCATCTTCAAAAACCTCATTTAACTGCTGTGTTATAACACACAGTGGGTAGAGCGCAATAATATTTCAAAGTTAAGTAATAATCTTATACTACGGAGTAACTATAATTTAAAATTACACACTTTAATCCCAAATAAAGGGTGAGTATAAACTAATAGGATTTTTAGGAAAAGATTTGTAATGGCTGAAGTTATCAAAACAAAAGTGTTGATTATAGGTTCTGGCCCAGCGGGATATTCTGCTGGTGTTTATGCAAGCAGGGCAATGTTAGAGCCAATTTTAATACAAGGTATTGAACCAGGGGGTCAACTTACCACAACTACTGAGGTTGAAAATTGGCCAGGCGATACCGAAGTTCAAGGTCCAGAACTAATGTTACGGATGGAGGCACACGCCAAAGCCATGGGCTGTCAGATTGTCCACGATATGGTTACCAGTTTGGAATTAAGTAAAAGGCCCTTCATTGCTAATTGTGACAGCGGCCTCTCCTATGAAGCTGATGCTGTGATACTCGCTACTGGAGCGCGTGCAAAATGGTTAGGTTTAGATTCAGAGGAATACTTTAAAGGTTTTGGTGTCTCAGCATGCGCCACCTGTGATGGTTTTTTCTACCGTGAGCAAGAAATTGTAGTTGTAGGTGGTGGAAATACTGCTGTAGAAGAGGCATTATTTTTAACTAATTTTGCTTCAAAAGTTACCCTAATACATAGAAGAAATGAGCTTAGAGCTGAAAAAATTCTGCAAGAGCGATTACTAAATCATCCTAAAATTGAGCCATTGTGGTTCAACGAGTTAAAAGAAGTTATTGGAACAGATAATCCAAAAGGCGTGGAAGCTGTGCGCGTAGAAAATGTTAACACCGGCGAGATAACAGAGATACCTTGTAAAGGTGTTTTTATAGCAATCGGTCACTCTCCAGCATCGGAGCTAGTTAATGAACAGCTAGATACCCACAACGGTGGTTATGTAAAAGTCCAAGCTGGTAGTACCAGAACCTCAATCGATGGAATTTTCGCAGCAGGAGATCTCACCGACCATATTTACCGTCAGGCAATTACTAGTGCGGGTATGGGTTGTATGGCTGCCTTAGATGCAGAAAAGTTTCTGGCTGAACAAGAGTAAAATCATTCCACTAGATCTTTAACTTTCCGGTCATTAATACATATGCAGAACCAGTAACTTTCACGCCTGTTATATTTCCAGAAGAGGATAACACCTCAACCTCAGCTTCACCAGGCCGTCCTAAAAAGTCACCCTGATGAGCGTTGAAAGTGGGAGTTTGAATTAGTTTGTTATCCCAAAGATATGCCGCCATCGCACCAGTTGCGGAGCCAGTAAAAGGATCTTCACTGCGCCCAGAAGATTGTAATAATAGTCTCGAAAAGGTTAATCCATTCTCCCTAGGCGGTGTCAAACATACCCAGAAAGGCTCCATTAAAATATTTTCAGATATTGTTGATCGCAATTTATGTAATGCAAGAAAATCAATTTTTACTTTTTTTAGCGTTTCCAAAGAATCAACTACCACTATCGGGAAAGGAAGGCCTGTGGATACCACTTGCGGTTCACATAAGATACTATCCTCGGGAATTCCTCCAATTGTTGAAAGAATTTTATTATCAATTTTAAGACCAAATCTGGGTGCAGGCTGTGTCATTGATATTTTTATTTGATCACCTAACCAACTAACTTCAACATGTATCAATCCAGCTAATGTTTCAAAAACCAAATTATTGTTATCATGTTTGCCCCTAGAAATTAGTGACATTGCTGTCGCAATCGTAGGGTGACCAGCAAAAGGTATTTCTTTATCAGACAAAAAATATCGAACTCGAAAATCTGCGATATCTGAAGAAGACAGAAAAGTGCACTCCACCAAAGAAGTTTCTCTGACTATATTTAAGCACGATTGGTCCGACAAAATTCCATCATCGTAAAAAACTGCGCAGCCATTTCCACAAAATGGTTTCTGACTGAAAGCGTCTACCCAATCAAAATCAAATTCACGATTGTGAGACTGCACCATTATCTCAAAGTCTTAAGTTGTTTAGTGAACTGGTACAGGATGAAATTCATTTTGCCTCGCAAGTACAAATGCAAGGGACCTATCCTTAACAAGTGCTAATCTATCACCAGTACTGCTATTAAGCGAGTATACCCTACCCTGAGAAATTCCTTTAGCCACTACCTCCGGTAAATCCGCCACATTGACTGCCGATACATAAACCGTTCTATCATTAAGATCACTTGAACTGAGGTTATCTTTAGTCATAATTATGCTCTCCTTATTTTTATTTTTTGAACGACAGTTTCTGGAATACTTTGGGTTAGATCAATATGCAGCAGCCCATTTTCCATTACAGCCTGTCCAACATCGACACCCTCAGCTAAAACAAACGATCGCTGAAACTGACGTGCAGCTATTCCCCGATGCAAGAAGATGCGTCGACCATCGACTTCTTTTTGCCGCCCTTTAACGACTAATTGCTTATCTTCGACTGTTATGGATAAATCTTCTTCGGCAAAGCCTGCCAGAGCCAAAGTTATTCGAAAAGACGTTTCAGATGTTTGCTCTATGTTAAAAGGTGGATAACCTTCGTTACCATTTTTTGAAGCTCTTTCCAGAAGCCGCTCTAATTGCTCAAAACCTAACATATTAGGGTAAGTAGATAAAGTTAATCTCGTCATTTTTAGCCCTCTGAAATAAGCGATTTTTAACTGGCATTCCTGACGGCGGTGCTTGATTTTGATATGGGTACTAATTAGTAAAATTCAAGGACTAGGAATATTTCGATACCAGTTGTATAATGCCTGCTTTAAGCGTTAGAAGTAACATTATGAATGCCTACAACGATATATCGCTGAAAACTGAAGAAGTTCTGCAAATTGAATTGGAGGTTCTTAAGCAAGAGCATCGAGATTTAGATGAGGCTGTTTTGGCTCTTGAGGAACGAGGCACTAGAGATCAGCTCACAATTCAACGTCTAAAGAAAAAGAAACTAGCATTAAAAGATAAAATTGCTGTAATCGAAGACCGTCTGACACCCGACATCATTGCTTAAATGATTAAATTCTCTATAAGTCACAAAGAATTGTGAGGATGCGATATCATGACGACTAAACCTTCTGTTGGCATTATTATGGGAAGCCAGTCAGATTGGCCAACTTTAAAATATTCCGCCAATATCCTTGACGAGTTCGATGTTAAATATGAAACAAAAATAGTATCCGCTCATCGTACGCCAGATAGACTATGGGAATACGGTAAATCTGCAGTAAACCGTGGCCTAAAAGTAATTATTGCTGGAGCTGGTGGAGCCGCTCATTTGCCAGGAATGATGGCATCGAAAACACGGATCCCAATCATAGGCGTTCCGATTCAAACACAAGCCTTATCTGGAGTAGACAGCTTATATTCAATTGTCCAAATGCCACGCGGCTTTCCTGTGGCAACAATGGCAATAGGATCAACTGGGGCATCTAACGCAGCACTCATGGCATTAGAAATATTAGCCCTCAACGATGAGAGCTTAGCAAAAAATTTAGAGATTTGGAGAACTCAGTTATCTTCTTCAATACCAGATGAACCACAGAATTGACGAAATGCTTGAACCTGGATCTAAAATTGGGATTTTAGGTGGTGGTCAGTTAGGTAGAATGCTAGCCGTAGCGGCCACAAGGTTAGGTTTTAAATCCCATATATTTGAACCTGCAGAAAACTCACCAGCTTCACAAGTTTCTTTTCAAGTATCGACAGCCTCATATGAGGATGAGAAGGCCTTAATAGAGTTTGCTAAAGACGTTGATGTTATTACTTACGAATTCGAAAACATTCCTACAAACGCACTTGATATTTTGGAAAAAATTGTGCCAATCCGACCCGGACGGGAAGCACTTCGAATTTCTCAAGACAGAATTATAGAGAAAGATTTCCTATCTGATTTAGGATTGAAAACAGCTCCTTATCAACTTGTAGAGGACTTAAGTTCTTTACAGACTGCATCGAAAAACATCGGCCTCCCAGCAATACTTAAAACCATTCGGCTTGGTTATGATGGAAAAGGTCAGGTAAGACTATCCAAGAATAGTAATCTTGAGGAAGAGTATAGAAAGTTAGAAAATCATTCATTAGTGTACGAAGGCTTTGTTGATTTTGAGTTTGAAGTTTCGGTTATAGCCGCCCGTAATTTGTCAGGACAAGTCGCCTGTTATGATCCGGGACAAAACATACATGTAAATGGTATACTGCATACGACAACTGTGCCTTCACAATTAAACAGCAAGCAAACGATTGATGCGGTACTTATAGCCAGTAAGATACTTGAGAGCCTCAATTACGTAGGGGTGCTAGGAGTAGAACTATTTCATACAAAAGCCGGATTAATTGTTAACGAAATTGCACCCAGAGTTCACAATTCAGGTCATTGGACGCAAAACGGTTGCTCAATTGATCAATTTGAGCAGCATATTAGAGCCATTACAGGCTGGCCACTTGGAGATGGCAAAAGAAATACTAACGTCGTTATGGAGAACCTTATTGGTGATGAAATTAAACGTGCGCCCACGTTAGCACTGGATGGAAATATTTCCCTCCACCTATACGGTAAAAATGACATAAAACCGGGCCGCAAAATGGGTCATTTTAATTTAGTTAAAGAAAAATAAAAAGCCCACGCTGCTTGGGCGTGAGCTTTATCTTTGCTAAGCTTGGAGCTGGGGGTTACATCATACCGCCCATGCCGCCCATGCCGCCCATGCCGCCCATGTCAGGCATACCGCCGCCACCGGCTGCGCCTTTTGGTTCTGGCTTATCAGCAACCATTGCTTCTGTTGTAATGAGAAGAGAAGCAACTGACGCCGCATCTTCCAGAGCAGTACGAACAACTTTGGCTGGATCAATAACACCAAACTTAAACATATCGCCGTACTCTTCAGTCTGGGCATTAAAGCCAAAGGCTGAATCTTTACTCTCACGAATTTTTCCTGCAACGACAGCACCATCAACACCGGCATTTTCTGCTATTTGACGAAGTGGAGCTTCCAAAGCTCTTCGTACAATCGCAATTCCTGCGTCTTGATCAGCGTTACCACCTTTAAGTTTGTCTAAACCGTTTGCAGATTGAATTAGAGCAACGCCGCCGCCGACAATAATACCTTCTTGAACAGCAGCTCTAGTGGCATTTAAAGCATCATCAACTCTGTCTTTACGCTCTTTTACTTCCACTTCAGACATTCCACCAACGCGGATTACAGCAACGCCACCAGCAAGTTTAGCCACACGCTCCTGCAACTTTTCACGATCGTAGTCTGAAGAAGTTTCTTCAATCTGGGTTCTGATTTGTGCTACACGAGCTTCAATCTCAGCCTTTTCACCTGATCCATCAACAATTGTTGTTTCATCTTTTGTTATTTGGATCTTCTTGGCGGTCCCCAGCATATCCATAGTAACATTTTCTAGCTTCATACCGAGATCTTCACTGATCACCTGACCACCAGTTAAAATCGCGATGTCTTGCAACATTGCTTTACGACGATCACCAAAACCAGGTGCTTTAACTGCAGCAATTTTCAGACCACCACGCAGTTTATTTACAACGAGAGTAGCCAAAGCTTCGCCTTCAACGTCTTCTGCAATTATCAACAGAGGTTTTTGAGACTGAATCACGGATTCTAATAAAGGCACCATAGACTGCAAAGATGACAATTTCTTCTCATGCAATAGAACCATACAATCTTCTAATTCAGCAGTCATTTTATCTGGGTTAGTTACGAAATAAGGCGATAGATAGCCTCTATCGAATTGCATACCCTCTACAACATCAGTCTCAGTTTCTAAGCCTTTGTTTTCTTCAACGGTTATGACACCTTCGTTACCAACTTTTTGCATCGCATCAGCTATCTGTTTGCCTATTTCGGCTTCACCGTTCGCTGAAATCGTTCCAACCTGTGCAACTTCATCGCTGTCAGCAACATCGCGCGCCATTTTGCGGATTGCGTCTACGACTTTTGACGTAGCCATATCAATGCCACGCTTCAAGTCCATGGGGTTCATGCCAGCCGCAACCGCTTTCATACCCTCTTTTACAATTGCCTGCGCTAGCAGGGTAGCCGTTGTGGTTCCGTCACCAGCTTCGTCATTAGTTCGGCTAGCAACTTCTTTGACCATTTGAGCACCCATATTCTCAAATTTGTCATCTAATTCTATTTCTTTTGCAACCGAAACACCGTCTTTTGTAATTCTCGGCGCTCCGAATGATTTATCCAAAACAACGTTGCGTCCTTTTGGTCCGAGAGTAACTTTCACAGCATCGGCTAAAATATTCACGCCGCGTAGCATGCGGTCGCGAGCATCTGTGTTAAATTTGACGTCCTTAGCAGCCATAGTGCTTTTCCTTGTCTATCTAAAATTTCTGAGTAACGCGATTTAGGACAAAATGCCTAAAACATCGCTTTCTTTCATGATCAATAACTCTTCGCCATCGATCGTAACTTCTGTACCTGACCATTTGCCAAAGAGTATTTTGTCACCCTCCTTAACGGCCATAGCAATCAGCTCTCCGTTATCTTTGCGGGCACCTTCGCCAGCAGCGACAACAAGGCCTTCAGCAGGTTTCTCTTTTGCACTATCAGGGATGATCAACCCACCAGCAGTTTTCTCATCACTTTCCACGCGACGCACTAGGACGCGATCGTGAAGCGGTTTTAATGCCATTTTCAAGGCTCCTTTAATAAGTTTCGGTCCTGCTCATTCGAGCATTTAGCACTCACCATTGAAGAGTGCTAACGAAGGTCAAATAGGTATGCCGGCAGTAAGAGTCAAGAGAAGCAACAAAAAAATCTGTGTTAGAAAATAACAGTGCTAATAAACGCAGAAACTCTCGTCTATCCAGCATCTAATTTATTCTGCAAAAATTGCTTAGTTAGAGATCAATTTAAACCTCTAGCCTTAATCATGGCTGATGGATCAGGTAACCGGCCTCTAAACCTCTTGTATAGAATTGCCGGCTCCTCAGACCCACCTGCAGCTAGGATATTTTTCTCTAACGACTTTGCAACTACGGGATCAAAAGGGTCTTTTGCTTCCTCAAACGCAGCGAAGGCATCGGCGTCCATCACCTCGGACCACATGTAACTGTAATAGCCACTAGCATAGCCACTGCCTGAAAAAACATGCGCAAAATGTGGTACGGAGTGTCGCATGCCAATCGCTTTGGGAACTTTAAGCTGATGCAAAATCTGATCTTGCCTTTCCAATATGTCGACCGGTGTTTCCTCTAGATGTAAGTATAGATCTACAAAAGCTGATGCCAGGTACTCTGTTGTTTGAAATCCCATATCGAAAGTAGATGCTTCCAGAATAGAATAAAGCATTTCTTCCGGTAAAGTTTTCCCAGTTTTACAGTGTATTGCAAATTCTTTTAGGACTTCAGGGACTTCCAGCCAATGTTCAAATAATTGACTGGGCAATTCAACAAAGTCACGCGCTACTGATGTACCAGAAATGATATCATAAGTTACATCGGATAAAATTTGGTGAAGCGCATGACCAAATTCGTGAAATAAAGTTCGTGCATCCTCAAATGACAGAACCGTATTGTCTAATCTTGAAAAGTTACAGACATTAATAACAATTGGTATTTGCTCGTTGGGAAACTTTGCCTGTGACCTCATCGCACTACACCAAGCACCCGATCTTTTTGACGGACGAGAGAAATAATCGCCAATAAAGACAGCAATACTTTTCCCTTTTCTCGAAACTGTCCAAGCACGACAATCTTCATGATAAAGAGGTATCTCTAATGGTGAAAACTCTAAACTAAATAACTTGGAGGCACATTTAAACTTTGCATTAATTAGGTTATCTAATTGAAAAAAAGGTTTCACGCTTTCTTCATCTAAATCATATTCTTTAAGACGCCTTCGCTCGGCGTAAAACCTCCAGTCCCAACCTTTTAAAGTATCATTGACACCGTCATCACGCATCATTGCAGTCAAAAGCGCTTCATCCCTAATTGCTACTACTCGTGCAGGACCCCAGACTTTTTTCAGTAGATTTTCTACATTTTCTGGCGAGGCCGCCATCTCAGTATCTAATTTGTAATGTGAGTAGGACTCAAATCCTAAAAGTTTTGCCATTTCTGCCCTTAATTTAAGGGTCTGTTGAGCAAGTTTTACATTGTCTCGAGCACCACCATTGGCACCACGTTTTATCCAAGCAATATACGCGATCTTCCTCAGCTCACGATCAGGACAAAATTGCAAGAAAGGGGTAATTAATGAACGCGAAAGTGTTAAAACAGGGTCATTAATACCACGTTCTTGACCAGCCTGTTTTAAAGCCTCAACTAGAAATGAAGGAAGCAACTCAAGCGTTTCTCGCTTTAATTCCATGAACCAGTCACGCTCATCACTCAACAAATTCTGAGAAAACTTAGTACCGATTACGGCTAACTGTTTACTTATGTCTTGAAACCTTGTCTTATTTCTTCCTTTCAGCGCGGCTCCTGAACGGACAAAGTTTCTATGAACAAGCTTTAAAACCCTATCTTGCTCCTGATCTAAGCCATTCAAGTGCTTTGTCTCTACAACTCGATCAATCCTGTCAAAAAGCTCAGTATTAGAATAAATATTTGTATTATGATCGCTTAGCTTAGATGAAAAAACTAAAAGTAGTTCATCCCGTTTTTTATTGGTGTGAGCTCCTGCTATAGTATAAAAAGTAGATACAATCCGATCCAGCAATTGACCTGTTGAAAGAAGGGCTTCAATAGTATTCTCGAAAGTAGGTTCATTTCTATTTTTTATTATTTCCTCAACCTCAATTAATGCCTTAGAGCAAGCTATCTCCAAGGCAGGCCGGAAATGTTCATCATAAATAACATTAAAGGGCGCAATTTCATGTTGGGTTTCCCATTTTCCTAATAACGGGTTTTGTGATTGATCAGACAGCGCCATTCGCACAGATCCTGCAATTAGTAGCTTTATTAACCTTAATTGATCTTGTTTCGGCTTGCATCGCATCATAAATCAACATGACACCATTCAATCCATTACCAACATCCAGAATATGTTTAATGGCCTCTGCAGCCATTAAAGTTCCAATCACGCCAGGTAAGGCTGAGAAAACGCCCGCTTCTGCACACGTAGGTGCTAATCCAGCCGCTGGTTTTTCAGGGAAAATACACTGATAACATGGAGAATTAAGAGAATGGTCGAAGACCATTACCTGTCCTTCCCACTGACTCAGGGCGCCAGAAACAACTACTTTGGAGAGAGATTTTGCCACCTCATTTACCAAATATCGGGTCTCAAAATTATCACTACCCTCAATGATTATATCGTACTCAGAAAGAAGTTCACTCGCTATATCGCGGCTTAACCGTCTGTGATAAGGTTTAACTTTAATATAGGGATTCTGATCTTCAATAGCTCTTTGTGCAGAAAAAACTTTGGGAAGTCCTATCGAATGATCATTATGGATCACTTGGCGTTGAAGGTTTGATTGATCCACCACATCATCATCAATAATTCCAAGTGTACCAATACCTGCGGCAGAAAGGTACTGCAGCACCGGGGAGCCTAAGCCGCCAGCACCAACAACCAGTACAGAGGCTGATTTGAGCTTTTTTTGACCTAAACCACCAATTTCACGCATTATCAAATGCCGCGAGTATCGGTCCAATTCAAAGTCGGAAAAACTTATTTCGGAAGAGTGTTCAGATTTAATTTCTTGGGTATTTTTTATAGATAATGATCTTATGCGTTTTAGTATTTCTCGGTAGAAATAAACTACTAGAAATATACTTATCAGAAGAGCCCACGGTTCCAAACTACCACCTAATGCAACTCGTAGATTGTTTTCAGGCGGCAGAGTTAAATGAACACATGAAATAAAAACTGATAGTCCGATTGCAACAGCAGGCACAATTGGTTTGGACAATTGTAGTTTGCGGGCAATAATCCAAAATACAACAAATCCTATAATAATAGAAAACATTAATCTATTCCCGTGGATCCAAAGCCAGTTGCACCACGCTCTGTTTCAGCTAGATCTTTAGAAAGTAAAAATTTCATTTGTGCGACCTCTGCAACAACCATTTGAGCAATACGGTCGCCATGGGAAATTTTGAATTCCTGGTCCCCAGAATTAATAAGTATCACCGCAACTTCTCCACGGTAATCACAATCAATGGTACCAGGACTGTTGAGAACAGTTACACCATTTTTGATTGCAAGACCTGATCTTGGTCTAATTTGCACTTCATGTCCTTCAGGTATCTCCATCATTAAGCCAGTAGGAATTAAAGACCAACACCCAGGCATTAATATTTTACCAAAATTTCTTATGCTTTCAGGAAAGTTAGCGCGAAGATCTGCACCAGATGAACCATTGGTTGCATATTTCGGTATTGGTACATTTTCATCTGCACCAGACGTATGTCTTATTTTGAGCGTTAAAGACATCAAAGCTCCAAAGCGTCACATATTTTTGCCGCTAGTTTTCTGGCAACTGATTTTTTTGACATCAAAGGCCAATCTTCTTTTTTCTTTTTGGTAAAGATAGTAATTTTATTTTCATCACCACCCATAACTCCTGTACTATCGGATACATCGTTCGCAATGATCCAATCACAGCCTTTTTTCTTAAATTTTGTCTCAGCATTTTTATGTACGTCTGAGGTTTCAGCTGCAAAACCGATCACTAACTGGGGCCTATTTTCCTGCAAATTACTAACATAGCGTAAAATGTCTGGGTTTTCCTTGAATTTTAACACGGGCAAGCGTTCATTATCTTTTTTGATTTTTTGCTCTGCTACTTCATCGAAATACCAATCACCAACTGCTGCAACAAAAACTGCAACGTCAGCAGGTAATTGATCCAACACAGCTTTATACATCTCTCGCCCTGTTTCTATATTTACTAAATCTACATTAGGCGGGGTGGCCACTGCACTTGGGCCAGTTATGAAAACTACATTAGCACCCAAATCCGCCAAGGCGCTGGCTATTGCTGTCCCCTGTGCACCAGATGACTTGTTCGCTATATACCTGATCGGATCCATCATTTCGTGCGTGGTGCCAGATGTAACAATAATACGCTTGCCTGAAAGTGGACCTTCCTTAAAGTAACTATTCAGAAATGTTATTACTTCCGCTGGTTCAGACATTCGGCCAAATCCAAATTCCCCGCAAGCCATATCTCCCTGATTGGGGCCAATAGTAACAATGCCATCATCACGAATGGCACCAAGATTTCTTTGGGTTGCTGGATGATGCCACATTCGCACATTCATAGAAGGAGCTACTAATACCGGCTTATCAGTCGCTAGCAAAAGCGTTGAGGCGAGATCATCACAAGTCCCTTGTGCCATTTTTGATAAAAAATCAGCTGACGCAGGGGCTACTAGAATTATATCGGCGGATCTTGATAGTTCTATATGTCCCATCTCTGCTTCTGCTGTTAAATCAAATAATTCAGTGTAGACCTTTGAACCCGCGATTGCCGAAACAGATAATGGTGTTACGAACTGTTGAGAAGATTTCGTCATTACAGGTACGACTGAGGCTTTATTCACTTGCAACAAACGTATCAACTCAAGTGACTTATACGCCGCAATTCCTCCAGTAATAACCAGTAGAATCTTTTTGCCTTCTAACATATTACCCTCAGACGAATTTATAGAAAACATAGTAATAAGCCGTCAAAGTAGCAAGGCGTCAGTTCCAAAATGATTGTTGTGCATGTTACACAGAGCAGTCATATTTCATTACAGAGTTATACCATTACTGAATTGCACTGATTATATATAGCTGCGTTTCCGTACAACTTTACTCCTTAAACATCGAAGTATTGTAAATGGGCTCCGAAGGCCAGTTTATAAGAAGTTTTGCACTTCCCGCGCGTTTTTTTCTAAGAAACGACGCATTTTTGTAAACGCCGCAGCTTCTATTTGACGAACACGCTCCTTTGACAGACCCAGCTCCTGTCCCAAACTTTCAAGTGTTCGAGGTTCATCAATTATCTGTCTTTCCTTAACAATAAATTTTTCTCTTTCAGAGAGACCGCCCATTGCACCAAGCAACCAATTTCGCAAGTTATCTTGGTCATGTGCTGCTTCAACGGTGTTAGAGTCGATGGAATCCTCGTCCTCAATGATATCAATCCATTCCCTGCCATCCTCATCAGACGCTTGAGTAGCATTTAGTGAATAATCAGTTCCGGATAAACGACCGTCCATCATTTCTACGTCACCCACAGGCACACCTATTTCAGTAGCTATCATTTCATGAAGTTGGCTTCGGTCCAACGGACCGCCATCTTGCATGGCCTCACGCTCTATCTGAGCTTGAACCCTTCTCATGTTGAAGAATAATGATTTTTGACTACTTGTGGATCCAGTTCTTACCAAAGACCAATTCCGCATAACATAATCTTGAATACCCGCTTTAATCCACCATACTGCGTACGTGGAGAACCGCACACCACGATCCGGGTCAAATTTATCAGCTGCTTTCATTAATCCTAGGCCAGCCTCTTGGATCAGATCAGACATGGGTGCGCCATATCGTTTGAATTTGGAAGCCATCGAAATTGCCAGTCGCATGTAAGCGCTGATTAGTCGATGCAAAGCTTTTTCATCCCGATTGTTTCTCCATGCATAAGCTAGTTGCAATTCTGTCTCAGCATCGAGCAACTCAGCCTTCATTGCTTTTCTTGATAACGCTCTGTCCCCGCCGATATCTAAAGCCATAATTCTCTCCAACCAATAAAATATTATTTTTTAGTTATCGAATTAATTACGTAGTAGCGGTTCATCTGGATCACTTACATCCATAATTTTTATCGGGAATTTGCAAAAGCAAAGCAGAATTGATCCCAAAACATGTCCAAAGGATACTCATTTTATAATAATTAAAGTGTGTCGATAGCTATTAACTAAGAAATAGTTTTACGATTTGTCTCTGGATCAAACCTTTAGCTTTTCATCGATTGCGTTCCATATGATGCTAGCAGCATTTATTCCGTCAAAACGCTCCAATTCATGCAGGCCGGTTGGCGAAGTAACATTAATTTCAGTTAGAAAGTCACCAATAACATCAATACCCACAAAAATTTGTCCCTTTTCTTTAAGAGTGGGCCCAATTGTGTTGCAAATCTCTATGTCTCTCTCGCTTAAACCAATTTTAGTTGCGGTCCCACCAACATGCATATTTGATCTTATTTCTCCTGAAATTGGCACCCGGTTAATTGCACCCACAGGATTACCATCAACTAAAATAATTCTTTTATCACCTCTGGTAACTTGCGGTAAGAACTGTTGTGCCACCAGCGGTTCTCTCGAGAAATTGGCATACATCTCAACAATAGACTCTAAATTCTGATCATCAAGATTCAAACGTAAAACTCCAGTACCACCATTTCCGTACAGTGGTTTTACTATAATATCGCCATACTTTTCCTTAAAGGCCTTTAAGACATCAATATTACGGGTAATTGAGGTTGGTGGGATCAACTCTGGAAAATTTAAAACAAGTAATTTCTCAGGTAGGTTCCTTACCCAAAAAGGATCGTTTACAACCAAAGTTTGCGGCTTAAGCGCATCTAAAATGAATGTTGTCGTAATGTAATGCATATCAAAAGGAGGATCCTGTCTCAGCCAAACAACATCAAACTCACTAAGTTCAACAACTTCTTCGGGACCCAGCTGCACAGACTCATTTTCTTTACCAATAATTTTAAAAAAATGGCCTGATGCGATAGCTTTACCATTTTCTGACGTTAACTTGTTTGGTTCGTAGTAAAATAATAAGTGTCCACGAAGCTGTGCTTCTTCTGCTATCCTGAACGTGCTATCAGCTTTAGGATCAACCGTTGTTATCGGATCCATCTGAAAAGCTACTTTCATAATTTGCACTCCATTTGAACCCTAGCTGCCCATCTTTTGAACCAAAAAGCTCAAAATTTCAATGTATTTTGCAATTTATGATTTTAATCTTGTAACTTAGTCAATTATAAGTTGTTACGCATCGACAATGCCAGATTGTAGACATATCGCTTACTTAATCCATGAGCAGCCGCAACAAAATTTGATGCATCCTTTAGAGTCATTTTTGAAAGCGCTACACTCAATTCAGCCTTTACATCGGTGTCCGTCAACCCTGTGGAGATAGGACGATCAAGTAATACAACCAACTCTCCCTTTAGCTGCTCTTTTTGTATGATCGCGTACAATTCGGCTAATGTCCCCGATATAATTTGTTCAAATTTTTTTGTTAATTCCCGTGCAATAACTGCACGTCGATTTTCTCCCATGATGGCAACCAAGTCATCAAACATTTTAATCAATCTTTTTGGGGATTCGTAGAAAATTAAAGTACTATGGATATTCGAAAGTTCTTTCAGCTTATTACGTCTCTTCTCCTTAGTCACTGGCAAGAAACCCTCAAAAAAGAACCGATCTGTAGGAAGCCCAGACAGAGTTAATGCAGTGATACAAGCAGACGCGCCTGGAACAGACGTAACATAAAAGCCCCTATCGGCCGCCTGCTTCGAGAGTTGATATCCTGGATCAGCAATTAAGGGCATCCCTGCATCTGAGGCATACGCAACAGCCATATTTCTGTCCAGCCATTCAAAAATTTTTGGTCTTACTTGGTCACCATTACAATCATTATACGAAAGCAATGGGCGATCATTTATAGGAATATTGTGTATATTCAATAGTTTACGCATTGAACGCGTGTCTTCAGCTGCTATAGCATCACAAGAAAACAAAACATCAAGTGCTCTCAGCGTAATATCACGAGCCGAGCCCAATGGCGTTGCCACGAGATACAAGCCAGATTTCAATTTCTCACTATGGTAATTCACCCCTAGACCCCATCTCAAACACGTCTATTATACAGCTCTGTATACAAATTGAAATTCTATGCGAGCTTGGTTTATGACCTTTCGACTGTCACGGTTTACAAAAAAAATACTATCAGTTCCATTGATAGGCTCATTACTGCTTTTCATAAGTGCGTGCGAAATGCAAACCTCTTCAGTAGGAACTGGTCAATTGATTAATCTGGAAGAACCAATTCCGGTAGCATTATTGGTACCCAAGACTTCTCGAAATGCCTCCAGCGTAGCCATTAGCCTTGAAAATGCTACGCGGCTTGCAATATCTCAACTGGATACCGCCAAAATACAGTTAAAAGTATACGACACTTACGGATCATCAAAAATTGCGGCCAATCAGGCTAAACTGGCCGTCAAAGAAGGTGCTAAAATTATTATTGGGCCACTTTTCGGAGACGCTGCCAACGAAGCCGGGATCGCAGTCTCCGGCGAAAACGTAAACGTACTAAGTTTCTCAAATAACCCCACTGTAGCCGGTGGAAATCTTTTTATACTGGGAAAAACCTTCGAAAATACGGCGGAACGTTTAATCAAATTTGCTGCTTCGAAAGGAAAAAGACGAGCTGTCATTATTTATCCAGATACTGTGGAGGGTAGGCTTGGTCGAGCGGCTCTTGATGCAGCAACGAAAAAATCAAATATTAGAATAGTTGCAACTCAAAGCTTTTCATTTACTCAAGAAAGCGTAGTGAACTCAGTTCCGTTAGTTAGGGCGGCAGCAAAGATTTATGACGCTGATTTACTATTACTTACGTCAAATAGCGCAGGCGCCTTACCCTTGCTAGCTCAATTATTGCCAGAAGCGGGACTTAATCCAAAAAAGATCCAATACGCTGGACTTGCACGATGGGATATCCCAGCGCAAAACATAAATTTACCTGGCCTCCAAGGAGGCTGGTTTGCGGTACCTGAAACCGCAAGATACGAAGTTTTTTCAGATCACTATTTCGCAGAATATCGGGAAAAACCACACCCGCTAGCAGGGCTCGCATTCGATGCTATCTCAGCAGTCGGAGCTCTTGCACAATCAGGATACGCAAATGCTGTTACAACTAAAGCTCTCACTCGAAAATCAGGCTTTTCTGGTGTCGATGGGATTTTCCGTTTCACGGCCGCTGGCACTAATCAGCGCGGTTTAGCCATTGCACAAATCTCGGACTCACAGGTAAATATAATTGATGACGCGCCCCAATCGTTTAACCGTTCCGGTATGTGACCCTAAATCACTAAAACCTGACTTGGATGAGGTAGGGCTTGTTTCTGCACCAGAAAAGATTTTTGACGCTCTTAGTTTCACGAGTTTTCTAAATAATTGTTATTCCGACGCAGCAGATTTAAAAATTTTCCGAGATAATGCGGTTGCAGAACTGCGGCGCATCCGAAAAGCTGGTATGGATGAGATAGCAAGCAGTTTTTTGCAAGATCCACTTGCTGCTGAAAAAGTCATTCGCTCATATACCTGGCTTACAGACTGTATTGTCAAATCAGTATGGAATATAAGCAAAATATGGCTACACCCAGTTCCAAACCCAACGCAGGCTGAAAAATTATCTTTAATCGCAGTTGGGGGTTATGGCCGCAAAGAGATGGCACCATACTCTGATGTAGATCTGCTTTTTTTAACACCGTATAAAATTACACCTTGGGCTGAAAGTGCCATTGAAACTATTCTATATATTTTGTGGGACTTAAAACTTAAAATTGGACATTCTTCACGAACGATAAATGATTGTTTGAGATTGGGGAAAGAAGATTACACTATTCGTACTGCTTTATTAGAACAGCGTTTTATAGATGGAGATCATGCTACTGCAAAAGAGTTAGAAAAGCGATTGTGGTCCGGGTTATTCAACTCAACTGCAAAAGATTTTATATCAGCTAAATTGCAAGAAAGAGAACTGCGCCATGAAAAACAAGGCGGTCAACGCTATATGGTGGAACCCAACGTTAAAGAGGGCAAAGGCGGCCTGAGAGACCTACAATCATTATTTTGGATTGCGAAATATTTGTACCATTTAAAGGAACAGTCAGATCTGGTGAAGCTTGGAATGTTACGAAAAGATGAGTTTGCAAAGTTTCAGCAAGCGGAAAATTTCTTGTGGGCAGTCCGCTGCCATCTCCATATTTTCACACAGCGACCAACCGATCAGTTGTCTTTCGACCTGCAAGTCGAAGCATCTGAACGTATGGGCTACAAAGACACAAAAGCTCGTCGAGCGGTAGAATTATTCATGCAGGATTATTTTACCCATGCAACAAGAGTGGGGGATATAACGCGGATATTTTTAACTGCTTTGGAAGCAAAACATGTTAAAGAAATGCCACTACTCCAGAGAATTTTTAGGCGATTGCCACAAATCAAGGATCCATACATAGTTTCACAGAATAGATTGTCGGTTAAGTCATTTGATGAGTTTTTAAGAGATAAACTAAACCTGTTGCGACTATTTGAAGAGGCACTTAGGACAGGATTATTAATTCATCCGGATGCTATGCGAGCAGTATCGGCTAATATTCATCTCTTTGATGAGCAAATGCGCCAAGACAAAGAAGCCCAACGTATTTTCATGGATTTATTGATAAAGCATGGGAATCCAGAAAGAGCGCTACGCAGAATGAACGAGTTGGGCGCATTAGCTGCGTTCATACCTGAATTCCAACCAATTGTAGCAATGATGCAGTTTAATATGTATCATAGCTACACGGTAGATGAGCACACGATCCAATGCATTTCACATCTGGCTCAGATTGAAAGAGAAGAATTAATGGAAGAGCTTCCTATCGCAAGCTCCATTCTTAAAAAAGGCGCAAACAGGCGCATTCTATACATCAGTCTACTGCTCCATGACATAGGCAAAGGACGGGATGAAGATCACTCGGTATTGGGTGCGCGGATCTCACGAAAAGTTGCACCACGATTGGGCCTCAGCAAGAAGGAGGTAGAAACTGTTGAATGGCTGATACGATACCACCTGTTAATGTCCGATATGGCTCAAAAAAGAGACATTGCCGATCCCAGAACAGTTAGAGATTTTGCGAAAGCAGTCCAAACTGTAAACCGACTAGATCTACTTACAGTGCTTACGGTATGCGATATCCGTGGTGTGGGTCCAAATACCTGGAATAATTGGAAAGCAGTATTGATCCGAGCTTTGTATAGGCAAACAAAGAAAGTTTTGGAGAATGGATATGAAGCAATTACACGGGAAAATAGGGGTGCGGAGGCCAAGAAGAACCTTAAAGCTAGATTAGTTTCTTGGAACTCTAGGCAGGTGCGAAGTGAATTATCGCGCCATTACGATCCATACTGGCAAGGATTACATGTAACAGCGCATGAAACATTTGCCAATTTACTAAGAGACATTGCCGATGACGAAATTAAAATAAACTTACATCCTGATCAAGACAGAGACGCGACTAGAATATGCTTTGCGCTGAATGACCATCCCGGCATATTTTCTAGGCTAGCTGGAGCGTTAGCACTTGTTGGAGCAAACGTAGTGGACGCGAGAACATATACATCAAAGGATGGATATGCAACGGCTGCATTTTGGGTTCAGGATAAGTATGGAAATCCATATAAGGTTACTCATCTTAAAAGATTGCATGCCATGATTGAGAAAACTTTGAAGGGTGAGGTAATTACACAAGAAGCTATAAAAGACCGTGACAGGCTCAAAAAACGTGAGAGAGCATTTAACGTGCCTACTTCAATAACTTTCGATAATGACGGATCCGAAATTTATACACTAATCGAGGTAGACACAAGAGATCGACCGGGCCTTTTGTTTGATTTAACGAGAGCACTGGCAAATATGAATGTTTATATCGCCTCTGCTGTAATAGCCACATATGGTGAACAGGTTGTAGATACTTTTTATGTCAAAGATACCTTTGGATTAAAATTCCATAGCCCCTCAAAACAGCGTGCTCTGGAAGATAAGCTCCGTTTGGCGATAGAGCTAGGTGTTAAAAGGGCAGAACTATAATGCAGGTCAAGCTAACCAAAAGTGTTATCACAGTTGGCTCTTGGACTTTGATTAGTCGTATTCTGGGGATGGTTAGAGAAGTTCTACTCTCAACTTTCATTGGAGCAGGACCTCTTCTAGACGCCTTTGTGGCTGCTTTCAGATTACCCAATATTTTTAGACGTTTTTTTGCAGAAGGTGCCTTTAATGCAGCGTTTGTACCATTATTTGCAAAGCGTTATGAAAGTAACATGGAACCCAAGGAGTTTGCTAACAATGTTTTTGCAAACTTACTAACTTTACTTTTAATACTTACATCAATTGCCATGGTTTTTATGCCGGGTCTGGTATTTTTAACAGCAGCAGGTTTTGCCTCTGATCACAGGTTCGATTTAACAGTCGATTTTGGAAGAATTATGTTTCCCTATATACTGTTAATCTCCTTAGCAGCTTTATTTTCCGGAATTTTGAATACAACTGGACGCTTTGCTATAGCAGCTGCTGCACCAGTCATTTTAAATATAACTATAGTATTTGCCCTTCTTACCGCGCGGGCAACCGAACATAACATAATGGTATGGTTGGTGTGGTCCATACCCATTGCCGGCATAATTCAATTAAGTTTGCTTTGGCTGGCTACATACAAAACAGGAATTAAAATTACCTTCTCCGTTCCTAAATGGAACAAAGACATAGGCAACCTTGTAAAACTAGCGATACCTGCTGCGTTAGCTGGTGGCGTGCTCCAGATCAATTTGTTGGTTGGGCAGCTCGTTGCTAGTCAAGAAACCGGTGCAATAAGTTTTTTATACTTTGCGGATAGGTTGTATCAACTGCCTCTTGGAATAGCCGGAATAGCAGTTGGAACAGTTCTATTACCAAAACTCTCTCGTCATTTAAAAACAGGCGATAGTAATCAAGCACAAATCACATATTCTAAAAGTGCTGAAATGGTATGGTTTGTGGCCCTACCCTCCAGCTTTGCTTTGTGTTTAATCCCCTTGCCTCTTGTTTCAGCTCTTTTTGAACATGGAGAAACATCAAGGCAGGATGCACTTGCTATATCATACGCCACTGCCATTTACGGTCTTGGACTTCCGGCCTTTATGATACAAAAACTTTTGCAACCATTATACTTTGCACGAGAAGACACAAAAACTCCGCTGCGATTTGCGGTCATTTCAATGTTATTAAATGCAATTCTTGCAATTGCACTTCTCAAAGTTATGGGTTGGATAGCAGTTGCAGTAGCTGCGAGCGCATCAGCTTGGGTTACATCTATTCTATTATGGATCAGCGCTAAAAAATTTGGGCGTGCAGCAAGTGCGTTGAAAACTTCCACCAACCGCATCAAGCGTACTTTTTTTGCAAGCTTGGTGATGGGTATAATTCTATGGGCTACCAGTCAAAACATGTACATTGCGATGCAGACATCAGCTGAAAGGGTATTTTTTGCAATCGGACTAGTTTTTGCGGGTTCGACAATTTACCTAGTCATCGTTTACATGCTGAAGGCTTTCCCGAAAAATTCAGAAAAGGCCTTAAATTAGGTAACTGAATTGGTATGACCATTAAGAAGGCTTCTTGACGTGTTGCAACTACAGGATTACTGCATCTTTATGATAATTTGTCAGGGGCATTGCTTATGATAGACCAAGATAAAAAGTCGTCATTCAAAACTTTTGAAAAACGAGTGTTTTCAGGTGTTCAGCCTACAGGAGGTCTCACATTAGGAAACTATCTTGGTGCCGTTAAACGCTTTGTGGAAATGCAGAGCAAAGAGTACGAAACTATATACTGTGTTGTCGATCAACATGCGATAACAGCATGGCAAAACCCAATAGAATTAAAGCAAAATACTAGACAAATTGCAGCTTTTTTTATAGCCGCAGGCATAGATCCTAATTCGTCTATCCTTTTCAATCAATCAGCCGTAGCCGAGCATGCCCAATTAGCTTGGGTTTTTAATTGCGTGGCCAGGATGGGTTGGATGCAGCGAATGACGCAATTTAAAGATAAGGCCGGGAAAAATGCTCAAAATGCTGCCCTTGGTTTATTTGCATATCCTGCCCTGATGGCTGCAGACATTTTGCTATACCATGCGACGCATGTTCCCGTAGGAGACGATCAAAAACAACATCTTGAATTGACTAGAGATATAGCGATTAAATTTAACCATGATTATGATATCGATTTTTTCCCTGTGACTGAACCTGTCATTGGAGGAACAGCCTCAAGAGTAATGAGCTTGCGAGATGGAACAAAAAAAATGTCAAAATCAGACCCATCCGATTTAAGTAGGATCAATATGGGTGATGATGCGGATACAATATTTCTTAAATTCAAAAAAGCTAAGACAGATGCAGAGGCGTTACCATCAGAAATAGATGGTTTGAAAAATAGACCTGAAGCAGAAAACCTCGTAACAATCTACTCAGCACTTAGCGAACAATCAATGGATAGAACACTGCAGGAAGTTGGTGGCAAACAATTTTCTGAGTTTAAACCAATTTTAGCAGAGTGCGCAGTAGAAATTTTGTCTCCAATTTCACGAGAAATGACTAGACTAATGCAAAATGCAGATGAAATAGACACTATACTCGCCTCAGGTGCTAAAAGAGCTCGTGAAATCGCAGGTCCAATTTTGGACAAAACTTACGATATAGTCGGTATGCTCAAACCGAAGTAAGTCTTCTAAAAGAAGTTTTTTAAATTACTCGGATGGTTCACTACGCGAATGATTGCAAACGCAAGTTTCATAGTGCATGCTAAAGCAATGGAGGACTAGATGCGCAAATTTTTAGTAGTTCTAGATGACAGCAAAGAATGCCTCAACGCAATGCGATTTGCAGCAATGCGCGCTGCGAAAACTGGGGGCGGCGTGGAAGTACTCTCTATAATTCCGCCAGAAGAATTTAATCACTGGATTGGGGTCGGTGATTTAATGCGCGCAGAAGCCAAAGAAAGAATAGAAGTTCATTTTGAAGTATTTGCCAAATGGATGCGAGATAGACAGGGAGTCAACCCAAGTTTAGTGATAAGAGAGGGCGAGGTTGTCCCCGAAATTTTAGCACAAATATCCGAAGACCCTGAAATAGGTATTCTAGTACTCGGCGCCAGTACTGATAAAAAAGGGCCCGGACCGATAGTCACTCAATTAAGCAAAAACGCAGGGTCTTTACCAATCCCTATTACCGTTGTCCCGGGAGACCTGTCTAAAGAAAGACTCGAGGCGATTACTTAATTTAGAATCATTCTAAATACTTGACATTTCGCTGACTAATTGGCATATAAAAGTCAGTACAAAGGAATATCGTAATGTTTATCCAGACGGAATCAACACCGAACCCAGCCACATTGAAGTTCCTCCCCGGCCAAACGGTTATGGAACAAGGTACGGCTGACTTTACAAATGTGGACAGCGCCAAGTCATCTCCACTAGCGAAACGTCTATTTACTCTAGATGGAGTGACGGGCGTTTTTTTAGGAAATGACTTTGTGACAGTAACTAAGCAAGAAAGCACTGACTGGGAACACGTTAAACCAAGTATCCTTGGTGCAATAATGGACCATTTCCAATCTGGTGCCCCAATTATTGATGGGGAACAATCTGAAAATGTACATGCTGAACACTCAGGTGAAGACACTGAAATAGTTGGTCAAATAAAGGAACTATTGGATAGTCGGGTACGTCCTGCAGTTGCACAAGATGGAGGAGATATTACTTTTCACGGATTCGAGCGTGGAGTCGTATATCTGCAAATGCAAGGTGCGTGCGCAGGTTGTCCTTCTTCAACAATGACCCTTAAGATGGGGATCGAGAACCTTTTAAGGCACTATATCCCAGAGGTTACTGAGGTCAGACCGGTTGGGTTATAGATCCAATTGTTTACTTGCAATCGATACGTCGGCCGCCCATTGCGCGGCCGCAATTTTTCTCAATGGCGAAATTTTTTCATCTGTGCGAGAAATGAAAAAAGGACAAGCTGAAAAACTATTTGAGGTTGTCGAAGAGACCTTCAAGGCAGCAAATATAGAAAAATCACAAATCGATTTAATACTTGTTGGGATTGGTCCAGGAAACTTCACTGGAATTCGAATAGGACTGGCCGCTGCAAAGGGTCTTGCATTATCCTTGAAAATAAAAATCGCAGGCGTAAATAGCTTTCAGGCATCTCTCTACGGACAAACCACACGCAAGATAGCCAAAATAAATGCTCCGCAAAATTCCTATTACCTTGGGGCTATTAATGGGGATTTTGAACCCAGACTAGTAGAAGACAATCATACTCTGAATGAATTTGCAAACCGACCTGGAGGCAAAGAATTTATAGAAAATATGGCCAAGTTTGGTGCAGATATAAAATACAGCCTATCTCAGCCAGCTCCACTTTACATAAAAACACCAGATGCTCATACTCGTACTCAAAAAATTTCAATTATAAAATGACACCTGAAAAAATGTCGAAACTGCACTCCACATCGGAGGCTAACCACCGAATATGGCATGCTCACGAATTTTCAGAGTTATTATCTTTGCCAGGAGTTATTACAGAGTTCCATGCACACGGCTTTGCTCTTGCTCGGGTTGTAGATACCGAGGCCGAACTTTTACTGATAGTTACAGAGAATATTAAACAAAACACCGGATTAGCAACAAGCTGCTTGCTGAACATTGAAAAAAAGTTAATCCAACAAGGCGCAAAAAAATTGACTTTGGAAGTTAGCGAATCAAACTCAGCTGCGATTACAGTTTACACAAAATTAAATTATAAAGAGATCACTATACGAAAATCGTATTCGCGTGACAAGAATGGAAAATTTGAAACTGCATTAGTCATGCAAAAAGATCTACGTCCAAATTAATCTAATATTTACAATTTTAGGTCTAACAAATGAGATTATTTGGTTGACCATCAGCGAGAATCTTGTCCTTATTAAGATATGATGTTGGCTAAATTTAACGGGCCACCTTACAATTAATCGGGAGATATATATGAATATCGTTACAAAATTGTTGTCAACCGCAGTTGGTTTGACCATGAGTGCAGGCCTTGCATTAGCGGAACCTGCTATTATTTTTGATCTTGGGGGTAAATTTGATAAATCATTTAATGAGTCTGCTTTCACGGGAGCTCAGCGATGGGCAGATGAAACCGGTGGGTCATTCAGAGAAATAGAGCTTCAAAATGAAGCCCAACGAGAACAAGCGCTTCGCAGATTTGCAGAAGCTGGCGCTAACCCTATTGTAATGGCTGGGTTTGCATTTGCTGACTCCTTAGGAAAGGTTGCACCAGATTATCCTGACACAAAGTTCGCTGTGATTGACGTAAATTGGCTAAGCCTACCAAACGTAAGAGGCATCGGCTTCAATGAGCATGAAGGATCCTACCTAGTTGGTATGCTGGCAGCTCAAGCGTCAAAGACAGGCACGGTTGGTTTTGTTGGGGGCATGGATATACCTCTTATAAGGCGTTTTGGATGTGGCTATGCTCAAGGCGTTAAAGCAGTTAATCCAAACGCAACAATTATAGCGAACATGACCGGCACAACTCCTGCGGCATGGAATGATCCAGTTAAGGGCTCTGAGCTTACCAAAGCTCAAATTAGCCAAGGGGCCGATGTGGTGTATGCAGCAGCAGGAGGAACTGGTGTAGGTGTTCTTCAAACAGCAGCCGATGAGGGGATTTTATCTATCGGCGTAGATGCGAACCAAAACTATCTGCACCCAGGCCAGGTCCTAACGTCAATGCTCAAGCGCGTAGACAATGCTGTTTATGAGGCGTTCTCAGCCGGGGAAAATTTGGAGACTGGTAATTTTCAGATGGGTATAGCAAATGGTGGAGTTGGTTATGCACTTGATGAACATAATGCTTCTCTGGTATCTTCTGAAATGAAAGCTGCTGTTGACACTGCAGCATCTTCAATCGCCAATGGATCAATGTCAGTACATAACTATACTGATGACGAAACCTGCCCAGCAGTTTCATTTTAATTAGTCATTAGTCGAAGAAAAAAAACCGCACTTATTCAGTGCGGTTTTTATATTATATTGAGAAATAAATGACGATAAAACCAGCAATCGAACTTAGAGGGATTTCTAAATCCTTTGGGCCGGTTGAAGCCAATAAAGATATAACCATCCGTGTGATGCCTGGAACAATTCACGGCATTATTGGAGAAAATGGCGCTGGCAAGTCAACTTTGATGTCTATCTTGTATGGGTTCTACAGGGCTGATTCCGGAGAAATTTTTGTAGATGGCAAAAAAATTTCGATACCAGATAGTCAAGCCGCTATCGGTGTAGGGATTGGAATGGTTTTTCAACATTTTAAACTTGTTGAGAATTTTACAGTTCTAGAAAATATCGTCCTAGGTGCAGAAAGTGGAGCCCTACTGTCACCATCCTTAAATAAAGCAAGAGCAGAACTTGCTGCCTTAGCGTCAGAGTATGAATTAAATGTCGATCCTGATTCAATTATTGAAGATATCGGCGTGGGAATGCAACAAAGGATTGAAATACTTAAAGCACTATATCGCAAAGCAAATATTTTAATTTTAGATGAACCCACCGGGGTTTTGACTCCAGCCGAGGCGGATCAACTCTTCAGGATACTCAAAAGACTTCGTGAGGAAGGAAAAACCATTATTTTAATTACTCATAAACTTCGTGAGATTATGGATATCACTGATACCGTGAGTGTAATGCGCCAAGGTGAAATGACCGCGACATTGGAAACTAATGAGACTAGTCCAGAAAATTTAGCGGAGCTAATGGTAGGCCGAAAAGTTTTACTTCGTGTTGATAAAACCCCAGCCAAGCCCAAAAACCCCGTGCTGGAAATTGAAGACCTAAATATGTTTGATGATTTTGGTGTTCAGAGGTTAAAGAACGTCAATCTCTCTGTTAGAGCCGGTGAAATTCTAGGAATTGCTGGTGTTGCAGGCAATGGTCAATCGGAACTGCTAGAGGTGCTAGGCGGTTACCAGAAGGCGGATGGGACTGTAAAGGTTAAAGGATCAGAAATTGACTTGACGACGAGTGTAAATGGAGATGGTCAAGCAAGACGAGCCCAAGGAATTGCGCATGTTCCCGAGGACAGACAACGCGAAGGTCTGATAATGGACTTCATGGCATGGGAAAATTCGGTTTTTGGTTATCATCGGGAGAAATCCAATCAAGCAAATAGATTTTTTATGGATAATAATGCCATTCGAAGGGAAACAGAGGGTAAAATGCATCGGTTTGACGTCCGACCCCCTAACCCAAAATTAACAGCCAAAAATTTTTCAGGAGGAAATCAACAGAAAATAGTATTGGCGCGCGAGATAGAACGAGATCCTGACTTACTACTGGTAGGACAACCAACAAGAGGAGTTGATATTGGGGCTATTGAGTTTATACACCAACAAATTGTTGCCCTTCGAGACCGAGGAAAAGCAATTTTGTTAATATCGGTTGAATTGGATGAAATTCTATCTTTATCTGATAAAATTGCCGTCATGTTTGATGGTAAAATTATGGGAGAAAGACTCCCATCTGAAACAAATGAAAAGGAACTTGGATTGCTCATGGCCGGTGTCGCGGAACAAGTGGCACAATGACCAGAAAAAAACAGCCTAATTTATAATGGAGCGCATGAATGGATGTAATGCCAAAATGGGTTGATATTATTGTTGTCCCATTATTCTCTTTATTTTTAGCAGCTGCTTTATCAGCATTGCTCATACTAGCTATTGGTGAAAGCCCAATAGCAGCACTAAACCTAATGATAGAGGGTACACTATTTCGGTCAGCAGGTTGGGGCTACATGCTATATTACACGACAAATTTTATTTTTACCGGTCTGGCAGTATCAGTAGCATTTCATGCTGCTCTTTTTAATATCGGGGGCGAGGGACAAGCCATGATAGGAGGCTTAGGAGTAGCCCTAGTTTGTTTATTTATTCCATGGCCACACTGGACATTAGCAATCGTCGGGGCTTCAATTGGTGCCGCTCTTTTTGGAATGATTTGGGCTGGCCTGCCTGCTTACCTTCAAGCCAAAAGAGGAAGTCATATCGTTATTACCACGATTATGTTTAATTTTATCGCTGCTGGGGTGCTTAATTTTTTCCTAGTAGATGTTTTGAAACCTGCAGGCAGTATGGATCCGGCATCAGCAAATTTTCCAGCTAGTACTCACCTCCCTACCTTTCAAGATATTGCAGGTATAATTGGCTTTGAAAAGGCGTTCAGGTCGGCACCGGCTAACGTTAGTTTTTTCATTGCACTTTTTGCCTGTCTCGCAACTTGGTATCTGATTTGGCGCACCCCGTTAGGCTACGAAATACGAGCTTTGGGAAAGTCTGGACCTGCTGCTCGCTACGCAGGCGTCAGGCCAGTAAAAATTATAATGATAGCTATGATGATCTCAGGGGCACTCTGTGGAATGATGGCGATAAATACCACGCAAGGAGAAAGTGAACGGCTAATCTTGAACTTTACCGAAGGAGCAGGCTTCATTGGCATTGCAGTTGCGCTCATGGGGCGTAGTCACCCAGTAGGAGTTTTATTAGCCGCTTTGTTGTTTGGTTTTCTCTACCAGGGCGGTGCAGAACTGGCGCTATGGACTAAAATTCCACGTGAGTTGATAGTAGTTATTCAAGCATTAGTAATATTATTCACAGGGGCGCTAAGTTTAATGGTAAGGGCTCCTTTGGAAAGATTTTTTATTTCGATACAAAGGGCTAGAGTATGATTGATTTTTTAACTCTGCTCCAAGTATTGGATAGCTCACTACGCTTGGCAACGCCGCTATTATTAGTTTGCCTCGCTGGACTATTTTCAGAGCGAGCTGGAATTTTTGATATTGGTCTGGAGGGCAAGCTTCTCGCTGCCGCATTCGTATCCGCTGCCTTTGCTGCAATTACCGGATCAGTTTGGATGGGTCTATTGGCCGGCATATTCGCATCAATCCTATTGTCGCTTCTTCATGGCTTAGCCTCAATAACACTTCGCGGTGATCAAATTATCTCGGGGGTTGCTATAAATTTTCTGGCAGCTGGCCTGACGGTAGTCGCCGCACAGGATTTATTTGGGCAAGGAGGTAGAACACCTCCACTCAAATCTGGTGGGCGTTTCGAGCCTTTGAGTTTTCCTTGGGCCAGTTCATCGAAAGAAATGAGCGAAGCAGGTCCGCTTATGCAACTTTATTCTGAACTTTTATCCGGACACTCTCTTTTAGTTTACGTTGCACTTTTAACAGTTCCTCTTTCTTGGTTTGTTTTATACAAAACGAGATTCGGACTGCGTTTGCGAGCGGTGGGAGAAAATCCAGCAGCAGTCGACACGGCAGGTATTTCTGTTGTTGGGCTGCGCTACGCTGCAGTTGTTATTGGCGGCATTTTATGTGGTATTGCAGGAGCCTATATCGCAACTTCCCTTCAGGCAAATTTTACAAAAGACATGTCTGCAGGACGCGGTTTTATAGCTTTAGCGGCTCTAATTTTTGCAAAATGGCGTCCTTGGTACGCTCTTGCAGCATGTTTACTCTTTGGCTTCTTCTTCGCAGTCGACAATCGATTTCAAAATATACTACTACCAGCCTGGAGCCTTAGTTGTATCTTGGGTGTAATCTCAATTGCACTGCTAAGTTACGTTTGGAGAAAAGATTATTTAGACAAAGTGGTTCTTGGAGGATTGGCTCTGGGAGTTGCAGTAATTGCATTTATGGTGGTTAATTCAGTTTGGACCACCGGTATAACTAGCCAAGTGAAAATCCCCGTTGTTTTCATACAATCACTCCCTTACGTTTTAACCGTAGTCGTTTTGGCAGGTTTTGTGGGTCGCGCAATACCACCAAAAGCAGGCGGGCAACCATACGTTAAAGAACGTTAGAGCCAATATAACAACACCTTTATATCCAGTTTAATCTTGGCCGCTCTCACTATTGATTTATGTACAATCATTAAGCTAAGTGGAACAATGCAAATCTACTTACCGATAGCCGAAGTTTCAGTTAACGCCTTTTTACTCCTTGGTCTTGGTGGATTTGTGGGTATTCTTTCCGGAATGTTTGGTGTTGGTGGAGGTTTTTTAATGACACCTCTTCTTTTCTTTATCGGCATTCCGCCAGCCGTAGCCGTGGCGACTGAAGCGAACCAAATAGTGGCGTCATCTTTTTCCGGGGCGCTAGCACACCTTCGCAGAAGAACTGTGGACTTAAAAATGGGGACCGTTCTATTGAGCGGCGGGCTGATAGGAGCAGCGATTGGTTTATATATTTTCAATTATTTAAAATCTGTCGGACAAGTCGATCTACTAGTAAAACTTTGCTACGTAATATTTCTTGGTATTATAGGCAGTCTTATGTTTATAGAGAGCTTAAACGCAATAAGACGGGCTAGATCTAACGTAAATGTGATTAGCAGAACTAATCGCCACAAGGGACTTGTCCATACTTTGCCGCTTAAAATGCGCTTCAAAACATCTGGATTGTATATTTCTGCAATTCCTCCGTTTGCGGTAGGGATATTCGTAGGAATACTATCAGCAATAATGGGTGTTGGAGGCGGCTTTATAATGGTGCCAGCAATGATCTATATTTTGGGGATGCCTACAAAAGTTGTGGTCGGAACTTCATTATTTCAAATCATTTTTGTCACAGGTTTTGCAACACTTTTACATGCTACAACAAATTATACAGTCGACATCGCTTTAGCAGTTCTACTTTTAATTGGCGGCGTAATAGGTGCTCAAATTGGAACTCAAATTGGAGCCAAGATGAGAGCTGAACAACTTAGAATTTTACTCTCGGTTCTTGTATTACTGGTTTGCCTAAAATTAGCTGCTGATTTATTAATTCAACCATCTGAACTTTTCTCCCTTGGGAAAATAGGGAATTAATGATGCGTATTCTGGCTTTCATAATAATGCTCCTTATGTTTTCCAAAAATCTCGTCGCAAATGAACAAATAGTACTTGGACTTAGTCAGGATGAAGTTGCAATTACAGCTAATTTTGATGGTTCTAAGATCCTTTTATTTGGAGCGATACAACGAGACGCTCCTCAACCAGATGGCAAAATGGGTGTAATAATTACTATAGCAGGGCCATCGCAACCAATTGCCGTTAGAAAGAAAGAAAAGCGGTTTGGAATATGGGTAAACAATCAAACAGTGGAAGTTGATGCTGCTCCTAGCTTCTACGCAGTTGCGACTAGCGCACCTTTTACTGAAATAGTATCAGATGTAGAAGATCTGCGAAATAAAATTTCTGTAGAACGCGCAATTAGGTCGGTTGGGGCCCCAATGCATATTCAAGACTCTCAAAGCTTTACGGAAGCAGTGATCAGAATAAGAAAGGATCAAAAACTTTACCAGTCACTCGAAAATGAAATAGTTGTTGACCAGAGTACATTGTTTCGAACTTCTGTCGATATGCCCGCGAATTTAACAGAAGGTGACTATTTTACGCGTATCTTTCTTACCCGTGATGGAAAAATTGTGAGTCAATTTGACACAATAATTGATGTAAAAAAGGTTGGTCTTGAAAGATTTTTATTTAACTTATCACGTGAAAATCCACTCATTTATGGATTATTATCCCTTGCAATAGCTATTATCGCAGGATGGGTGGCATCTAGTTTTTTTAGATATATAAGACATACTTAAATGACTCACATACTAATAAAATATAACAGAAGTTTAATCACACGGTTTTTCTGAGGGAAAATATGCCGTTTATAGATCACTCTTTAGTTTCAGAAATCAGGGAAAGGTTTTGTAATGTTGATAAATGTCCTATCTCTGGCGAAAGAATCTTTTTTGAAAACGCTGGTGGCGCTCTAACTTTGAGATCAGCGTTGGAAACTTCCACAAAATTTGCGGCAATTCCCGACAATCAGGGCCGTGATAATTTAGCTAGTCATACTTTAAATAATACGATTAAAAATGCAAAAAGTGACCTTCGTATCTTATTTAATGCTCAAACTGGTGGGTTTTTCATGGGAGAGAGCGGAACAGAATTATTATTTAGATTAATCAGAAATGCAGTAACGGCCTCGCCGCCTGGTGGATCAATTGTTGGAACCTCATTAGAACACCCCGCTTCCCGAAGCGCTGCAAAGAAATGGTCTGAGGAGATGAAATATACCTATGTAAGCGTGCCACACAATATCGAAAAGGGAATAGTCGAGGCAAAAAACTATGCAGATAAAATTTCTGATACAACTAGGGTTGTAACAATCGTGCACGCCTCACCAGTTACTGGTATGGGCACGAAAATAAGTGAAATATCAAGAATAGTGCGCAAAAAAGCTCCGTCAGCATTCATAATAGTTGACGGGATACAACATGCTGCGCATGGAGGAATTGATATTGAAAGTTATGACATCGATGGCTATGTTATCTCACCCTATAAAATGTTTTCACGACATGGTTTTGGTATCGCGTGGGTATCGGACAGACTGAGAA
Organism: Rhodobacteraceae bacterium MED-G08; assembly: GCA_002457055.1. Taxonomy (GTDB): domain Bacteria; phylum Pseudomonadota; class Alphaproteobacteria; order Rhodobacterales; family Rhodobacteraceae; genus Salinivivens; species Salinivivens marinus. Next base: position 190,286 of record NTKT01000001.1, read on the forward strand.
ATTCACCTCACGAAAAGTTAGATGATGGACCGTCTGACAACTGGGAGCTTGGCACTAGAGATACAGGAGCCTATGCAACCATGTCGGACGTAAAAGAGTATATGTGTTGGCTAGGTAAAGAATTCACAACTGAAGAAGATAGTCGCGCCCAAATCGAGGCCGCAGGTGCAGCGATTCAAGATTATGAAAAGAAAATGACCAATGCCATTCTTTATGGAGTTGATAACCTAAAAGGTCTGACGGATTTTGAAGAAGTTGAGATCATTGGCGGTGCGAATAACCCCTCAAGGGAAGGGTTGGTCAGTTTCAGAATTAAAAAATGCCCTTCTGAAGAAATTGTTACTTATCTAAATCAGCAAGGTATCCGAACACATACGCGGAAATGTGACCATTATTCAGGTAATATACTCGCCCCACTTGGCTGGGATGATTGCGTTAGAGTATCTATTTGCCATTATAATACACAAAACGAAGTAAAAAAGTTTTTATCTTCTATGGCGGCGTTTGCTGATAAGTAATTTGAAATAAAACAATTTTATTGACACTATCATTCGTCTTTAATTAGACTCAGGACGGTATTCCCCACAATTTGGAAAATTGTCCAATTATTTGATCTCTGCTCTGGCGGTAAGCATTCAACTTCATCTCACGAGTTTCTCCGATACCCGTTGGATCCATTATTGGCCAGTACTCAACTTTCATATGAAAAAAACGTGTTAAGTCTAGTGCGCGTCTTTGACTTGCAGGAGACAAAGCAACCACTACGTCAAACGACGAAAGATCATCTCCCAAAGCAGCCATTTCATCGAAACTTCTAGATTTGTGGCGGGACAATTCTACCTGAATTTCATCACAAACAGAAATTGCAAAGCCATCAATTTCCAAATCATTATAGACCCCAACTGATTGCACATAGGTACCTAAGCCATAGAACTTTTTCATAATACCTTCAGCCATCGGCGATCTAACTGCATTATGATCACAACAAAAAAGTATTGATTGTGGTAATTCCGTAACCATATCAAATGCCAAAATGAAGGATACAAATGAGGGTAAATAAGCGACGTGATGTGTCAGTATCTACAATAACTTTTCCATCCAAACGCTCTAGTAAAATACGTGCACCTTCATCGTGGATACCGCGCCTAGCCATGTCAATTGTTTCAATTTGCCCAGGCGGCAAATTTTTTACTGCATCATAATAACTCTCACAAATGGCCCAGTAATCTTTCACAACCTGTCGAAAAGGAGAGAGCGACAAATGAAACTCTGCAGCAGGGTTCCCGTCTTCTTTGGATACCCCAAAAACCAATCGCTTTTCTTTTATAGACAGAACTAAGTGATAGGGGCCCGAATGTGTTGGCACCTCAAATTTATTTTCCTCAAGCAAATCATATAGGGCAACTCGCCGCTCTTTCTCGATTTCAGCAGTAGGAGGCGGACTGTGTTTATCATTTAATTCTATATGTGAGATATAACTCATTAAATTTCTCTATAAATATCTTTAGTCATATAATTTCTTACCTAATAATATTTTACCAACCGGCATCATTCAGTAAGTTTTTTTAATCTAGAAGAGACTGAAAGACCGTGTGCCTCTAGGCCTTCTGAGCTAGCCAAGGTTTCTATATGAGGCCCTATAATTTTCAACGCATCAGGAGAGACAAACGTAGTTGTTGTTCGTTTTAAAAAATCCATCACTGATAATCCACTACTAAACCTTGCGGAACGAGCAGTTGGAAGAACATGATTGGAACCCCCAATATAATCACCAACAGCTTCAGGCGTCCAATGGCCCATAAAGACAGAGCCAGCATTAGTGATTTTTTCAATCAGACCTTTTGGATTTGAAACACAGAGCTCTAAATGCTCTGGAGCAAGTTTATTTGAAAGTTTCGCTGCTTGATCCAGGGAAGGGACAGTAATTATAACTCCAAAATTTTTCCAACTTGGGCCAGCTATGTTTCGGCGTTCCAGACTTTTTAAGATTTTTTCAATCTCTGTTGCAACTAACTGTCCAAAATTCTGATTTGTAGTAATCAATATAGATTGCGCACTTTTATCATGTTCAGCTTGACTAAGTAAATCCAAGGCAATCCACTCTGGATCATTATTCTCATCAGCAATTACCAAAACTTCCGAGGGACCAGCAATCATATCTATTCCGACTTTACCAAAAACTTGTCGCTTAGCGGCAGCCACGTAAGAATTACCTGGTCCGGTAATTTTATCCACAGGTGAAATGCTTGGGGTTCCATAAGCTAGCGCTGCGATAGCTTGCGCACCTCCAATTCTGTATATTTCATCTATACCAGAAACTTTTGCAGCATAAAGAACTGCCGGATTAATTTTCCCATGCGGCGTTGGAACAACCATTGCAACACGTTTTACACCAGCTACTTTGGCTGGTATTGCATTCATAAGCACTGAAGATGGATAACTTGCCAATCCACCAGGAACATAAATACCTACAGCGTCAAGAGCCGTCCATCTCCATCCAAGTTCAACTCCAATATCATCAATCCAAATTACATTCTCAGGTTTTTGTTTTTCATGGAATACTTTTATTCTACTGGCGGCTAAGTCTAAGGCTTTACGCTCATTGCTTTTTACTTCAGCTGAAAGCTCGTTTATTTCTTTTTTTGAAAAGCTTAACTCTTCTTTTGTTAATTTAATTTTATCAAACCGATCAGTTAATTGTATTAGAGCTTCGTCCCCCTGTCTTTTAACATCTGCTAAAATATCAGAAACTACTCTGTTAACATCCCGATTGGCGTCACGCTCAGAATTTAAAATCTCATCAAAATGCTGATCGAATTGGGGATCATCAAAATTGAGGAAAACCGGCATCACTTTTGCTCCTAAGGAATGTTCTGATTAATGAGTAATCTAAAATTTCTCAACTGTCGTCAATAATTGGATGAAACGGTATATTTTCAGAGTGGGCTTTGTAAGGGCGGGTGACATCTTTGATAGACAATTCAATAGCATCTAATTCAAATCTGATAGCACCAAAATTAGAAAGTAGTAATGTCAAAAACATATTTTTTTTTGTCTTTTTTAAGTCTAAGTTAAGTAAATTCAGTGGTGTACTACTGTCAGAACGATCGATACCTTGTGATGAAATATTTAGCACATTATCAATTATCAGAAGGCTCTTTACCCTTTCTGGGGCGCTGTTTTTATCAATATATTCTGATTTATTTTCCCAACGAAACCTATTTACTAATACAGCCACTTGCCTTTTCTTCTTTAACCAAGCCAAATCGCTAATACAAAAAATACCATCCTGAAGAATTGTCGAAATTACGTCCACATCCTCCGGAGTAAATGCTCCTAAATAAAGTGCACTATCAACCCCTTCCGAAAAACTTGCGTCCTGAGACATTTACCGAACCCGCTCTATTTTAGCTCCAACGTTTTCGAGTTTTTCGACAAGCTTTTCATAACCTCTGTCAAGATGATATACTCTGCTGACTTTAGTTTTACCCTGTGCGGTCAAACCCGCTAGTATAAGCGAGACCGATGCTCTGAGGTCTGTAGCCATAACCTGAGCACCCTTTAACTTTGGAACTCCCTTAACTCTTGCAATTCCACCTTGAACATCAATTTGAGCACCCATTCGAATTAGCTCTGGAGCATGCATAAACCTATTTTCAAATATTGTCTCTTCAAGCGTAGATACTCCACTAGCTGTGCACATCAATGCCATCATTTGCGCCTGTAAATCAGTAGGAAAACCCGGGTAAACTGCAGTTGTTACATCGACAGCGTTAATTGTATCAAGCTTCCGCTTAACCTTAAGACCATTTGCGGTCTCCGAAATTTCAACACCTGCCTCCGTTAATTTTTTACAGAATGCCTCTAAAAGCTCCATCTGCCCTCCGACAAGCTCTACTTCACCCCCAGCTATTACTGGAGCGAGCATGTATGTACCGAGTTCAATGCGGTCCATCACAACTGAGTGTGTTGCGCCATGCAACTTTTCTACACCTTTGATGGTTACCGTTTTTGTCCCTTCTCCAGAAATATTAGCGCCCATTGACTTAAGACACTTAACTAAGTCTACAATTTCGGGCTCCATTGCTGCATTTTTAAGTTGAGACCTACCTTTGGCAAGACAAGCTGCCATTATAAAATTTTCTGTAGCGCCCACTGATGCAAATTTTAGTTTATGCGTACCACCAACTAGCCGTCCTTTATTTGGCGTCTTTGCATGCAAGTAACCATCCTTTAATTCAATTTCTGCACCAAGCGCTCGCAAAGCTGCAATATGCAGATCCATTGGCCGTGCACCAATGGCGCATCCACCCGGCAATGAAACTATAGCTTCACCAGCCCTTGCGAGCAAAGGCCCCAGTACGAGATTCGAAGCACGCATTTTCCTAACAATATCGTAATCAGCTCTAGTGGTTTTGAGGGCATGACTTGAGAGCGCTAGGACCAATCCTTCATTTAGGGTTTCCACCTCTACACCCAGGGATTGAAGTAATAGCGACATTGTTCCAATATCAGACAAACGAGGCGCATTTATCAGTGTAAGCGGCTCATCACTGAGCAGAGTTGCAGGCATCAAAGTTAAACATGCATTTTTTGCACCAGCTATGGGTATCTTACCATTAAGTGGACCGCTTTCTTCTACTATTATGGAATCCATATAGCTTAGTCCTCTAATTTGAAATCAATGTTTTTAGTATTGGGTGAATTCGATGTTCGCGCGGTAGCTTGTGCTTTTCGTTTTGCCATATTTGACTTTAAAGCAATCTTTAATCGCTCTTCACGAGTCTTAATAACTTTTTTTCTTGGAATAGTATTTTTATCCATATCTAGTAGTTACATTATGATAACATGATGGTCTAGATAAGTCTTGCTTAAGGCATTATTTGCGGCTAAATCGCAACGTAAAGTAAAGCTGCTGTAGCTCAGTGGTAGAGCGCACCCTTGGTAAGGGTGAGGTCGGGAGTTCAATCCTCCCCAGCAGCACCACCTTCCACGATCGTGCATTTATAAGTTCGAGCGGAGAATATATTCATCATAGCTAGTCGCCCACAATAGGTACCCAAAAATTCAAATCGCAGTTGACTGAATTTTCAGACTTTTCAATATGCAAATTCCCCGACATTTGTTTTATAATTTTCTCTGCGAAATATATATTTCTATCTTCGCTACTATTACTCTTATTCGTATCTTTTCTGGTAAAGTTGTCTGAAAAATTTTCATGCTGAATGTTACTTAAAGACCCACAAGCATTTATATAAATTTGTTGTTTACCAATTGCCCTTCGACCTAATTGTATATCAAAATTTAATTTTTCAATTAAATGATTTTCTAAAAAATATTCTACCACATGATGAGCCATGAGTTTGCATAAATTGGATGGGAAAAGATACTTAGTTTTTATACCAGATGTATCTTGCTGCGTTACATCCAAATAAGGCCTTGAGGACATATTATGCAATTCAAAGTAATAATTTAAATCCTCAGAAAACTCGGCTAAACTGATAGAAAGGGCTTCGTGGCGAATTTGATCCCCACAATTCGCATGATCTTCAATAATGCGTCTAATTTCATTTATTTCATGCATACAACGCTCTGGTGGCATATTGTCTTTTTTTTCTTTAGCCAACTCCATACTTTCATAAAGCCTTTTGAGAAAAGAACTTACGGTAACAGTGAAATACTCTAAACGCTCTTTTTCTGCGTTAACATCTTCAATGGCTTCCGCAACTTGCAGGTATGATGTTTTATTTTTATCAATTAAAAAAGAATTTAGGTTTGTTTGCTCTTCATGCAATTGCACATAATTACCAACAATTTTTTTTATCGCAAAAATAAGAACTAGGTAGATGCTTAGATTCAAGAGTTGATAAACGATACCAAACTCGTAACTTAATCCAAATAGTATAGTTTCTCGGGTTAGTGAGTGCGTAACCAGAAAAATTGTAATACTGACTAAAGCAATTAATTTGATTGAATGTTGAAAAGACATAAGGCCGACCGCCAATAAAAAAAAAGTCGAGCCCACTACCGTACTTTCATTTCTTACGCTGACGGCCACAAATAACAAAAACATTATTGCAACCAATGTATTTAAACGATGCCTATCAATAAGTTTTAAGTTTACTGATAATATGACAAAAATTATCCAAATAAGTGATAAAACCAATTGATGACTTGGTAAGAAATCTAGATATAGATTTCGGTAAAAGGATATTAGAAGAGCAGGAAAGGATAAAATTGCTAACACTCTCACAGCTTTTTTTATAGCTACATCAACTGTTTCTTCCAGACTTATAACTTCATCGGTCATGTGTAATAAGCACCATAATAAAAACCCTTGATAAACAAATAATATTTGCATACTATTGCATACTATTGTTTATTTTTTAATCATTTTGGAACTATTTTTCTTAAACTGTTTTGATTAATTTGACAAAACCTTTTTTTCAAACTAGCGCTGAGGGAATGTATGGTCCTAGGTTTAAATTAAGTCACTTATTAGCTGCTATAATCTGCATTTCAATTATAGTTTCGGAAGGTTTGGCAATCATTTAGTATGACGAGCATCGTAATTAGCTAGCTTGTTTATACTAGCTACCTATCAACCATAAATTTTAAAACGATAATTCCTATAACTAAGTTTTTGGATCTTGTTTTAATGACTTCAAAGCATTGACCAAGCTTTTTATTTAAAGCAATGTGAGTTATGGAGAGAACTGATGATGTTGGCGTGTGGTCGGCCAATGAAACTGTTTATAGTGCGGGAAGCCTACCAGAGTTTAATTATCTGGTGATTGAGGGCAGCGTACAAATAACAGCCCCAAATGGTTATTATTTAGGCGATGTGGGTCAGGGCGAGTTATTTGGAGAAGCCTCATTTATTCTCGGTACAAAACGATCCACGACTGTGATCGCAGGCTCTGACGGACTGAAAGCAAAATTAATTCCACCCAGGCATATACTTCAAAAACTTGAAAAAGACGTTTTTTTAAACGCACTCGTTAGAAAATTGGAAAAACGTTTAGACTCTTCAAATTCTGAAACAGTGGACCGATCCGTCAAAATAAAAAAAGCAGTTGACCAGCTCAATAACCTATCATCCGAAATTGGTAAATTTGGTGAGAATATTAAAAAAGATCATCCAGATGCAGAAAAATTAATGTCTAAGCTTTCAAATATAGCGTCAAGTATAGAAAAAATAAAAGACAACCTAAAGTTGTCCTGAAGTTTTCAAAATTTAGTACACTAATAAAAAAAGTTGCTTTTCTACTAACATGTTGCATACTGCTATAGCTGATTGGGCAGCTTTTAAATTATATGAGGCTATTATGGCATTTTATAATCCTGCTGCTAAAGAAGCTATTCTTTACTATGCAAAAGTTATGGCTGGGTCCTGGGGCTATAAACCTATTGTTTATGCTAAACGAATGGGTTGGCTGGATGGGGAAGAGAAGGTCACCTTTGAAGGTCAAAAACTTGCAAAATGGATTTTTGAGAGTGAAACTGAGTTTTAACAAGTGGCTTATTTTTTGAAGCTGTTAAAATTGACTTGAGTTTTATCTGATAATTATTTCAATCAATTGCCTAGATGGGTTTTTACGCTATTTTCCTTTGCAGGGAGGCTAATCATGAACACAAAGTTTGAAGATCCATTTAATGGCTGGGGTAAAAAAGCGGCAGCTTTTAGCATTGCCTTTGCATTTATTTTACCTAACTATTTTTTTATGACCAAAGTTTTAAATTGGTTTTAGTTCAATATGTTTGATCCCGAAAAACTAAATGAATACAAGATAAGAATTTTACTGTCATTATTGATAATTTTGTTAGTAATATTTGCAATTTTCTATCGGGGTATAAGTGGGATTGCTAGCATAGAAGTTATTTTTTTAGGCTTATTGTTCTCTATTGTCAGTTTACTTCACGCAAGTTGGGCGATTTTAAAGATTAAAAAATTGCAGTAAACGGTTAACTGAGATCAGATCTAATTAAACATTGTTTACTTATGCTTGGTAACCAATTATTTTTTATCGATTAAGGACCTACCAAAATCTGGAGCTTCTGTGTCTTGGCCAGCCTCTAGGATACCTCGACGTATGCCCCTAGTCCGTGAGAAATATTCAAACAACATATCTCCATTCTCAGTCCTTATTGCGCGTTGCAATGAAAAAAGTTCTTCGGTAAATCGTCCCAATATTTCAAGGGTTGCATCCTTGTTTGAGAGGAAAACATCCCTCCACATAGTAGGATCACTAGACGCAATTCGAGTGAAATCCCTAAATCCAGCAGCAGAATAGTTTATTACCTCTTTATCTGTTACTCTACTCAAGTCATCAGCGACACCAACCATTGTGTAAGCAATTAAGTGTGGAGCATGGCTTGTAACCGCTAATACTAAATCGTGATGATCAGCATCCATATGATCGACCAATGCCCCCATACCAGTCCACAGGCTTGTTAGCTGCTCTACTGCCGATGGCGCACTGGAAGATGTTGGAACTAAAATACACCATCGGTTATCAAACAAAGTTGAAAAACCACTCTCAGGCCCCGAATGCTCTGTACCAGCAAGAGGATGAGCCGGTACGAAATGCACGTTAGCCGGAACCAAAGGTTCGACCGCGTCTATAACTGCCTTTTTTACCGAGCCAACATCAGAGAGAGTTGAGCCTGCTTTTAAAAAAGGTGCAATTTGCGCAACGACCTCACTCATAACGCCAACGGGAATACATAGCACTACTAAGTCTGCATTGTTTACCGTTTCTTCAAGATTATCAGAGACATGATCACAAAGGCCAATCCTCTTTGCTGTCTCCCTCGTTTTTTTTGATTTAGCATATCCTACAACTGCATTTGCAAGATTTCCTCTTCTAATGGACCAAAACATCGACGAAGCGATCAAACCAAGCCCGATAAGAGCCACACGATTATAAACTACAGTCATTTTATACTCTCCAAAAAACTTCTAACTGAGCTATGGATGCGCTTACAGGCAGCTTCATCTCCGATGGTAATTCTCAAACAATTAGGTAAATTGTAGTTGGTTACCTGTCGAACAAGTAGCCCATCTGCATAAAGAAATTTATAACATGCTGCCGCTGCTGCTGCTCCTTCGAACCGCGCCAGTATAAAATTAGCATCTGATTTATCAGACTCTACACCGAGGTTTGACAATGCGTTTGATAACCATTCACGCAATCGAGAGTTTTCGTTTCTACATTTGTCCACATAATCTAAGTCACTTAAAGCAGAATTTGCTGCAGCAAGTGCGATTGTTGATAAATTAAATGGGCCACGGATGCGATTAAGAATATCAATGACATGCTTTGAACCATACCCCCAACCAATTCTCAATCCACCAAGCCCATACATTTTAGAAAATGTTCTGGTCATAAAGACATTTTCTCTATCTTGAACTAAGCTCGCACCTCCATCAAAATTTGAAACATATTCCGCGTAGGCACCGTCTAGCACTAGTAAACAGTTTTCTGGTATACCATCTGCTAATCGCTGAACCTCAGTCGCGTCAATCATTGTGCCGGTGGGATTATTAGGATTAGCTATAAAGATTAATTTAGTTTTATTACTGCAGGCACCTAAAATAGCATCAACATCCGTATGGCGATTATTTTCTTGAACTACAACGGGTTGAGCGCCTGCTGCCAATGCTGATATTCTGTACATGGCAAAGCCGTGCTCCGTATGAATAACTTCATCTCCTGGCCCAGCAAAAGCTTGACACAAAAATGAAATTATTTCATCACTACCAACCCCACAGATAATATTTTCATCACTAAGCCCAAATCGCGCAGCAATTGATTGACGTAACTCTAAATGGTTAGTTGAAGGATAAAGATGTGCCCCAGCAGCATGCCGTGTAATTGCATCTATGGATTTCTTACTTGGACCGTAAGGGTTTTCGTTTGAACTAAGCTTTATAACGTTCTGCTGCGCAGGTCGTGGCGAAGAGCCCGCCTGATATAAAGCGATATCCAAAATTCCTTTTTTTGGTTCAATTTTTAACATAGACTATCTCCAGGTATATAATTACATCGAACCAGACATTTTGACCACTACAAACAAAAATGCCGCAACGGAGAACCGTTACGGCAACACTCCTTGATATCGACCAGATTAGTTCTGAGCGTAATATTCAATAACTAGATTAGGTTCCATAATTACCGGATACGGCACATCAGACAAGCCAGGGGTTCGTACGAACCTCGCGGTCATTTTAGAATGGTCCACTTCCAAATATTCTGGCACATCTCTCTCCGGCAATTGGGTAGCTTCCAAAACTACAGCAATTTGTTTTGACTTATCTCTCACTTCAACAACATCGCCCTCTTTTACCCTGTAAGATGGAATGTTAACACGCTTCCCATTAACTAAAATATGCCCATGATTCACAAACTGGCGAGCTGCAAAAACCGTTGCAACAAATTTTGCCCTGTAGACAACTGCGTCAAGCCTGCGTTCTAAAAGGCCGATTAGGTTCTCACCCGTATCTCCTTTTACTCTTTCTGCATCTCCAAAAACCCTACGGAATTGCTTCTCAGTAAGATCTCCATAATAGCCTTTCAATTTTTGCTTTGCCCTGAGCTGTAGACCAAAATCAGACAACTTCGCCTTTCGGCGTTGTCCATGCTGACCGGGTCCATATTCTCTTCTGTTTACAGGGGACTTAGGACGACCCCAAATATTCTCGCCCATTCTCCTATCAATCTTATGCTTGGCAGCAGTTCTTTTAGTCATCTGCTGATCTCCTTCCTTGGTTAGCGCAATTACGCGGTTTCGAAGGGCGTTGTCCTCTTGCTTTACACACGACAGGATTTCCTTTGCAGGAACCACCAACACCAATAATTCAATGGCGGCTTATACAATGTTTGATTATGGTGTCAACGCGTTAGACATAATTGTTTGGCATTTCAAAAATTAAATTAAGACTATGTCTAAAAATTTGAGATGAAAATTTCATAAAGTTCTATCATTTCAAAAAAAAACAGCATTTTGTAATATTATTACTCTTGCCGCGATGCAGCAAAGTCGCTAAACAATTTCTGGATTCGCAATTAACTGATCAAAATCGTATAGGAAAATAAAGTATGACAAATGTCGTTATAGCATCAGCAGCTCGCACTGCTGTCGGAAGTTTTAGTGGGTCGTTTGGCAATACACCTGCTCACGACCTGGGTACAACTGTGCTAGAAGCTTTGGTCTCTAGAGCTCAGGTAGACAAATCAGAGGTTTCGGAAACGATTATGGGGCAAGTTTTAACTGCGGGTCAGGGTCAAAATCCTGCTCGACAAGCCCACGTCAACGCTGGATTACCTGTGGAGTCGGCCGCTTGGGGCATTAATCAAGTATGTGGTTCGGGCTTAAGAGCTGTAGCACTAGCTGCTCAACATGTTCAACTGGGAGACGCATCCATTGTTTGCGCGGGGGGTCAAGAAAACATGAGCCTGAGTCCCCATGTTGCCCACCTTCGCTCAGGATACAAAATGGGCGATGTTAAGTACATTGATAGTATGATCAAGGATGGTCTCTGGGATGCTTTCAACGGCTATCATATGGGACAAACGGCAGAAAATGTTGCGGAGAAGTGGCAAATCTCGCGGGATATGCAAGATGAGTTCGCTTTATCATCTCAGAATAAGGCAGAAGCCGCACAAATCGCTGGCAAATTTGAAGATGAGATTGTGCCATTCACGGTAAGCACACGTAAAGGTGATATCACAGTAGATAAAGACGAGTATATCAGACATGGTGCTACAATTGAAAATATGCAGAAGCTACGGCCTGCATTCGCTAAGGACGGCAGTGTTACTGCAGCGAATGCTTCTGGTATAAACGATGGTGCAGCCGGTGCGTTAATAATGTCGGCCGAAGAAGCCAATAAGAGAGGTATTGAACCTCTAGCTAGAATTGCTTCCTACGCAACGGCAGGACTAGACCCAAAGATTATGGGAGTAGGGCCAATCTATGCAAGCAGGAAGGCTCTCGAGAAGGCCGGATGGTCAGTTAGTGACCTTGACCTAGTTGAAGCGAATGAAGCTTTTGCCGCTCAGGCGTGTGCCGTAAATAAAGATATGGGATGGGATCCTAGCATAGTTAACGTTAACGGAGGGGCGATAGCTATAGGGCACCCTATCGGAGCATCAGGAGCTCGCATTTTAAATACTTTGCTGTTTGAAATGAAACGTCGGTCAGCAAAAAAGGGGCTGGCAACATTATGTATTGGCGGTGGCATGGGTGTAGCAATGTGCCTAGAGCGAGATTAATGTTTCGAAACTAAATTATTAATAAACCTGACTTAGGAGAAGATTATGTCAAGAATTGCATTGGTCACTGGCGGCTCAAGAGGTATAGGCGCTTCCATATCAAAAAAGTTAAAGCAAGATGGTTTCACTGTTGCGGCTACTTACGCTGGAAATGACGAAGCAGCATCTTCTTTTACTGCTGAGACTGGTATCAAAACTTATAAATGGGATGTAGCTAGCTACGAAGAAAGCAAGTCTGGAATTGAAAAAGTGGAAGCGGAACTAGGTGCAATAGATGTGGTTGTAGCTAACGCCGGAATTTTACGTGATGCTCCTTTTCACAGAATGACCCCGGACCAGTGGAACGAGGTGATTGCAACAAACTTAACTGGAGTGTTCAATACTGTCCATCCAGTATGGCCAGGCATGAGAGAAAGAAAGTTTGGAAGAGTAATCGTTATATCCTCTATCAATGGCCAAAAGGGTCAGTTTGGTCAGGTAAATTATGCAGCAACAAAGGCTGGTGATTTAGGAATTGTTAAATCCCTCGCGCAGGAAGGAGCAAGAAATGGCATCACAGCCAATGCCGTCTGCCCTGGTTACATTGCAACAGAAATGGTAGCTTCTATGCCAGAAAAAGCTTTAGAGGCAGTCATTGGACAAATACCAGCTGGACGTTTGGGCGAACCCGATGAAATAGCGAGATGCGTTGCATTTTTGGCCTCAGACGATGCAGGTTTCATAAATGGGTCTACAATCTCAGCAAATGGCGCTCAATTTTTTGTTTAGATGAGATGATTTGAGCTTAGGGCATTCTCCAACCGCAAGCGTATCCATTTGTTTAAAGTTCACTGGCAAACATGCAATTTGCATAGTTAGCCCATTGGTCTGTTAAAATAATAAATATTGAACTGCGATAAGATGTTGTTCTATCACTCTTCCAGAAGTCAGGATATTTATTAGGACACTGGAAACTCAATTGAAATTGCAGCCCATATATATTTTGTGCACTATTTTGGTATCAACTACCGCAACTTACACCAATGCGGCTGAGCGGGGACCAGTTACTAACCTGTTAATTCCAAGGTATGTCTCACTTAAAGCTAGTGAAGCCAATGCTCGCAGGGGTCCTTCCCTTTCGCACAGAATTGATTGGGTATTTAAAAAAAAGGGAATGCCATTAGAAATATATGGTGAATACGATAATTGGAGAAGAGTTCGTGACTCCGAAGGTGCAGGTGGTTGGATACATTATTCTTTACTTTCAGGTGTACGCTCAATTATTATTACCGCTTCGATGGCCAATTTATATAGAAAATCTGATCAGGACTCTATGATTATGGCTAGAATTGAACAGAATTATATCGCAGATCTTGGAAAATGCATTAAAGATTGGTGTGAAATTGATGCTGGTAAGTATGACGGATGGATAAGGAAAACAGATATTTGGGGAGTTGCCCCAGACGAAATACGCTAAATGCATTATTAATTACCAAATGATACGAAGGAAGTTAAATGAAGATCGGCAATCGAAGCATTGGCCCCAATGAACCTCCATTAATCATTGCAGAAATTGGCATTAATCACGGCGGTAGTCTAGACGTCGCAAAGAGTATGGTTGATCTAATTGTCCACTCTGGTTGTGAGTGTATAAAGCATCAAACTCATATTATCGAAGATGAAATGACAGAAGAAGCAAAGGCAATTTTTCCTCCTAACGCCAATAAGTCAATTTGGGATGTAATGAAAGAATGCTCCTTAAAACTGGATGAAGAGCAAGAGCTTAAAGAGTACGCAGAAAATTTGGGTTTGATATGGATATCAACACCATTTTCACGAATGGCAGCAGACTTTTTAGATGAAATTGACGTACCCGCTTTCAAGATTGGTTCTGGCGAAGCAGATAATCTTCCGTTGATAAATCACATAGCTCAAAAAGGTAAGCCAATTATTATGTCGACTGGCATGCAGTCTATTAAAAGTTTAAAAAATAGCGTGAACATCTTAGAGAAGTCTGGAGTTGAATATGCTTTACTGGAATGCACTAACCTATATCCATCTCCTCCAGAAATCGTTAGTTTGCAAGGTATACAGGAGCTAAAGGAAGCTTTCCCAAAAGCACTGGTTGGATTTTCAGATCACTCAATTGGCCCACATATAGCTTTAGCTTCAGTAGCTCTTGGCGCTTGCATAATTGAGAGACATTTCACTGACACGCGATATAGGAGCGGACCTGACATTACTTGTTCTATGGATCCCGCAGAATTACGACTTCTAGTCGACAGATCCATTGAAATACACAAAGCACTGATGAATCCAAAACAGCGTACCGAACCAGAGGAAGGCGTCTATAAGTTTGCACGGGCGTCCGTTGTAGCAGACAGAGATATGGCGGCCGGTCATATCATAACAGAAAAAGATATATGGGTTCGAAGGCCAGGGTCCGGGGAGATACCAGGGTATAAATATAATGATATAATTGGTAAAAAACTTAGACTTGATGTCAAAAAAAATCACCAATTCAAGTGGTCTAATTTTCATTAGCAACTATTGATAACACTGGCTATACGATAGAGCATGCAATTCAGATCTACTTGGAAAGCTCGATATGACTAAAAAACTGCTTTTTGTTACAGGTACGCGCGCAGACTTCGGCAAAGTCGAACCTTTGGCAATTAAAGCAAGAGATGCAGGATATTCAGTGAGTTTCTGGGTCACCGGAATGCATATGTTAGAAAAATATGGACTGACTAAATTAGAGGTGGAGCGTGTCGCAGGCGTAGAGATTTTTGAATTTAAAAACCAAAAAGAAGATGACGAATTGGATAAGATCCATGCAAATACAGTCTTCGGGTTCTCACAATTTATAGGTCATCAAAAGCCAGACATGGTATTTATTCATGGCGACAGAATAGAAGCACTATCATGTTCATTAGTCTGCGCGACAAACGGTTTGCCATCAGTTCACATTGAAGGTGGTGAAATTTCAGGAACCATCGATGAAATATTTAGACACTGTAATACCAAATTAGCCCACTGTCACTTTGTTAGCTCTGAATTAGCACGAAACCGGATTTTAAGGATGGGTGAAGAAGATAAACGGATTTATGTTATAGGCTCTCCAGAACTCGATTTCCACGCGAAAGATTCTGGCGTAACCATTAAGGAAGTTAAAAGCCGGTATGATATAAATTTTGATGATTATGGCATTTGCACCTATCATCCCGTTACCTCTGAAGCGAGTGACATGGGAAACCAAGCTTCAGCTCTATTTGAAGCATTGAAGTATTCTAGACGGAAGTTTGTTACAATACTACCTAATAATGACCCTGGCTTTAAAGAAATTTGGCGGGTCATCGAAGGACTTCCTAAAAATCAGTTTAGAGTAATACCATCAATGCGCTTTTCATATTTTTCTGAATTGATGAAAAACTCATCTGCAATTGTAGGGAATTCATCAGCAGGAGTGAGAGAAGCCCCTTTTCTTGGTCTGCCATCGCTTGACATAGGATCAAGACAAAGAGCTCGAAGTGCTGCTGACTCAGTAACTAACTGCCAACCAAACGATAAGGAAAAAATTTTACACTTCCTAGAAAATTCATGGGGAAAGTCCTACCCTAGAGATGAAAGTTTTGGTGCCGGTAAAACGGCTGAGAAATTTTTAAAAATACTCAATTCCCCGGCGTTTTGGGAAAATGATATCCAAAAAATATTTAATGAGTGAACTTGTGAGGAAATTAACATTAATCTTTTGGCAAATATTTTACTATCTAATTCAAATTGCTCTTCGCATCTCAGCAGTTAAAATACTGAAAATGCGTCTCAAAGCTCAAAAGGAGCACCCCACGCGTTGGAAAGAAAGGCTTGGGGAAACAAATCAGGTTAGACCAACAGGTGAGTTAATTTGGCTTCATGCTGTAGGACTAGGAGAGGTTATGGCCCTTAGAGGGCTAATTAATATTATTCTACAAACCAAACCTGATGTTAATTTTCTAGTTACATCAAGTACAATACAATCTGCTGAGCTTTTTTCCCAAAATTTACCCGCGAATACAACACATCAATTCATACCACTTGATGTGCACAAATTCAGACGGAGTTTCCTATCACGATGGACACCCAATTTAGTGATTTGGTCGGAACAAGAAATTTGGCCTGGTTTTGTGAACGATTGTGCTAGGCTTAAAATTTCACAAGTCTGGATAAACGCTAGGATGGCAGATAGGGCATATAATTCTCGGAAATGGCTCAAGCCTTTTTTTGGGGATCTTTATGCCAAATTTGAACTCATATCAGCACAGGACGAAAAAACTGCACAAAATATTACAAAACTAATTAAACCTCATCCAAAGCAACACATAAGAATTGATGGTTCATTAAAGCCAGCCGCTCCAAAACTTAAACCTAAACAAGGCATTCCACCACAAATTATATCTGTGACTGAAGGTAGGAGAATTCTTACTCTGGTATCGTCACATCAGGAAGACGAAAAGTTTGTGATACACGCGTTACAAAAAATTTCAAAAAAATTACGACCAATTTTAGTGATAATCCCAAGGCATATTGAGCGTGCAGAGAAAATACGGGATCAATGCATTAAAGCAGATTTGAAGTGTACAATTCTATCAGAGCTTCGGGAAAATTCTCCCAGTTCTGATGTTTATATTGCAAACCAAATAGGCGCCCCAGCCATTTGGTTACCTTTCACACATTTGGCCCTGATTGGTGGGACCTATTGCGATATAAATGGACATAATCCATGGGAGCCCATCCAGTTTGGAGCAGCGGTACTTCATGGCTCAAAGACCGCTAACTTTTCAGAAGACTTTAAAGAGCTTTTAATTTCTGGTAGTTCAACCGAGGTAGTAGAAAGAGATCACCTTGTAAGACTAATCACACAAACAACTTTTGACAAACAAATACAAAATGCCGGATCATTGCTTCAAAAGAAGTTAAAGGCTGTAAAGGACTTGTCAAATGATATTTTATTACTGTTAAAGTAAGATCTAATAAAATTTGACTGGAAAATATTTGGGCAAAACAGACTTGTCAGGCAAACAAAACTATTCTCATATTAAAGGAAAAAAGAGATCACATTTTTTAGATCTTAGCATCTATATCTTTATTAGATTTCTTTTATGTATTTTATCAATTTTACCTTATAAGATGAAAATTGCTTCAGGTGGCTTAATTTATCAGAAAATTATTTCACCATTATCGGGTAATCGTAGACGTATACTGCATAATCTTAAACTTATATTTCCTGACCTCGAAGAAAGAAAGCGAGAAGAACTGTGTAGCCAAGTGCCTAATAATATTGGGCGCACGTTTTTTGAATTGCTAGCGCCAAATGCCTTTGCCAAAATGGCGCAGTCAGCCAAAGTATCCGGCCCCGGTTTTAATATACTTAAGCATGCCCAGGAACAAAAGAAACCAGTGATTCTGGTTTCTGGCCATTTGGCGAACTATGACGTCGTGCGTGTAGTACTTAATGCAAATCAAGTTTCGGTTGGTGCTCTCTACAAACCGATGAATAACCCGTACTTCAATTCTTTTTATGAAAGATGTATCAAAGAAATCGCCAAACCGCTATTTCCAAGAGGTCGCTCCGGCATTGGAAATATGATGAGGTATCTCAGCGATGGAAACGTGGTCGCTCTTTTAGTTGACCAATACATGAGCCACGGAGAACCTTTAAAGTTTTTTGGTCATACAGCATACACAGCAACTTCTGCTGCAAAATTAGCACTGAAACACGATGCATTACTTATTACCTTTTACGTAGTAAGGAAAGATGACGGAGTGAATTTTGATTTAGTGTTCGAGAGTCCAGTGAAGCCCTCTACACCGAGTGAGATGACTCAAATATTAAATGATAGATTAGAAAAACAGATAAGAAAAAATATGGGACAATGGCTATGGACACATAGAAGATGGAAATCACCCAGCACTTTATAAAATAAAAATTAATTCTTTGAATGCTTTTTGTAAATTTGAGCGACACGATCAAAATCTTCTCGATTATCTATATCTAAACTATTCTCCTTTGGCATTTCTACGACACCGATATTGTTTGAAGTAAATCCATTATTTTCTTCAAACCACCCGCCATTAAAAACATAAACTGCACCATTTGGCCTGAAAATCTCTGGCAGGTCTTGTCTATTCATAAATGTGAAATCTGGTTCTGCAACAGGTACAAATTTATTACCTCGAACGAACCCAGATTTAAGCACTGCTCTATCCTGAGCAGATACTGTAAATACAAGATCAAAAGTGTTATCCTTAAAAGTCTTAATACATTTTGAAATGTCTTCATCCCGTCGCAAGGGCGATGTTGGCTGGAGTAAAACTATAGTGGACTCGTGCAGTTCGTACCGCCTTATCAACTCTAACATCAACTCGGCCATAGTAGACTGATCTGTTGACAGTTCTGGAGATCGTCGATGTTGCTCAACTGAATAACATTCGAGCTCTTTTTCAAGGTCTTTGTCACTGGAAATTATAACTTTGTTAATGCAACGCAATGCTTGGTCAAGGGTTATCTTATAAAGCTTTTGCGATCCCAAGATGAGAAAATTTTTACCAGGAAGACCCTTAGAACCAGCCCTACATGGGACTATGGCAACACAGTTATGCAACATAACCTCATATTTATTTTAATTTCGCTACCTTAACTTAATGTTCGACAACCTCAAACAAAGAATACGCTAAAAAATTTAATTAATTTGCATAAATTAGCTGCGCATTGCCATTCCATCGGGATCATACGGCGAGGGAGTAATTACTTTTGCTCTCCTTTCCACTCCCACTATATGAACAGTAACAGCTGTACCTTCATTGGCTAAAGCGGGCTCAATGAGAGCCATTGCGAGAGATTTCTTTACAGTATGACCATATGCCCCAGAAGTAACGAAGCCAACCATGTCGCCTGCTTCTGACCAAATGGGTTCATAACCAGATGCATCTGAGTCACCATCCTCAATTTCTAATGTCACTTGAATTTTTCCAGGACCATTTCCATTGCGTTCAGCAACTGCGGCTGCTTTTCCAATAAAGTCTGGCTTATCCCAATCAATCCATCGGTCCATTGCTGTCATACCCGGGGTCCGATCTTGAGTAAATTCAGCAGACCAAATCCCAAAACTCTTCTCAATGCGTGTTGAGAGCATTGCGTTAAAGCCTACTTCACGAATATCGTGATCAGTTCCAGCCTCTAACAATATTCTACGAAGAGCAATATGATCACCCATTTTACAGTTTAGCTCAAAACCCATCTCACCAGTAACACTCATCCTAGCAACACGCGACTGGATCAAACCGACATCAAGTCCTTTACAATCCATAAACCTCATCTTGGACACATCTTCCTCAGCAACTTTTTGTAGAACAAATTGAGAGTTTGGCCCGATTAAGGCGAAACCACAAATATCATCCCCAAGATCTCTGACACTTACTCCGTCTTGCATCTGGTCATTGAACCAACGCATATGCCAAGCTCTTAGATAATAACTACCCATAATCCAAAAAGTACCATCGCCCCAGTTCAGTAGCGTCAGGTCACCTTTGAGCTTTCCGGATGACGAAAGCATTACTGCGAGACGAGCTCTACCGGGTTTCGGCAACTTGGTTGCAAATATCTTATCTAGCCAAGCTTCTGCATTTTCACCCTTTACTTCGAAACGCGAAAAGCCCGTAATATCTAATAACGCCACGCCTTCTCGAATTGACTTGCATTCTTGGGCAACAATCTCATGGGTGTTAGAGCGCTTTAACGTTAATTTTTCTTCAAATTTATCAGATGGGGCAAAATATAGTGGCACCTCTAAATCCCATGAAACACCCCAACGACATCCAGCCTGGGTCATCGCATCATGGGCCGGTGCCATCTTCATCGGACGTCCTGCTGGAAGCTGCTCATTCGGATAGGACATAACAAAACGCCTCGAATAAAACTGCCCGGTTGTTTCACGAATATATCTTTTATTTTCCGCGTATTGCCCGTAACGCGCTACGTCCATCGACCATGCATCAGTCTCTGGTTCTCCCTCAATCATCCATTCAGCTAGGGTTTTTCCTACACCGCCCCCTTGCAAAAAACCAGCCATGACGGCACATGCGGACCAATATCCTCTCTTACCGGGGACTGGACCTACCAGTGGGTTACCATCGGGAGAAAAAGTGAAAGCCCCATTAACCCAGGTTTTTATTCCTACATTCTCAATAGCTGGATAACGTTGGAAACCAAGCATTAGTTCATTCTCAATTCTATGTAATTGTTCCTGAAATAATTCTTCCCCGTAATCCCATGGCGCACCATCCATTGCCCAGTGCTCGTGATCAATTTCATAAATCCCGACCAAAACACCATTTTGATCTTGACGCATGTAAGTAAATCCCTCGAGATCAACTGTCATGGGCATCTCAAAATCACTGCTTGCAACTTCCGGAATGCTATCCGTTATTAAATAATGATGTTTTAACGGGCTAACTGGAAGCTCTATGCCAGCCATACGTCCCACCTGCTTTGCCCAAAGGCCTGCAGCATTTACAACATGTTCACACTTAATATTACCTTTGTCAGTCTTAACGATCCAGCCATCTGTTAATTGTTCAAGACTATCAACTTTTACTTCTTCATAATACTCAGCACCCTTTTTTCTCGCAGCAGTAGCATACGCCTGCACGGTGCCAGTAGTGTCGATGTAGCCTTCTCTATCTGCCCACATTGCACCCAAAACTCCATCTACCGACATTATTGGACAGCGTTTTTGAGCTTCCTCTGGACTAAGGAGTTCACAGTCACTGATTCCTATAGATTGAAAAATACGATAATTTGATTGTAGCCACTCCCACCTTTCCGGGGTCCCGGCGAGGGTCAATCCCCCAGTCATATGAAAACCAATGTTCTGACCTGACTCTTTTTCAATCTTAGGTAAAAGGTCAATTGTATAGGCCTGCAAAGCCGCCATGTTTGGATCGGCGTTTAATGTATGAACTCCACCGGCTGCATGCCAACTAGAACCGGAGGCAAGCCTGCGCCGCTCCAGCATCACGACATCTTTCCACCCCATTTTTGCAAGATGGTATAAAACGGATGAACCAACTACTCCACCGCCTATAACAACAACTCGATATTGTGATTTCATTTCGAATACTCCCAAATCCTTACATGATCTTATTCTTAAATAAATTAGCTCTTCAAGACTGTTCTGGAGACGTCAAAATATAAACTATTTTGGCCAAAATTTCCACGAAATTAGGATAAAAAATTAGCTGATTAAAATGAAAATTATAATTATCTATAGATATTCAAAATTAAAAAGCGAGCAAAACTCTATGTCACATTGTTCAAAGCATCCAAAAAAGCAGCTCCGAAACGGTCTGTCTTTTTAGGTCCAATTATCTTAGCCATCTCGTCCAAACTTTTGGGTTTAAGTTTTGCAATTTTAGAAAGCAAAGATGCTGAACAACTAAGCGGTTTTTCTACTCCCAGAGGTCCCCGAGACAACTTGAATTGAACGGCTAAAAGCAAATCATACATCTCCCCCTCCTTAGCACCAGCAAGTTTTTGCCGTCGGGGGTGCATGTGATCAACTTCTCCATTGATGACTGCAAGAAAAATAGTTCCAAATTTCTCTAATTTTTTTGTGCCCACACCATTAATCTGAGACATCTCATCAAGATTCAAGGGGCGTCTTTGAGACATATCGATTAGGGTCTTATCAGTAAAGATAATGTAGGCTGGCACTCCAGCATTTTCAGCTAAAGCGCGCCGCTTTGCTTTAAGAGCGCTAAGCACTGGAGCATCATCATCGCTTATTAGTGTTTTTACAGAGTAGTCTCTTTTAGCTGACTTAATTATATCCGCTCGTAACGTTATACTTAGCTCACCCCGCAAAATTGGGAGCGCTTTTTCAGTCATTCTCAAACCTCCATACCTTTCAACATCCGGACGAATGAGATCATGACCCATCATTTGCCTGAAGATTGCTTTCCATTTTACTCGGTTTAACTCTTTGCCAACCCCAAATGTCGGTAATTTATCGTGGCCGTGATTACTGACTTTCTCAGTGAAATTACCTTGCAAAATATCGATTAAATGTCCCACACCAAAATATTGATCAGTGCGCAAAATAGCGGATAACGCTTTACGCACAGACTCCGTACCATCAAATGTTTCAGGTGGCCTCTCACACAAGTCACAATTTCCACATTTTATGTTCGTCTCTCCAAAATAATGAAGAAGATTAAGGCGACGACACTCTAAAGCTTCAGCCAAACCTAAGAGGACATTAAAACGCCCATGATCAGCAGACTTCCTGTTAGATGGAGCAAGACCTTCATCTATCTGATTTCTACGAAATCGGATATCATCTGCACCATAAAGAGTTAGTGTTTCAGCGTAGCCACCATCTCTCCCAGCTCGTCCAATCTCCTGATAATAGCTTTCAATTGATTTAGGTAAATCTGCATGCACCACCCATCTTATATCAGGCTTATCGACGCCCATACCAAATGCGACAGTAGCGACAACAACCAGACCATCTTCAAGAACAAAGCGGCTTTCGACAACCTTGCGCCGATCTGCATCCATACCGCCATGATAGTAACATGAGTTATGTCCAGCTTCTTGCAATGCTTGGGCTAAACTTTCCGTTTTAGCCCTTGTTCCACAGTAAATAATACCCGATTGACCTTTGCGCTTGTCCACAAAATTCATAATTTGTATTCTAGGATTATCTTTGGGAACAAAACTCAGATAAATATTTGGCCGGTCAAACCCATGCAAAAATACTTTTGGATCAGCACCACCAAAAAGTCGCTCAATTATTTCCTGTTGCGTCTCGTTATCTGCAGTTGCAGTAAATGCACACAAAGGGACACCAAGGCTATGCCTTAATTTCCCAATCATAAGATAATCTGGCCTAAAATCGTGCCCCCATTGACTAACACAGTGCGCCTCATCTACTGCTAAACATCTTACGTTAGATTTCCTCAAAATGTTTTGTATTTTGCTTGAAGCCAATCGCTCAGGAGCAACGTAAAGGAGCCTTAGATCGCCGGAAGTAATCTGTGAAAAAACAGTGTCTATCTCACTTGGAGTATTTCCTGAAGTTATAGCTCCTGCCGCTACACCAGCCGCTTTCAAACCACGGACTTGATCGCGCATTAGGGCAATCAGGGGCGAAATAACAACCGTAAGGCCGTCATTTAATAGAGCAGGCAACTGAAAACATAACGATTTTCCACCCCCTGTTGGCATTATTGCAAGAACGTTCTCACCACTGGCAACTGCATCAATTATTTGACGCTGACCGGGTCGAAATTCGCAGAAGCCAAAAACGTCTTTTAATAGGGTTTTGGCACTCACCACAACATAACCTTAAGCCTTTTCCACAGTGGGATGTGTCCCACAGAGTGACCCTTTATACAAGTCATTTTCAAGACTATTTTAATTATAAAAATTGGGTTGATTTTTTTTAAACTGTGGTGCCCGGGGGCGGATTTGAACCACCGACACGAGGATTTTCAGTCCACTGCTCTACCCCTGAGCTACCCGGGCACATACGACAAAATGTCGTAGGTGCGAAGTATGTATGGTAAAGCAAAGAAGTTGTCCAGTGGCGTAATTTAATTTTGCAAAAATTCTCACAAGTAAAAGTTATAAAATTCCTGAGGAAACTTTGTGAGTGAGCAAATCGACAAACCGCTGTCTTTCCGAAACTGGCGAATTTACTGATAGTTCATTGAAAACTTTTTTTGTCAAAAAATATCCTGTTAATTTTAAGCCATCTATAATGCTGCCCGAATTTTCAGACCCTTTTAAAATAATGGGTGGAAGGTGTAATAATTTTGGAGCCCACACTCCAGCTGCTTGTTCGCTAATGGCTCTCCCAGTCCTCGGCGATACATACCGCAGGTTGTTAGTACATCCAGAAACAGCACATTTTGACAAATCAAGCCCATAACCAAGTACACTCAACAATTCTAGTTCCCAATGAAGATACGCCAGAGGCCAGACCTTTGGCTGACTAAGAAGGTCTAACAAATCCTCTGTTGTTCTATAAAAATTATCGTACGCATGTCTCTCGGGTAAAACTCTGGATAAAATTGTACTTACAGTAGTTAAGCCCGCTGTCAGAATTCTATCATTCATAGCATTAACAGTACGAGCCCTAACTAATTCAACTTTAAAAGACCCAAGGTGATCTTGTAAGCGTGCACTCCAAGTTAGATCGAGCTGAGCTCCCACCTGAAGTATTGGTGAGAACTTTCGTGATGCTCCACCCTTCACAACACCCAAATACCGTCCATAACCTGGGCAGAAGGTATCTATGATTAATGATGTTTCACCATGCTTTCGTGTAGCTAATAATATCCCTACTGAGCGCCATTCCATTTCATAAAAATAGAATAATCCCTAAAATTCGTCTAGGTAATTTTGCCCGTTGGAACTTTCTACTTCAATTATCCATAAATCTGGATCATTGGCTTTTTGCTTTTCTAAAAAAAAATCTATTTCCTCTTCTAGGCCCACCAAAATTTTTACCCATACGTTTCTATTATTTTGAAGGTCGAAGGTCTTTTGGTGAAGTTCCGCAAATCCATCCATCTTGCTTATTTTTACTAAAATAGCCCCTGAATGGTCATCTCCATGAGCCATTACATATGCGGAAATAGTTTGAAGTTCTAACCTTTTTAGGTAAGCCTGTACCCAAATTTTACTTCTCAGACGTGCCATTAATTTCCATCATTAAAATCAAGCCCCATTTCAGAATATCTTTCTGCTTCGTTTAGCCACTTTTCACGAACTTTAATTTGACAGAATAAATGCACTCTACACCCTAAAAAGCTTTCAAGCTCTTCGCGCGCCGCCATAGAAATAGCCTTGATCGTTTCACCGCGACCACCCAAAATAATGCCTTTGTGACCA
This sequence comes from Rhodobacteraceae bacterium MED-G08, assembly GCA_002457055.1. Classification (GTDB taxonomy): domain Bacteria; phylum Pseudomonadota; class Alphaproteobacteria; order Rhodobacterales; family Rhodobacteraceae; genus Salinivivens; species Salinivivens marinus. The sequence continues at coordinate 215,480 of NTKT01000001.1, forward strand.
CCGCGGGAAACATAAATTATCTGATCAACCCTTACACTTCCATCCTTTCTATTACTCCAAGTTTCTGTTTCCACAGTTAGCTGATAAGGAAGCTCTTGATGTAGTCTAAGAATGAGTTTTTCGCGCGTAATCTCTGCTGCAATCATTTTCAATGGTAGATCGGCGATTTGATCCTCAGGATAAAGCCATGGACCATCTGGCATTTTATCTGCTAACCACAGTTTTAGATCTTTTGTTCCAAATCCCCTGTCAGCAGAAATTAAAAATGTTTTTGAAAAACTGAAAAGCTCATTCAACTGCTTGGTTAAAGACAAAAGCACTGGCGACTTAACTATATCAATTTTATTAATAGCAAGTACAACCGACCGGTTCTTACTAGAATTAGAAAGATCTCTAAGAATCCTTTCCACGCCCTCAGTTAGACCTCTATGAGCCTCGATAAGCAAAACAATCACATCAGCATCTGCCGCCCCATCCCAAGCAGCGGCTACCATAGCCCTATCCAGTCGACGTCTCGGTTTAAACAAACCGGGAGTGTCAACAAATACTATCTGAGCGCTATCCACGATTACAATCCCTCTAATTTTAGTACGGGTCGTTTGAACTTTATGAGTAACGATGGAAACTTTAGAGCCCACAAAATGATTCAAAAGCGTAGACTTTCCAGCATTTGGTTCTCCGATGAGGGCCACAAAGCCTGCTTTCTTCATTCTTGATCCTTTAAAGTTTCCATAAGCATTCTAGCTGCGGCTTGCTCAGCGTCTCGCTTATTGCCAGCCTCCGCAATGGTTTTTTCCCCAGTTTGCAGTTTCACTTGTATTTTAAAAATAGGCGAATGATCAGGCCCAGAACGATTAATAAGCGTATAAACTGGTGGTTCAAGTTGTCGAGCTTGAGCCCATTCTTGCAGCCTCGTTTTGGAGTCCCTTGCATCTAACTCAACATTAGAAATTCTTCTCTCCCATAATCTCAAAACTACATCTTTTGCAGCTTGAAACCCCCCATCTAAATAAATTGCAGCCAATACAGCTTCCATTGCGTCTCCGAGAACAGCATTTTTACGTCGCCCACCCGTAATCATCTCAGAACGGCCCAATTTCAAAACCAATCCAATATCTATTTCTTGCGCCACACCAGAGCAGGCTTCTTTTCTAACAAGGGCATTAAAACGGGGAGCCAGCTTCCCTTCAGACGCCTTTGGATCCTGTTTGGCTATAGCTTCTGCTACGGTTAGACCCAGAACTCTATCACCAATAAACTCCAACCGTTGATTGTCAGATCTATTTGTTGAAGAAAAAGAAGGATGAGTAAGTGCCTCCAAGAGATACTTCGGATCTTTGAATGTATATCCTAAGCGCTTCTCAAATTTTTCAATATCAATGGATTTTTTCACTCAATACCCTCGAAAAAACGATCACCCCTCCATGTCCAGAAGGCAAACATAGATCTACCAGCGGAAGAAAGAAGTACTCTGTCTGCTCTGCCAACAAGGTTTTCAAAAGGTACAAACCCTACACCACCTCTTGATTGCGATATACGGCTATCACTTGAATTGTCCCTATTATCTCCCAAAAAGAAATAATGCCCTACTGGCACATGATAAACAGGGGTATCATCTACTGTTTGACGCATAAAATTCAAAATAGAGTGCGAAACTCCATTTGGTAAAGTTTCAACAAATTTTTCCTTCTCACAAATGCCATTTTGCTCAACGACCTCATTTGCACAGCGAGGCATATTTCTAAATGGTCCTTGTGGCGCCTTTACTTCGTCAAACGTACCATCGGGTATAACTTCTACCGGAGTTCCATTTATAAATACTAATCCATTTTTTATTTGTACTTTTTCACCAGGCAGAGCTATCAATCTTTTAATATAGTCTTGACCATTTGAAGGGTGACGAAACACAACTACATCGCCACGCTTTGGCTCGGCTCCCAATATTCTCTTATTACCCCCACGCAGAAAACCACATATGTCTTCTGCTTCGATATTTAGTCCAATAGCCGCTATTCTTACAGTAGGGCACGATGCATATGAATAACCATAGGACATTTTATTGACGAACAAAAAATCACCAATTAAAAGAGTGTCTTTCATTGAGCCAGATGGGATCCAAAATGGTTGGAAAAATAAGGTCCTGAAAATACCAGCCAAAATAAGAGCAAATATTATTGTTTTTATGGTTTCGAGAAAACCTTCTTTTTTTTTTGGTTTAGCCATCCCAAGTGCTCCCTAAACTAATACTCTCTAATGCTATCTTGGTGAGATCGTGTCAAGCCAAAGGCTGTGCATCGATAATTACTATAGCATGTGCCCAAGGATGATCATCAGTAAGTGAAACGTGAAGAGTTGCTAAGTGTCCTTCAGGTGTCAAATCTTCCAAGCGCTTCTTTGCCCAGCCAGTAAGTGTCATCACCGGTTGCCCTGTCTCGATGTTACTTACTGCCATATCTTTCCATGAAATACCCATACGGAGACCTGTGCCAAGTGCTTTTGAACAAGCCTCCTTGGCTGCCCAACGTTTTGCTAGCGTACCAGCTTCATCTTTTCGTCGCATTGCTTTGGCTTGTTCGTTTTTTGTAAAAACTCTGTTCCTAAATCTATCACCGTGACGAATAAGAACCTTATTAATCCTGTCTATGTTGGCTAAGTCTGTTCCTGTACCGATAATCAACTGGCGCGAGCCTCTCCGATGAGTTTTTTCATTTTTTTAATTGAATTTCCAAGACCATTAAATACGGCGTCACTAATTAAAAAATGTCCAATATTTAATTCTTTTAATTCTTGAAATGCTGCAATCCTGGAAACAGTGTCATAAGTCAGGCCATGACCTGCGTGCACCTCAAGACCTATGTAGTTTGCATATCCACACATATTCTTTAAATTTTCAAATTCGGTTTCACATTTTGACTGATTTTGTTCATAATAATAATCACAATAAGCACCCGTATGAAGCTCAACTACAGCCGCGCCAACCCTCTTCGCTGCTTCAACTTGAGCAGGCACTGCGGCAATGAATAAAGAAACTCTGCAGCCTGAATCACTTAACGGTTTAATAAATTCTCTCAACTTATTTTCTTCTTTCAAAACGTCTAAACCACCCTCTGTAGTCCGCTCCTCTCTCTTTTCTGGTACGAGGCATACAGCATGGGGTTTATGCTTGAGCGCTATTTTCTGCATTTCTTCCGTAGCGGCCATCTCAAAATTCAACGGGATGTTCAAAGCTGCAATCAATCCATCAATATCCTCATCTCGAATATGGCGCCGGTCCTCTCTAAGATGTGCTGTAATGCCGTCCGCTCCCTCATTTTGGGCTAGAATAGCTGCCTCTACAGGATCAGGATACATACTACCCCTAGCATTTCGAATAGTGGCAACGTGATCAATATTTACACCCAGTCTCACATGACGTTCTGGTAACATACAAATCTCCAAGTAAGTTTATATTTATTTACGAAACTTAGTACTTTTCTCTTTAATTTCTCTCAGTTTTTCTCGAAGGCGACCTTTGCGTCTGTTCTGATAAGCACGAATTAATGGCAAGCTGATCATCCAGCAAACAGAAGCCGCTATGATCCCTGGGAAAATTCCGCCGATAAGGTATGGAAAGAAAACGTCCTGGTAAAATATTATTAGGTCATTCCATTCAACGGGACCACCAATGATAATAGAATAAAGATTAGATTTTAAGTCAAGGAAAGCACCTAGAAATAAAGACACCAAATTTTCACCATCATGACCCAATCCCTCACTTGCCAGTAAGAATTCACCAGTGCGGAGGGATATAATTCCAATAGGAATATATGTAAGAGGATTACCAAAAAATGTGGCAAGCAAGGCAGCCAAAACATTTCCCCTTAAAATAAACGCAATTGTTCCTGCAACTATAAAGTGAAGCCCATAAAATGGTGTAAAAGTTGTAAATACACCAGCCCAAATACCTCTGGCAATTTTCTCTGGGTTATCAGGTAATCGGTGTAGGCGATGCTTTACATACAATGCTGCCCTGGTCCAACCACCTTTTGGCCAAAGTAGGAATTGAACTAATGAGCCCCATGACCTCTTTTCTCTCCGCTTAAAAACCATGATGCACCTCAAATAGTCGACTAGCTGCCATGATTTCCGCTTCTTCTGGTGCGGGCCACCGTGGCGACGGCGTTTTCTGCATCCAACCTTGATAAGATCGCATGTAAGTGCTCAACATCTCGTAAATCCACAGTAAGTATTAATTTAAAGAAGTCCGGCTTGCGATCTAAAAACTCCATATCCGAGATATTCGCACCTAAATCACCAACAATTGTGCAAACTCTTCCCAAAACACCAGCATCATTACTTATAGTCATTTCTAGGGTGATTGGATAAATTGAGGGATGCTTGCCGGCATGCCAATGCAAGTCCAACCACAAATCCATATTATCTTCAAAACTTGCCAATGTGGAACAATCAATTGAGTGAACTGATACGCCCTTTCCACTGGTTGCTATGCCTACTATTCTCTCACCTGGTAAAGGTTGACAGCAAGGTCTTCGATTAAATGATTGTCCCTCCGCGAGACCTATCACTGCAAGCTTTTGATCAATTTCAGGTTCTTTCGCTGTAGAAAAATCTGGAAATATGATGTTTATTACATCCCTCGGCTGCAACTCTGCGCTTCCCAATCTAGCATATAACTCTTGAACATCATTAATTCGAAGTTTCTTGGCTGTATTTTCTAAAGCTTTGTCTGTTGCTCTCTTACCAAAGTGCTCAAATGCTGCCCTCAAAAGTTGTTGCCCCATAATGATATATTTATCACGATCTGCTTCGCGCAGCGCGCGTCTAATTGCTGTCTTCGCCTTGCCAGTCTCTGTCATTTCAAGCCATGTGGCTTGCGGTTCTTGCCCCATTGCCGTAAGAATTTCTATAGATTGGCCATTTCTTAACCTTGTCCAAAGAGGTGCTCGCAACCCATCTATTTTTGCACCAACACAAGAATTTCCAATACGAGTATGAATTGCATATGCGAAATCAATTGGTGTTGCGCCCTTTGGTAGCTTTATGACTTCACCCTTTGGGGAAAAGCAAAAGACCTTATCAGAATACATTTCTAGCTTCACAGCCTCTAAAAATGCTTCATGGTCTTCCTCTGTATTAAACTCCTCAATTAAGCTAGTTATCCATTTCACAGGATCAACGGTAAACGGGTTCTCACTTCTAACACCATCTCTATATGCCCAATGTGCTGCGATACCACTTTCAGCAACATCGTGCATTAGCTGGGTTCGTATTTGGACCTCCACACGGCGAGCGTTTCTACCTGAAACTGTAGTGTGAATAGACCGATATCCGTTAGATTTCGGTTGAGAGATATAATCCTTGAACCGGCCTGGGACTGCGCGCCAACGCTTATGAATTACGCCAAGTACACGGTAGCATTCCTCATCACTACTGCATATTATTCTAAATCCATATATATCTGACAGACGCGAAAAGGAAAGCGCTTTCTCTTGCATTTTGCGCCAAATAGAATATGGCTTTTTTGCTCTACCTTCAATTTTAGCCTGAATTCCGGATGCCTCTAATTCTGAATGCATATCATCAGTTATTCTTTGAACAACATCACCAGTTTCTTTTTGTAAAACTATAAATCGTCTTATTATTGATGCCCGGCCCTCGGAATTAAGTACACGAAAGGCAAGATCTTCAAGATCCTCTCTAATCGACTGCATGCCCATTCGGCCCGCTAGAGGAGCATATATTTCCATAGTCTCACGAGCCTTCTGGAGTTGCTTTTCAGGCTTCATCGATTTTATTGTTCGCATATTGTGCAAACGATCTGCGAGTTTAACTAAAATTACTCTGACATCCTGTGCAATTGCCATGAGCAGTTTACGCACATTTTCTGCCTCTTTAGTCTCGGTAGAGGTCAATTGCATATTTGTTAGTTTTGTAACACCATCCACTAAATCAGCAATTTCTGAAGTGAACTGTTTTGTGATTTCGTCTTTGTTTGAAGACGTATCCTCGATGGTATCATGTAATAAGGCAGTTATAATTGTTGCGTCATCTAACTGCTGATCAACCAGTATCTCAGCTACTGCAACAGGATGAGAAAAATACTTTTCTCCAGACTTTCTAAATTGCCCCTCATGCTTTATTTGCCCATATTTATGGGCGTTTACAATCATCTCAAAATTAGATTTTGGATTGTAATTTTGTATCCGAGTGGCAAGCTCTTCTGCAGTTAACATTTGTCAGACCCTCAGGCCGCAGATTATCCTTTATCTTGAGCAGCCATAAGTGCGCGAAGCAATTTTTCTTCGCTCATATCATCATCCTCAGCGCGGTCACTATCATCACCACCACCCATCAGTACTGCCATTGAGTCATCCTCAGGAAGGTCAACCTCGATTTGAGTTTGATTGCTCTCTATTAACCTCTCACGCAATTCATCAGCGGTTTGTGTTTCATCGGCAATTTCTCTGAGAGATACAACTGGATTTTTATCATTATCACGCTGAACAGTTAGCGATGAACCAGAAGAGATTTCTCTAGCCCGGTGCGCAGCCAACATTACTAACTCAAATCTATTAGGAACCTTATCTACACAATCTTCAACTGTGACCCGTGCCATGATTTTCTCCTAGATATATCCTTGCAGACTCAGGCTTCTAGTAGATCAATCTGAAAATTACAAGAGTTGTTTATAAACATATCAAGTCAGAGATTTCTTCAACACTCAAATCATTACAGAGTTCACTGATGTTTTTATTTAGGACCGGATGTATCCAACACGGTGCAATATCCAACAATGGTACAAGCACAAATGCTCTCTCGTGCATTCTTGGATGCGGTAGTATCAAATTAGAGGGTATTTTATTTAACTGATTTTCGAGATCTAAATCGTGCCAGTATAAATAAGTAGAGAAGCTTGGTTGGATGGATTGGCCAACAGCTAACAAATCCAGGTCTAATGTTCTTCCATCCCACCTTTTGCCACGCGATCTGCCAAATTTTTTTTCAATAAAATGCAGTTGATCCAAAATATTTTGAGCCTTTGCGTCAATACGGACTTTTACAACAGCATTTACAAAATCCGGACCTGAACCAATTGGAAAAGCTGGGTTTTTAAAAAAGCGCGATATTGCTTGCAAGTTAAAATTAGACTTCTCTAACTCTATAATGGCTTTCTTGATCAGTTCCAGAGAAGAAACACCGTCTAAATTTAAATTACTACCAAGTGCAATAAACGCAGAGCCTTCCATATCAAAATCTTTCGCTTTTCATAATGATATAATTTTCTTTCTTTCACTTTATCAATTTAAATATAAATGTTAAATTTTTATGTCTATTTATTTAAAGATAAATTTAATACAAAAATATACACTTTTTGTGCTATTTTACTTCGTGAACATTAGGCTTTACCGATGACAATCATGAAGGTAATGTGACTAAGTAAATCAGTGGTCAGGACAACATGAAAAATCCAGAATTAACTGTCTACATGGCTGCACCCCGAGGGTTTTGTGCAGGGGTTGATCGTGCCATTAAAATAGTAGAAATGGCGTTAGAAAAATGGGGGGAACCCGTTTATGTCCGACATGAGATTGTCCATAATAAATATGTGGTTGATGAGCTGAAATCAAAAGGTGCAATTTTTATAAAAGAAGTAAGAGATGCGCCAGTTGATAGACCAATAATTTTCTCTGCTCATGGAGTACCAAAATCAGTACCCCTTGAAGCAAAAAACCGAAAAATGATTTATGTTGATGCTACATGCCCACTGGTCAGCAAAGTTCATATAGAGGCAGATAGGCATTTTGAAAACGGGCTTCAAATTATTATGATCGGTCATGAGGGACATCCAGAAACTATCGGCACCATGGGGCAATTACCTGAGGGAGGCGTTTTACTCGTCGAGAGCACCAAAGATGTAGAAAATCTAATTGTTCGGGACCCTAGTAAGCTTGCCTATGTTACCCAAACCACCTTATCCATTGATGACACTGCTGAAGTCGTCGAGGCACTAAAAACTCGTTTTCCAAAAATAGTAGGCCCTCATAAAGAGGATATTTGCTATGCAACCAGTAACAGACAAGCTGCAGTAAAAGAAATTGCTCCGGAAGTCGACGCTCTACTCGTAATTGGAGCGCCAAATTCTTCCAATTCTCAACGGCTCGTAGAGGTCGCAAAAAAAGCAGGATGTGAAAACTCTCAAATGGTTCAAAGAGCTGCAGAAATCAACTGGAACTCACTAACGAATATAAAATCAGTAGGTATCACCGCAGGTGCATCGGCACCAGAAATACTGGTAAATGAAGTTGTTGATGCTTTGAAAGAAAGATTTGAAATAAAAACCCATTTGGTAGAAACAGCTACTGAAAGTGTGAATTTCAAAGTACCACGCACTCTACGGGAAGCTTTATGATTTCAAAAATACCTACAGGAGCTCTTATTTTAGGGCTGTCTGGAGTAATTCCCTTTGGGTGGGGTGCCGTAACCTTAGTTTCTGAGGAAGCTTTTAATTTTGGAATAGAAAATTTTGGGGCACGCTTTGTTGGGCCTCTAATACAACTCTCTTACGGTATCATTATCCTCTGTTTCATGTCTGGCGTTCTTTGGGGCTTCGCCACAAAAATGGACAAAAAAAATGCGAGCATGGGCTATATACTATCTGTCATTCCAGCATTATGGGCATTCTTCGCAATGGGCAGAGGGCCAACTAGTGACACAATTAGTTTAATTGTTGGATTCATAGCAGTTTTATTGATCGACAGACATTTCTACCTTTTAAAACTAACACCTCTTTGGTGGATGAAGTTGCGTATTCCACTCACTTTCCTTGTAACATCTTTGTTAAGCATTGGGATAATTATATGACTTCTGACATCAAAACGGTGCACATCTACGAAACACAAAGTTCTGAATATTTAGCAAATATATCAAAAGAACACCCACACAAAACTTTAAAATATTTTGCTGAAAATCTTCCTAAAAAGTCAAACGTTCTGGATTATGGATGCGGACCAGGCCTTGCTGCAGAATATTTAGCAAACCTCGGACATAATGTAACGGCATTTGACGCTTCCCAAAACATGATAGAATTGGTACCTAAACATTCTAAAATCAGGTGTTATCAGGCGACATTTGATACTTTCTCAGAAAATGAAATATTTGATGGTATCTGGGCCAGTTTTTCACTTCTTCATGCAAAAAGGAAAGATTTACCACGTTTACTTGCCTGTATTAGAAGAGCTATTAAACCTTGTGGACTTTTTTCTATAGGATTAAAATTGGGAACTGGTGAAAAGAGAGATATTTTGGGTAGAAGATATACTTACGTCTCCCAAACTGAACTTTACCAACTGCTCAAAAGCAGTGGTTTCAATGTTTTCGATCATATAATGGGAAAAGACATCGGATTAGATGGTGTTAATTCTGATTGGATATTTGCATATGCCAAAGCACAAACTAGTGGCTTATACTGACGGTGCCTGTTCAGGCAATCCCGGACCAGGGGGATGGGGCGTCCTTCTTCAAGCTTTTTCGGATGGCAAAGTTGTTAAGGAACGAGAGCTTTCTAATGGAGAAAAGCTTACAACAAACAATAAAATGGAACTAAGAGCAGCAATCGCTGCCTTGGAAATCTTAGATCGGACAAGCGAAATTACAATCATTACAGATAGCAAATATGTTATGAATGGAATCCAAATTTGGCTCGCAGGCTGGAAAAAAAACAATTGGAAAACTGCTAGTAAAAAGCCAGTTAAAAATGGAGAATTATGGAAACGCCTAGATTTATTATGCGAACAACATGAGGTTATCTGGGAGTGGGTTAAGGGTCATGCGGGGGATATGGGTAACGAGCGCGTTGACAAAATAGCTAGAAGTGCAATGGAACCCTTCAAAAAGGATTAACAGACCTAAATCTAATTTTTTTCGATAGTGAAATCAGCAAAAGCTCCGGCACCCTCATCTGCCGTAAAGCGTATAATTTCTCCGTTGTACTCAACTAACTGGCAATTTAAACCCAGATCACGCTCACCCCAGAACAGAGTTCGACAAAATAACTGATTATCCCACGACCAATTTCCATTAACCGCGCGAAAAGCAGCTTTCCCTGTTATTGACCCATCATTCTGTACTACCAATTTTATCAGTGGCCTAATCAAAGTATGGCCATCGACAATTTCTAAAAAGTCCACTTCATTGGATATTTTATCAAATTTTTCATTCGAGAATGCTTTAACACCAATAAGCAGAAAAAGAAAAAAAAGTATAAATTTCATTAGACTTCTAGAGGTAAACTTGGCATTACATTTACTTTACTTTAGGTTACTTTTCAAAAAATATTCCCAAACCTTGCTAAAGATCCAGAACATCTTTCATACTGTATTCACCCGGTTCCTGTCGGATACCCCACTCGACTGCTTTTAGTGCACCCCTGACAAAAATAGCGCGATCTGTAGCTACATGGCGTAAAGTAATTCTTTCTCCAGCAGCTGCGAATAATACATCATGCTCTCCCACTACATCACCACCTCTAATAGAAACGAAGCCTATATCTCCTTTATTACGAGCCCCAGTTATACCATCTCTTCCACTATCCCGGACGTTTGATAATGATATTTGCCTTCCATCTGCCGCCGCATTCCCTAACATGAGAGCCGTACCGGAGGGAGCATCAACTTTTTTATTATGGTGCGTTTCAATAATTTCTATATCAAAATCATTGTCTAAGTTTGCAGCAACTTTTTTAGTCAATTGAACTAGCAGATTTACACCCAAAGACATATTTCCGGCTCTAATAATCTTTGCTTTTTTACCGGAATTTTCTATCAAAGCTAAATCCTGATCATTAAAGCCAGTGGTACCAATCACATGCACAATCCCACATTCAGCAGCTAGTTTAGAAAATTCAACAGAAGCTTTTGGCGCAGAGAAATCAATAATTGCATCAGCATTTTTAAACACCGAGGCTGGATCATCAGAGACTTCCACCCCAAGAGATTTTAAGCCACTTACCAAACCTAGATCCTTACCAATCCATTCATGACCTTCTCGTTCTAATGCTCCAACAAGCCTAGTTTTTTTACTACTCAGAACTCCTGAAACAATCATTTGCCCCATCCGCCCCGAAACACCAGTTACGACAACTCGAATATTTTCACTCATCGCTTAAATTCCAATCTACTTGGTGGCTTTTTAGCTGCTATTGAACCACTTGGCAAAGGGCAATTTACAGCTTACATAACAACATATGGCAAATAAATTTGATAAAACCACGCTTGGACCAAGTCAAAGACAATTAAGAGTAGGAGAATTAATAAGAAGAGCATTATCTGATCTTCTATTCAAAGGAGCTGTTCACGACCCTGAGCTGAACCGCTTGTCTATCACAGTTGGGGAAGTTACGACTTCTGCTGATCTAAAGATAGCAACTGCCTACGTTTGCCCATTGGGAGGACACGAAGGTGAAAACGCCATAGCGCTTTTAGCTAAAAACAAGTCTGAAATTAGGCGGGCGATTTCTAAGGAACTTACTCTTAAGTATGTCCCTGATATTCGCTTTCGTTTGGATGAAACATATGATCGGATGGATGAAGCTAAGCGGTTATTTAGTTTAGACAAGGTAAAAAAGGATCTGGATATGTAATGCGGTTCTCAGCAATATATCTGTTTTGCGTTCTACTTTCCTCAAATGTATCTGCGCTAGATTGTAGGAAAGATATATTTGAAAATATCAACTTTACTATATGTAAAACATCTCTTTTTGAAGACGACCTGCGTTTATATTTAAACAATAGCGATGGGGTGCCATTCGGCAATTTTAACGCCTTACAAAAGGAGTTAAATGATAAAGGTAAAGAGCTCTTATTTGCTATGAATGCAGGTATGTACCACTCTGATTTAAGCCCTGTTGGACACTACATAGAAAAGCTGAGTAAAAAGAAAAATGTTATCGCGAGACCCGGTCCAGGGAATTTCGGAATGCTACCCAATGGAATATTTTGCATTGGCTCTGATATGTTGAATATATATGAAACCGTAGAGTATTTACAAAATACTCCAGAATGTACTTATGCTACACAGTCCGGACCAATGCTTGTTTGGAATAGCAAATTACATCCCCGTTTTCTAGAAGACAGCCAATCTAAATTTATACGAAATGGTGTGGGAACAAGTGCGGACAAACAATTCGCCTACTTTGTGAAAGCAGAAAATAGGTTAAATTTACACACGTTCGCCCGAATATTTAAAGACAAATTAAAGGTACCTAATGCTCTGTATTTTGATGGGAAAGTTTCCAAATTATACTCAAAGGAGCTAGACCAGCATGACTTCGGTTGGCCAATAGGACCCATAGTTGCGGTAGTGCGCTCGAGAAATTAAACCAAGCGCACCACATAGCGATTAAAATTCAATGCTCAATGACTGGTCTTGCGGAGTCCTGAACAGCGATCACTATCTGACGAGGCTTTAGTTCCTCTGGGACTTCTCTAAAGACATCAATATGAAGCATTCCGTCGGAATGGCTCGCGCCTTTTACTTTCACATAATCGGCCAAATGAAACGTCCTTTCAAAAGCTCGGGTTGCGATCCCCTTATGTAAGAATTTTTTTTCGGTAGTGCTATCATCTTTTTTACCAGAAATGATAAGCGTTTTGTTTTTAACTTCGACATTTAAATCTGCATCGGAAAATCCAGCAACTGCAATAGAAATCCGATATAAATCATCCGCTGTTTTTTCAATATCATAGGGAGGATAAGACGTTGTAGTTGAGTTGGTACTTATAACACGGTTCATCAAATCAGAGACTTGATCAAAGCCAATGCTTGCGCGGTATAATGGTGATAAATCAAAATGTTGCATAATTGTCATCCTTTAAAAGCAATAACTTGGTTAACGCCCAGTAATCTGGCGCGTGCGAATTACGGTCCCTATTCAGGCAACCATGCATCTTAAGTGGGTATTAATTTTTTTGTTTCAAGTGTAAGCATTGAAACGTTTTTTGAGCAATTGATACACTCATACTTTATACCATGTCCTGTAAAGTGGATAATTTTGACGGTTTAGGACCACCTGTCGCCCAATCTAATAATTCAACAGTATGAACGACTGGGATATCCGTGCCGGAACTAATCTGTATCATGCAGCCAATATTGCCAGCCGCAATAATATTAGGACTTTTTTCTTCGATTTTTTTAACCTTTAACTTTTTTAAAGTATTCGAAATATCTGGTTGAAGTAAGTTATAGGTCCCTGCTGAACCGCAGCATATATGAGCATCGGAAGGCTGTGACACCTTAAAACCAGCACGTTCAAGTAATTTTATGGGGCTTTGCTTAATTTGTTGTCCATGTTGTAAAGAGCAAGCGGAGTGGTAAACTACATTTAAATTATTGCTGCTTAATATCGGGTTTAAGTCAAACTCAACCAAAAATTCAGAAATATCCTTCGCTAACGCGGACACTTTCAATGCACTTGCAGCTAGGTCGGTATCTTCGAACATGTGGCCATAATCCTTTACGGTAGTTCCACAGCCACTTGTGTTAATAATAATGGCGTCGAGCCCATTAAATTCAATCTCGTTGTTCCAGGCCTCTATGTTCGCCCTAGCCAACTGAAAGGCTTTATCTGTGTCGCCCATGTGATGGGTTAATGCGCCACAACATCCTTGTCCTTTCACAATAACTACTTCACATCCCATGCGTCTTAAAATACGGATTGTTGCATCATTTATATCCGTATCCAAAACTTTTTGTGCACAACCAGTCATTAACGCTACCCGCTTTTTTATTTCTGGCTTTTGTGACAAAAAAACTTGAGGATCATCATTAAGACTAGGTGGATGGATTTTTTTTGGTGCAAGTGCAAGCATCGCTCTAAGTCTTTTACCCGGCACCAGTGGTGAAATAGGCTTAGCTAGTTTTGCGAGGATTAACGAAAACCTGAATCTTGCTGGAAAAGGTAGAATCAACGCCAGTAGCCATCGCAAGTATCTATCCGCAGCAGGCCTTTTATAATTTTTATTGATATAGCTTCTGGCATGATCAATTAGATGCATATAATGGACGCCCGAAGGACAAGTTGTCATGCAGGACAAGCACGACAAGCATCTATCTATATGTTTAACGGTTTGCAAATCGGGAGTTCTTTCATTCTCCAGCATGTCCTTCATTAGGTATATTCGGCCCCTCGGACTATCCAATTCATCACCCAAAATTTTATATGTTGGACAAGTGGCAGTACAGAAACCACAGTGGACACATGACCTTAAAACTTCGTTAGACCTCTTAAAGTCCGGGTTTCTAAGTTGCTCAGGAGAGAAGTTTGTCTGCATAGCTAAATAACCAAGTACTGGTTTAAGATCTGCTTCGGGTCAAAACTTTTTCTAATTCCTTCCTTTATCCCAGAAATAGTACCATCGTAAGGATGGAACATTGGTATTCTCTCTGATTTTGTTTGCAAGCATGTTCCATGTCCATACCCTGCGGGAACGTGTTCTCTTACATCTTGGTTTGGAGAAGCCAGTCCCCAAATCAAACCTCCACCCCAATCATAAAAATAATCATTAAATTTTGTTTTTTGTACAATTTGAGTACTCTCGGTGGGCTTAACGGATAGCCTCCAAAGATCATCATTATTAGATTTGAGTGATGAAAGCAGTGAGATATTACGCCAGACTTGCATACTTTTATCAGCATCAAGGGTGTTAATTTCTCGGTATTGTTTAAAAATCTCCATTAATCTTTCGACCCGGTATTTTACAGAATTTTCAAAGCCTTCTACCCTAATCATTGTTTCCTTTTGCTTAGGGAAATGAGCTAACCCAGAGACATCAAATGGAGTTGCAGTTGCGTCAATCATGGCATCTAGCGCAAGTTGGTCATTCAGACCATGTATTACAATAGTAGCTTCCGTCTCTGGCTTCGGCAGCACTTTAAAAGAAACTTCTGTGAGTATACCTAAAGTTCCCCAACTGCCGGCAAATAGTTTAACCAAATCATAGCCTGTTACATTTTTCATAACCCGACCGCCATTTTGAATTATATTCCCTAATCCATCAACGAGCCGAATACCCAAAAGAAAATCTCTTGCAGCACCTACTCGCAATCTACTTGAGCCACTGACGTTAGCGGCGAAGACACCTCCAATTGTGCTGCTTCCTTTCTTATTAATAAACCTTGACCAATTATAGGGATCAAATGCTAAACATTGACCCTCGGAATTCAGCGTTTTTTGTATCTCAGAAAGCGGGGTGCCAGCTTTTGCTATCATCGTTAAAGCACCGGGTTCGTAGTCAATAACTCCACTTAGTTTTGAAGTCGAAATAATTTTTGAACCAGACGGAGCCAATACGCGAGTATTTCCACCAGCAACGGATAGTGGTTCCTTTGCCTCGGATAAAATTGCTACAACTTCAATCTCGCTAGAAGGAAAAAACAAAGGCCTGCTCTAACAATTAAATGCCATTCTACGGGCTTCGGTATGATGTAGCGGAAAAACTTTTAAAGGGTTTAACAGCCATTTTGAATCGAAAACATCTTTAATTCGTAATTGAGCATCAATATCGTCGGCCGTAAACTGATAATCCATCAATTCCCGTTTTTCTATTCCCACACCGTGTTCACCTGTTAAACAGCCACCTACTTCAACGCAAAGCCGTAAAATTTCAGCTCCAAATTCTTCGCATTTAGTCAATTCGCCAGGCTTATTTGCATCGTAAAGGATGAGTGGATGCATATTACCGTCGCCTGCATGAAAAACATTAGCAACACTGAGGCCGTAAGTTTTACTCATTTCCCCTATGCATTTTAGGACATAAGGCAATTTATTTACAGGAATTGTACCGTCAAGGCACATATAATCTGCAATTTGACCCATTGCCCCAAAAGCTGACTTTCGCCCAAGCCAAATACGGTTTGCTTGCTCCTCATCTTTTGCTCGTCTCAGGTCAGTTGGATCAAGTGATTTAGCGATAACCATAATTTTATCTATCTGTTCATCAATTTCGTCCAAACTACCTTCCACCTCAACAATAAGTAAGGCCTCACAGTCTGGGTAACCAGCGCAAGAAAAAGTTTCTGTGGCCTCAATACATGGCCTATCCATAAACTCAATTGCTACAGGCAAGATACCCGCTTTAATAATATTTGAAACACATTGACCGGCTATTTCGTTACTATTGAAGCCAATCAGAACAGGTAGAGCACCCTCTGGTTTGTGCAATATTCGTAAAGTTGCCTCTGTCACGACGCCCAATTGACCCTCTGAACCACAAACGACAGACAAAAGATCAAGACCATTAGAATCAAAAGCAGCCCCCCCAATTTCCAAAATCTGACCATCCATAGTTACTAACTTAACTCCAAGTAGATTATTAGACGTCACACCATACTTCAGACAATGAGCGCCTCCAGAATTCATCCCTATGTTTCCAGCTATGGCGCATGCCAGTTGGCTAGACGGATCGGGCGCATAGAAATAACCATTATCCTCAACAGCATTTGTTACCCCTATATTTGTTAGGCCCGATTGTACCCTTATAAATCGGTTACGATAATCTGTCTCCAGGACACTATTCATTTTAGAGACCCCCAAAACTACACTATCAGCAGAAGGCATCGCACCACCCGCCAACGAAGTGCCAGAACCCCTCGGAATAACTGGAATGTTCATTTTGTGGCATAGTTTCAATACTTCAGACACCTGAGCTGTAGTCTCCGGCAAAACAACCAGCATTGGAGGACAACGATAGGCCGTTAGCGCATCGCATTCATAAGCCAAAGTTTCTGCTTTATCCTCTAGTATTGATGATGCGGGCAGAACTTTTTTTAACGCTTCGACGAGTTCAGGTTTTTTTTCAATCCTAGAAGTACTTGCTAAGGGTATATCCATATGAAGCCTTTTTGGTAAAATTTTATAACCAATTTTTTTAAATTGGCAATATCCACCAGCAATAAGAAAGAATTACTTGATCCACTTTCTTAAGATTCAGATTATTTGCATAATTATTCGGTGCAATTCTGAATAAAAAGATTACTTCTTTTAGGGGAAAAAGGCGCAGATAATGGAATCAGAAAACAAAAAACAGACAGAAATACCAACAGCAGAAGGTATTGCATCAGCTGCTCGCAAGGTTTCAAAGAAAGGACATCCGCCCGTACATCTTTGGGATCCACCATTTTGTGGGAATTTAGATATTCGAATAGCCCGAGATGGCACTTGGTATTACCTGGGAACTCCTATTGGGAGATTTGAACTTGTTAAGCTTTTTTCTTCAATCCTAAGAAAAGATGAAGATAAGTACTTTTTGGTAACTCCAGCCGAAAAAGTGGGAATTAAAGTAGACGATGCACCATTTGTAGCAGTCGATTTTTCAGTTGTTGGCAGTGGCAACAATCAAACATTGATTTTTGAAACCCATGTTGGTGATACGGTTAAACTCAATAATGAGAACCCATTGCGTGTGACAATTGACCAAAACAGTGGAGAACCAAAACCGTATATTCACATTAGGTCTGGCCTAGAAGCTCTTATTGACAGAAAAAGCTTTTACAGATTGATCGAAATTTGCTCAATTAAAACTCACGATAAAGAAGAATGGTTTGGTATATGTTCAAATAAGAATTTCTTTCCCATCATTCTCGCTTCTGAATTAAGCTAGGTATTTAATGAGCTTGAGCCCAGTTCTCACCATGGCCTGCATCGACTAGAATAGGAATATCTAATTTAACCGCTGGATACGATGCTTCTTCCATTATTGATTTAGCTACAGAAATTAAAGCCTCTACGTCACCCTGGTCTACCTCAAACAAAAGTTCATCATGAACTTGCAAAAGCATTTTTGCGTTAAGATGTGAAATTGCAGTTGGCATGCGTATCATCGCCCTGCGAATAATATCAGCAGCTGTTCCTTGGATTGGAGCATTTATAGCTGCACGCTTAGCAAAGCCAGCATTTGGACCTTTTGCATTTATTTGAAGCGTATGGATAATTCTTCCAAACAACGTTTCCACATAATTTTTTTCCTTAGCAAACCGAATGGTTTCATCCATATATTCCTTTATGCCCGGAAATCTCTCAAAGTATCTGTCTATAAAGGCTTGGGCATCTGAACGTGGGATTCTTAAATTTCGGGCTAAACCAAATCCAGATATACCATAAATAACTCCAAAATTTATTGCCTTAGCCTGCCTTCTGATTTCGGACGTCATTTCATCAAGAGGCACATTGAACATTTCTGACGCCGTCATCGCATGAATATCTAATCCATCACGAAAAGCTTTTTTCAAACTATCGATAGATGCTACGTGAGCAAGGATCCTCAACTCAATTTGACTGTAATCTAAACTTACAAGAACTTTTCCAGTTTCTGCGATAAAAGCTTCTCGAATACGCCGTCCCTCTTCGGATCGAATGGGTATGTTTTGTAAGTTAGGATCAGCTGACGCTAGTCGCCCTGTATTAGCCCCAGCTATAACATATGATGTATGAACTCGGCCAGATGAAGGATTGATGTGATCTTGTAATGCGTCAGTATAAGTTGACTTCAACTTACTTAATTGTCGCCAGTCTATTACCTTCCTTGGCAAATCATATTCTGTAGCAAGATCTGCCAAAACATCAGCACCCGTAGAATAAGCGCCCGTTTTCCCTTTGGCCCCACCAGCATATCCAAGTTTATCAAATAGGATTTCCCCTAACTGTTTGGGGCTACCAACATTGAACGTTTCTCCTGCAAGGCTATAAATCTCTTCCTCTAAATAAGCCATTTTTTGAGAAAATGAGTTTGACATCCTAACAAGTGTGTCTCTATCAACTTTAAT
Source organism: Rhodobacteraceae bacterium MED-G08 (assembly GCA_002457055.1). Classification (GTDB taxonomy): domain Bacteria; phylum Pseudomonadota; class Alphaproteobacteria; order Rhodobacterales; family Rhodobacteraceae; genus Salinivivens; species Salinivivens marinus. The sequence goes on from NTKT01000001.1 coordinate 234,296, forward strand.
ACCCAAAAGCTCCATATCTGACAGAACTCGAACCAAGGGGCGTTCAAGGGTTTCATAAACCTTTGTTACTTTAGACAAGTGAAGCTTAGGTTTGAAGAGCTTCCATAAGCGGATGGTTATGTCAGCATCTTCAGCCGCGTAATTACTAGCTTCATCTATCGGGACAAAGTCAAATGTTATTGCTGATTTACCAGTTCCGATCAATGATTTTATAGAAACTGGTGTGTGACCTAAATATTTTTCAGACAGCGTATCCATACTATGCCGGTGAATGCCGCCATGCAGTGCATAGGACATTAACATTGTATCATCAATCGCCTCAAAGGCTAAACCATATTTTGATAATATTTTTATATCATATTTTATATTTTGGCCAACAATGAGAACCGCTGGATCAGATAAAACTGGCCCTATGAGTTCTGTCGCTACTGCTATAGGAATTTGATTAACACACAGTTTACTTGAACCAAATAAACCATCAGCGGGCTCGCCTTCTTTGTGTCCAACAGGAATGTAACATGCATAACCTGGCTTAATGCAGAGCGATATCCCGACAAGCTCGGCTTTCGTTTCATCCAATCCTGTCGTCTCAGTATCAAAAGCTACATATCCGTGATAGCGAATATCCTCAATCCACTGCTTCAATCTTTCAATAGACCTGACGGTTTCATAGTTTTTAGTCGTTATTGGTACATAAATATTTTCTTCATTTTTTTCATTCAGTTTTTTGCTAGATGGTGGAAGTTCAGCTATTTCAACGTTAAACTGTTCTGAAACCCTTTTTAAAATGGTACGAAACTCCATTTTTTTTAAAAATTCCACTAAGACATCTATTCTTGGAGGAGAAACTACCAAGTCATCGATCGCAAAATCTAACTTCATTGTGCAATCCAATTTCACTAACTGCTTTGAAATTCGTATTTGATCCGCGAAGTTAATTAAAGTTTCTCTTCGTTTGGGTTGTTTTATCTCATTTGCATTATCCAGAAGGTTTTCTAATGTGCCAAATATATTAATTAGCTCAGCGGCTGTTTTTACTCCAATACCAGGTGCGCCTGGGACGTTGTCAACGCTATCACCAGCTAATGCTTGTACGTCTACTACAAGCTCTGGGTTAACTCCAAATTTTTCAACTACAGCATCACGATTAATTCGCCGATTTTTCATTGCGTCGAACATTTCAACACCATCACCAACAAGCTGCATCAAATCTTTATCTGAACTAATGATTGTTACACGACCTCCAGCCTCCCGAGCCTGACAAGCAAGCGTCGCTATTATATCATCAGCCTCAAAACCTACTACTTCCTTGCACGAAATATTAAAGGCGTTTGTAGCATCCCTTGTTAACGGAAATTGAGGTACTAGATCTTCAGGAGCAGGAGGCCTGTTAGCTTTATAATCCTTGTAGATTTCATTACGAAAACTTTTGCCAGAATGATCAAAAATAACTGCCGCATGAGTTGCCGCATCTACACCAGTATTATTTTGAATATACCGAAAGAGCATATTACAAAAGCCACTGACTGCTCCGATAGGTAGACCGTCGGACGACCGAGTAAGTGGTGGAAGTGCATGATATGCACGAAATATAAATGCAGATCCATCAATCAAATGTAGATGATGACCTTTACCAAATTTCATAGTCTCTTATCCATTCAAACCAAATTCAAGAGCCTCGAAGTCTATTGATTCAATCTAGTCTCAAAATCGCAGTGAATAATTTTACAATCACAATAAGGGCACTCTACCCATCCCTTATCCATTGGAATTTGAAGCCAAACCTTTGGGTGGCCAAGGGCTCCCCCACCACCATCACATGACACGCGAAATGTATAAACTATTCTTGTTTCTGGTGCATCGACTACCATAATTTCATCCTACTCATGTCTAAACTCACAAATGATACTACACTTAATACCTATTAGCTTTTTGATATCATGGGCCCTAAATTTCGCCCACCCAGAATGTGTACATGCAAATGTGGAACTTCCTGCAAACCCGCTTCACCTGAATTGGAGATAGCCCTAAAACCACCACCACCCTGCGAGGGCTCCACCTCTAAGATCTTGCAAACCTCCCCAATCGCTCGGACGAAGTCAGTAATTTCCTCGCTAGAAGCAATTTGGGCAAAATGGTCATAAGTGACATACGAACCTTTTGGAATTACTAAAACATGTTTTGGAGCAGCCGGATTAATATCGTGAAACGCTAAGCTGTGTTCCGTTTCTAGAACCTTATTACATGGGATCTCACCCCGTAGTAACTTTGCAAAAATATTTTCATCATCATAATTGTATGGCATTTCTTTCTCAATTCATACTTCTATAAAAATAGTACCCCAATGTTAAACTACAGCGTCAGTAAACCCTGAGATAAGTTCGGACTGAATAAATAAATTCTTTACTGAAACCTTTGGCCTTGGACCAATATGTCCAATAACTTCTCCCGCAGCAATATTACCCATCTTACAACTTGTTTCTAGATCACAATTAGACGCCATACCATATAGAAAACCTGCCGCGAATTGATCACCTGCACCAGTTGTATCAATGGGCGAAAGTTTTTTAACTCCAACATCAACCCTTTGAGCACCTTTAATTGCCGTAACACCTTTGTCAGCTTTTGTACAAACCACTAAAGCGCACATTTTGCTTGTTTGGTTAAGAGCCTTTTCTAAGTCCTCGGTTTCAAAAAGGCTCTTGATTTCATCTTCATTTCCTATCACGAAATCAAGGTCATTTTCGATTAGATTTAGAAAGTCACCTCTATGCCTCTCCACACAAAACGGATCCGATATAGCAATTCCTGTTTTACCCCCAGCTAGTTTTGTATCTCGCGCAAGCTTTACAAATGCCTCCTTTCCTTTATTTTTGTCAAAAAGATAGCCTTCCAAGAATACAAAAGCTGCTCTGCTTGCTAAATTCTTTGGTATATCATCAATACTCAAATCACCAGAGATACCTAAATAAGTATTCATAGAACGCTCACCATCTTGCGAATTAAAGATCATTGACCTCGAGGTAGGGAGCTGGCCATTAGAGACTGGTGGATTGAGAAAGTCTGTACCCGATGCCGCGGTTGCTTGAGCATAAAACCTTCCCAGCTCATCATCACATACACGCCCAACAAAAGCAGTTTTACCTCCCAGAGAACTAATACCAGCAACCGTATTCGCTACCGAGCCTCCAGCGGCATTTGTTCTTGCTCCCATCGAATTATACAAAATTTCAGAACGATCTTTTTCGATAAGCTGCATGATGCCCTTTTCTATTCCCATTTTTTCGAGAAACCTGTCATCACATGGAGAAATTATATCAACAACAGCATTGCCAATTCCAACCACATCATATTTTTTCATAAATTTTTATCCTCGAATATACATAAATCCCTTATGATGCAGTTTCCACAAAGAGGTTTTCGTGCCTTACAGAAATACCTACCATGTAAAATCAACCAGTGATGTGCATGCAGTTGAAGATCTGCTGGAATATTATCTTCTATGGCTCGCTCCACTGCATCAACATCTTTACCAGGTGCGATACCACTTCTGTTACCAACTCTAAAAATATGTGTATCGACAGCCTGGGCAGGGTGTCTCCACCACATATTCAAAACAACATTCGCAGTTTTTCGTCCAACTCCAGGTAGGCTCTCTAAAGCAGCGCGTGAATTAGGAACAATACCGTTATACTGATCTACCAAAATTTGGCTAAGCTTGATTACGTTTCTCGCTTTATTACGATACAACCCGATAGTCTTTATGTACTCTATTAAACCGTCCTCACCCAACTTAATCATGTCCTCTGGACTACTTATAAATTTAAAAAGTTTCTCAGTAGCTTTGTTAACACCTTTATCAGTAGATTGTGCACTTAATGCAACCGCAACCAATAGGGTAAACACATTTGTATGATTGAGTTCACCTTTCGGTTCGGGATCCGCTTCTTTAAATCGCTCAAAGATTTCTTTTAAAACATGAAAATTTAATTGACGGCTCATGTACTTACATTTGCAATTATTTCCAAGAAAGAACAAGGCTGAATAACAATAGGTTTTCACTGAGCTCAATAGTTTTTCTAAAATATCAAACCATATAATCTAGTAGGATGGAATTCTTGGAAAAGTTTCAACGACAAATGTGCTTGGCAGAAAAACGTTTTCAAGTATTCAAGCTGGGCGATAAGACTCACTTATAAAGATAACTCTTATTGAGTTTCACACTTTTAATTGAACATATATTTGTAATTATCGAAAGTTGCCATTTATTTCTTTAATAGTTAGCGTCAAAAATATGCTGGAAAGTAAAAATTAAAATAGAAGATAATGATGAGCCAGATACTACCAAAGAGCCAAAAGCTATATGATCTCACCATAAATTGGCAAACTGAAAATACTAACCACCTTTTATCACAATCAACTAATTTTCTTGTTCATTACGGATTTACGCATAGCCCGTTCGGCAAAGCTCTAGTCATGGGAACAAAACAAGGGATCTGTGGAATAGCATTTGCAGATCAATTAGGCGATGAAGAGACCCTACGAGATATGATACAGCGCTGGCCACGAGCGACCTTTACCCATAATGAAGAGCTCATATTGAAACTCTCATCGCCAATATTTGATTTTTCTGGCAAGACACAATTACAAGTTATTGGTTCACCTTTTCAGATTAAGGTTTGGGAGGCACTACTTCAAATACAAGCTGGCCAGGTTGTAACTTACTCAGAGGTGGCAACCGCAATTAATGAACCATCTTCCGTTCGTGCTGTTGCAACGGCAATTGGCCGTAATCCAATTAGCTTCCTAATACCTTGTCATAGGGTGATACAGAAATCAGGGAGTTTAGGCGGGTATCATTGGGGACTTTCAATTAAAAATCATATACTAAACTTTGAGAATGAAAGATCAAGAAATCCGATCGGATAAAAAGTAAAATTGTTTAACTTTATAAAACTCATTTTACATAATGTCTCTTGAGAATATCGAGTTTATTATTTTTAATAAACCATTCGTATCATCAACACTAAACGCAGCTGGAAGATCACTGTCTATATCCAGCACAGCCATTAAGCCTTTTACACCATTAAAAACTGGCACGACAAGCTCTGACTTGGTAGTTGGAGAGCAGGCTATATGGTTCTGCACAGAGCTTACATCATTTATTAAGTGAGGCTTTTCTGTTGATGCAACTTGTCCGCATATGCCACGATTAAATGGAATACGCAAACAACCGTGGCCACCCTGGTAGGGGCCAATCTTTAAAACTCCGGGCTCGGTAACTCTGTAAAATCCAGTCCAATCAAACCGATCATCAGAATTATGGATCTCACATACAATTGTAGCCATTAAGGCCACACTATTAGTCTCACCTTTGCATAACTCTAAAATTCTTGCTAATGTGTCTTAGTAATTAATGCGTCTGCTCAATATAAATTACCGTAACGATTTTAAAGCCTTTACTTCAAAAATATTGGCGACGAACTAATGTAATGGACCATTAATTAAGATGAAAATATAAAGGATAGTGTCCATCCTTAAAGGGTCCAAATAGATCGCGTACATCAGGATGTTCAACCGGCTCACCAGATGGATCCTCAATCAAATTCTGCTCTGACACATACGCGACATAAAATGTATTCTCATTTTCAGCAAGTAAGTGATAAAATGGCTGTTCTTTCGACGGGCGACCATCTTCTGGTAGATTTTCGTACCATTCATCGGAGTTATTAAATTCTGGGTCAACGTCAAATACAACCCCACGAAAGGGGTGCTTTTTATGCCGAACTACCTGGCCAAGATGATATTTAGCAAATTTAGTAAACATAATCATAAGCCCTAACTCTGAAATAGTTGGCTTTCAAGAGATTTTTCGATTGATAAAATTATCATTTGTTGAATTCATCGTACGGGTGCGAATAAAAAACTTACAAAACAGGATACTTTTTAGGTTTTAGGTATTTTATTTCAGTTTATTTTTTACATTTCAGAATTTATTATCTATCTATTAGGGATAAATAAAAAGCGAGGGGCAATGAGCACAATTCTTCGCTCTATTTTAATACTTTGTTTTATCTCTTCCTGTAGCTTTGGCAACTTTAGGAAGCCAATAGACTATGACAATGCATGCTCAATTCTAGACGGCAAACGACATTATTACAGAGCCTTCAAGAATACAAATCGTAAATGGGGAGTCCCCATACATGTTCAAATGGCAGTAATATATTATGAAAGTAGTTTTCAAAATCGAGCAAAAACACCAATGAGGTATTTTTTAGGGATTATACCATTGGGGCGCGAGAGTTCTGCATTTGGATACGCCCAGGCACTTGATGGCACCTGGACTGACTACAAAAAAGCCACTGGCCGCTCCATTGCGAGAAGGAGCAGCATAAGAGACTCTGCAGATTTCATGGGCTGGTACATGACCAAAACAAGAAAATTAACAGGTGTCTCACTTAGTGACGCAAAAAACCAATACCTTGCATATCACGAAGGCCAGGTAGGATACCTAAAGGGTTCTTATAAAAGAAAGCAATGGTTGATCAACAAGGCAAACAATGTTGGCAACCGAAGTTCAAAATATAAAAGACAACTTTCAAGTTGTATCAGGACTTGAAGAAATTAATTTCTTCGGCGCTCTATTTCCAGTTGAATATTAAATTGCATCTCACCTAGAGAAATATTCTCTTCGTATCGCTCAATACTCATCAAAGTAGCGCTGCCACTCTCGTCTCGTATAATCCAACGGCTAAGAACAGGCTTTTTACCAGAAAAAATTAATTTAATGTGTCCTCGCCCTGGGTGTTTAGGATCATATAATGAGAGCGACGTCTCACCTTGATTAAAATCATGCGAAAGAATGTTAGAAGAACCAACAAAGTTAATCGAATTTTCAAGAACCAATGAAAATGGAGTAACATTCAAAGGAAAAGACGTAGGCTCCGGGTCGCCTTTTGGATCAAAAATTGCTAGCTGGCCACCGGACCCAAGTATCAGCAAGTCTTCTGGTTCTTCATAATCTATTCTTAATCTTCCTGGCTTTTTTATTAGGATAACACCCTTTGCTTCAGAACCATCATCGGAAAACTGACGAAAATCGGCTTGAAAAGTATCAAGTTTGTTAAAGTAATTAGATAACTCAGTTAACGAAAATTTTTCAGCACTCGCAGGGTTCATCCCCAATAGCCAGATAAAAAGAAAATTTAGGACAAATCTGATTAACTTCATAACAATAATCTAACCATTATGATATCTGAAAATTTTTCATTTTATAACCCCATGTAGATCATTATTCTGGAACTAAAATTTCTCGCTTACCGACATGATTAGCGGTCGAAACTAAACCCTGCTCTTCCATCTGTTCTACTAACCTAGCAGCTTTGTTATATCCAATAGAAAGTTTACGCTGTATATAACTTGTAGAACATTTACGGTCCCTCAGCACGATCGATACGGCCTCATCGTAAATTGTGTCTTCGCCGTCTGTATTTCCACCAAGTCCAAGCACCATATCAATGCCATCAGCTTTTTCCTCATCAGGTCCATCGATAACTCCCGACATATAGTTTGGCGGGCCAAAAGCCTTGAGATGTCTGACAACTTCCTCCACCTCTTCATCGCTTACAAATGGGCCATGGCATCGAGTAATCTTTGACCCTCCAGCCATATAAAGCATATCCCCCATTCCCAGTAATTGCTCTGCACCCATTTCTCCAAGAATTGTTCGACTATCAATCTTCGATGTAACTTGAAAAGAAATACGCGTTGGAAAATTAGCCTTCACCGTTCCAGTTATTACATCAACCGATGGTCGTTGCGTGGCCATAATTATATGAATTCCCGAAGCACGTGCCATTTGAGCTAGCCGCTGAATACATGCTTCAATTTCCTTACCTGCAACCATCATAAGATCAGCCATTTCATCTACGACGACTACGATGTATGGCATCTTTTCAGGTTCAAACTCTTCAGTTTCAAAAATCGGATCGCCAGTTTCTTCGTCAAAGCCAGTTTGTATTGTGCGAGAAAAATTCTCATTTTTCATTAAAGCATCTGAAACCCTGCTATTAAACCCATCAATGTTTCGAACGCCCATTTTTGACATTCTGCGATATCGCTCCTCCATTTCACCAACCACCCACTTAAGCGCTACAACTGCTTTTTTGGGATCAGTAACAACTGGGCTTAAAAGATGTGGTATCCCATCATAAACACTTAATTCTAGCATTTTAGGATCAATCATTATCATCCGACACTCTTCAGGCGTAAGCTTATATAGAAGAGAGAGTATCATTGTATTTATTGCTACTGATTTTCCAGAACCGGTCGTTCCGGCAATCAAAAGATGAGGCATCTTAGCTAAATTGGCTACCACCGGTTCACCACCAATATCTTTTCCGAGAGCAAGAGGAAGTTTTTGATTACCGTCACCGAAAGCTCTACTTGAGAAAATTTCGCGGAGCACAACTTTTTCTCTATCCTCATTTGGTAATTCTATTCCGATAACAGACCTTCCAGGTACTGTAGAAACCCTTGCTGCAAGCGCGGACATTGATCGAGCGATATCGTCTGCCAAACCAATAACGCGGCTTGCCTTCAATCCTGGAGCCGGCTCTAATTCATACATTGTGACTACTGGCCCTGGCCGCACACTAACAATTTCACCTTTGATCCCATAATCATCCAGTACCGCTTCCAAGAGCCTTGCATTTTCCTCTAGAGCTTCATCTGAAAGATATGTTCTTTTAATTTCCACAGGTGTTGCTAATAAGTTCAGAGGTGGTAATTCGAATTCCACTTTTCCATCATCGAAGTTTAATCTTGGCTCTGCCTCTTCTATTGCACGCTTTGATCTTTTAAATGTTTTTGAAATTGGCGCATGGACAAGCTTCTTGGTCTCTAATTTTGGCAGATTGAGGCTATCCATTGAGTATCCAGAATTGAATTCTTGCTCAAATTCCTCTGGATCTTCGTAACTTCCCTCATTAAATTCTTCCTGGTGAAACTGAGTATCACTTGAAATTGGTGGTTCTAAACGATCTAAACTGGAGTGATTAGTCGAAACAAACTTGTCCTCGACTTTCTGTTGACCATATTCTTCATAAGTATCGGTCATTTTACTCGTAACTGGAGGGGTGCGATCCCGGATTATGGAAGTTATTTTATTCCTTATGCGGTCACCTCTGTCGTGACTATCATTATCAATCATTGGCTCCTCTCGAACTAATTGAGAAGTTTCTTTGCCAATAGACGGTTTCAAGATAAAAAGAATTCTACTAATCAACCCTCCCGTTTTTTGGGTACTTATGTTGTCTTGATCCTGGTCCCCCTGCATCGATGAACTCTTTCTTGAGATAGACAAAAGAGCGATCCTCGCTACAAAAGCAAAGATATGAATACAAAACAAAAAAGAGCCTTTAAGCAAAAATTTGGAAATCCCACTCACTTCTTTCCTCGAAAATCCAGATACGAATAGAAGCGTTACAAGCGAAATAACGGACATCATTAACGTTATCATATTTACCCATGTATTAGAAACTTCGGGTAAAGATTTTAGGATGACACCAACTGACGTCTCTCCAAATAGGCCGCCTAATCCAAACTTGTGTATCCATGTACTATTCGGTACGAGAGTGGCAAAAAAAGCAGAAGAAAATGCCATTGCTACAGGAAAAAAGATCATCCGAGTGATAGCTCTCTCGACACCACTGTGACATACAAACCTTACACCCCAAATTAAAAGAAAAACTGGCAAAGAAAAACTACCCCAACCTAAAATAAGTATTAACGGGGCAGCCATTGATGAGCCAATTACGCCTAGTATATTTTGAGTAGGTTCATCGCTAATAGACCAGAAACTTCTGTCGTTGGGAGAGTAAGACCATAGCAACAAGAATATGCCAATACTAATCGCAATAAGTATGAGCCCCAGTATTTCTGTTCCACGCCTCTGCAAAGCTTCTTTCAAACTATTATCTATCAAAGGAATGCGACTAGGCGCCTGATTATATGCCATTTTTGTACCTATACTTGTTTTTCACGAAGAAATTCTCTTATTTTCGATAGTCCGCGCTTAGTTTCTTCCAGCTCTGAAACCATTGCTACTCTTACAAATTGATCTCCTGGGCTTTGACCGTTAAAATCTTTAGCCAAATACCTACCCGGCAAAACTCGTACTCCGCAATTTTGCCAAAGCTCTAATGCTACTTTCTCACCATCACCGACATTTATCCAAAGAAAAAACCCTGCTTCTGGGCTTAAATATCCATCAAAATCATCAAAAATTTGATCGGCAATTTTATATTTTTTCTCATAAATTTTACGATTTTTAACAACATGTTCTTCATCACTCCAAACTGATGCAGAAACGTGCTGCAAGGGCTCTGGAATAGGTGCGCCAGAATAAGCTTTTAGTTGCTTCATCCGCTTTATATTTTTTTCGCCAGATGCTGCGAAACCCGATCTTAAACCTGGCAGGTTCGAACGCTTAGATAGCGAATGGAAAGTAACCACCCTATTAGGATCAGCACCTAATTTTTCTGAAACTTGCATCAGCCCTGGGGGAGGAGCGTATCGATAAATTTCGCTATAACATTCATCTGCAAATATTATGAAATCATATTTTTCAGCCAACTCAATCAATGCAGTTAGGTAATCCGCTGTAGCGACTGCACCCTGGGGATTAGATGGTGAGCAAATATATGCAGCTGACGTTTTATTGAGTATATCCGCTTTTAAGCCAAAGTAATCTGGGAGATGCCCACTATGCTCATCTGTTGAAATAAAAAGTGGCTCTGAATTCACGGACAAAGCCGAAATCATATAAACCTGATAGAATGGATTTGGTATGAGGACGAAAGGCTGGCTGTCGCTTAATTTCTCAGGGCACAAAGCCATACTTACATTATATAGACCCTCACGAGTACCGTTTACTGGTAAAATATTTTTATCAGAGGAGAGTGAAACATCAAAACGCCTATAAAACCAATCAACAATAGATGTTTGAAGTTTTTCAATGCCATCATTTGCTGGATATCGATTAAATCCATCAAGATGGTCTAAAAGAACGTCTTTAATCCAGAGTGGATAAAGATGCTGTGGTTCACCAATAGTCATATTATAATGCGGACCAACGAAATTATGCCCATCTAAAAGAGCACGTAAACGCGGAAACGCATATTCCGGGAGGTGTGAAAACCGCTCGGGGTACATATAAACTTTGCCTCAATTTTTGGGTCTTACGCCCATTATTAAAAATATTGTAACTCACAATGTGCGCTACGTCCATAATAACCACATTAAAATTAACAAATTGTGACGGTAAAGGCTCAATTACTTTAGGATTGCTATTTCAGCTGCTTTGCCGAGTCTAAGTAGTTTTTCCTCCCTATTAGGCAGGGCCATTATAGATAATCCACAACTATTATAGTTTGTGGGAATTGTGAGAGAACAAATCCCCATTAAGTTACCAATACGAGTATTTCTGAGAGCCATAAGATTTTGAGAAACATAGTAGTCATTATCTGATTCCAATCTCTCCAAATTTGGCGGCATAATAGGACAAGTTGGCAATATGACCCCGTCAAACTCTGAGCATTTCATGGCATATTGCTTTTTGAAGATTTCTAAATCCCTCATCGCTTTTAAATATTCAGAGGCTAGCACGTCTTTGCCACCACGAAATCTTTGGAGGATTTCACCATACATAAGCTCAGGTGCAGCCTCTATTTTATCTTTCCATTCAGCGTAAGCTTCCGAGGGATATACCAAACTGGAGAGCGCCAAAGCGCTTTCTACCTCATCTATTTCAATTTCTTTAATCTTAAAACCAAAATTTGATAATGCTTTTACTGATGCTTCGAAAGCGAGTGCTGGCTTTTGCTGCAAATCATCGAGTGGTGTGCCTTTCAGTATTGCCAGCCTGCCCCTTTCAATTGACCTGTACTCTAAGTCAATGGGTTTATTTGTAGTAATAACAGAAAATAATAGCCCGGCATCGTCAACTGTTTTGACTATAGGTCCGATAGTGTCAAAACTTCTACACAACGGAACAACGCCTTCCATCGATACCCTTCCTAAGGTAGTTTTTAAACCAACTAAATCATTCCAAGCTGCTGGAATTCTAACAGATCCCCCTGTATCAGAACCTATTGCGGCCGGAGCAAGACCAAAAGCTACTGATGCAGCTGCTCCCGATGAAGAGCCGCCGGCGACGGCGCCTAGATCATTTACACAAGGAGGCGTCTGAGTAACCGGGTTCAAGCCCAAACCAGAGAATGCTAGCTCCGACATATGTGTTTTCCCTAAAGTGACCAGTCCATTGATAGATGCCTGTTCTAGAATAGCACAGTCCGTTTGAGGCATCTGTCCTTTTAACAAGTCTGAGCCAGCAGTAGTTTCATGGCCCTCGACATCAAATAAATCCTTCCAACTGATGGGCACGCCATCTAATGGCCCCATGCGCAAACCTAATTTTTGCCTTTTTCGTGCATCCGCCGCTTCGCCCAATGCCCGTTCTTTGGTAACCTCTACATAAATTCTTTCGGTTAAAGTGCTTTTTTGTATAGCCTCAAGGTAAGCCTCAAGTGCCTCCACAGGATTAGTAAGATTATTTTCAAACGCTTCTCCCAGTTCAGAAGCACTCATTTTTAAAGGATCAGCCATTTTCTTATCTTTCTTAAAAATTAGCGGCAATCCAACTCATGGACGAATCAAATCTAAACGTCATTATTGAGTTATGGCAATAGATAGTGATATTATAATTATTGGCGGCGGGCTAAACGGTTCATTGATGGCAATCGTCGCAGCCAAGTTCGGATTCTCCTCAATAGTTTTAGACTCGAAAGAGAAGGACACTAGCAGGGAAAATCATTTTGATGGCAGAAGCTACGCATTGGCCTTGAGTTCTATTCGTTTGCTCAAAAATATTGATGTTTTTGATGGTATACAAGACAACTCCCAAGCTATTTTGGACATAAAAATTCAAGATGGAAAACTAGTCCAAGGGCCGTCTCAATTTAGTTTACATTTTGATAATAATGAAATCCACGATGGCCCGATGGGCCAAATGGTGGAAGACAGATTTATTCGTAACGCACTGTTTACTAAGATTTGCGAACACGATCAAATAGACTACAAATTTGCTTGTGAAGTGATGGAGCACAAAAAAGAAAAGGGCTACGTAAGCGTAACGCTAAAAAATGGTAATAAACTTAATACGAGGCTTGTGGTTGGGGCTGATGGGAAAAACAGTGAGCTAGCAAGACGAGCAGGCATTAAGAAGGCAGGTTGGAAATATAATCAAACTGCGCTTGTCTGTGCTATCGAACATGAAATTGAACATAACGGATTGGCTTGGCAATATTTTTTACCCACTGGACCTCTCGCCGTTCTGCCAATGAAAGGTAAGCGTTCGTCTGTTGTTTGGACTGAACAGAATATTCATGTAAAAGCGGTTAACTCGTGTGATAAAATTGAATACACGAAAATACTAGAAGCACGTCTTGGTAATTTCCTGGGGAAATTTAAAATCATCGGTGATAGGTACTCATATCCACTTGAGTTAAAAATAGCAGATCGGTTTGTTGATGAAAGATTGGCATTGGTTGGTGATGCTGCCCATAGCATACACCCTATAGCTGGTCAGGGTTTGAATGCAGGTTTTAAGGATATTGCAGTCCTAGCCCAAGTAATCCAAGACGCTTTTCTTCGCGGAGAGGATTTTGGAAGTTTAGGAGTTCTGAAGCGTTATGAAGAATGGCGTAGGTTCGACAGTGTTCAACTCGCGTACAGTACTGACTTGTTCAACAAGTTATTTTCCAATGAAAATGAAGCCCTTCGCCTCGTGCGCAATATCGGAATAAAAATGCTGGACAGCATTCCAATTGCCAAGCAAAAAATTATTAAAGAGGCCGCAGGTGTAACAGGAGAGTTGCCCCGGTTAATGCATTAAACTTTATTGATAGTCCTAGCGGCATCGACCAACATTATTGGTATACCATCTCGAATTGGGAAGGCCAAACCAGCCTTGTTAGATATAAGCTCTTGATTTTCAGAGTTGTATTCTAATAACGAATGGGTAACGGGACACACTAAGGCTTCAAGCATTGATGGAGCAAACCTTTGATCCACTTCAGTTTTGTCGTTAGACTTGTTCACTGTAAAATTTCCTCACTTGAGCCACCTCTCAAGTTGTATTCTATTAAAGTTACTAAAGTTTCACGCCGCGTAACCAAAGATGGGGCCTCTAATAAGGCCTGCTTTTCCTCTATTTCAAAATCAAGCATCATTGAGAGCGCGTTTATAAGTAATTCATCGTCAGCGTCTCTCAAAGACTCCCAATCGGTGGATAGCCCGCGCCGTTTTAAATATTTCGACAAAAGGTCAAAAAAGAATTTCCTATCTAATTTTGGATCTTTTTCAGTAGTACCATGATCCTGATCAAAACCATGCCAATCAACTTTAAATTTACGATACGGATGAAAACCCTCGATCTCACCACCAATCCTATACCGAGAAACACCAGTAATAGTGATCATATAACGTCCATCTTCCGTCTCAGAAAATTGGGTTAATTTGCCAGCACAACCGATAGCACTCAGGCGCTCCTTTCCCTCATGCTCACTGGGTTGGATCATTCCAAGGAGGCGATGGGAAGTTTTCATCACATCTTCAACCATTGCGAGATACCTGGGCTCAAAAATGTGTAACGGTAACCTCGCCCGGGGCAGCAATAGAGCTCTGGGTAGCGGGAAGACTGGTAAAACTTCAGGCAATTCAGGATTTCTACTCATAAAAGTCATTTAGCCCAATATAAAACTTAAGCAAATATCATACTGCTTAATTTCCTTCTGCCATTTAAAACGATCGGGTCGTTAGCCTCGAGAGCATCGAATATTGTAAATAACTGGACTTTGGCGGCACCATCATTCCAATCTGGATCTCTGCGAAAAAGTTCCAGTAATTGAGCCACTGCTTCCTCTAGATTATTGCCAGCATAAAGGGCCTGCGAGTATTCGAAGCGTGCTTTGCTATCCGCTGGGTCAGAAGAAACTACCGCCTCTAACTCTGCCAATGGGCCTGCATCGAGCGCCTGCCTTGCTAGGGCAATTTTAGCAAAGACTGCTTCGATGTCTGAGCTATCAGAAATTTCTGCAGGAACACCATTCAGAACAGCCTCAGCCCCATCAATATCTTCAAGAGCCAATTTCGCCCTTGCTAATCCGCTATATGCTTTTACGTTTTGATTATCTTCCTCAATTATGGCTGAAAAGACTTGTGCCGCATCGCTTGAAGATCCCTCTGCGAGCATCTCTTCTGCACTATTTAGGGCTTCAGAAAGACCCCCACTTACTTCACCACCAGAAGATTGGATAACCCGAGCCACAAAATCTTCAATTTCAGAATTAGGTACAGCGCCTTGAAAGCCGTCAACTGGTTGGCCATTATGAAACGCATATACAGTTGGAATTGATTGCACTCTTAGCTGACCCGCGATTGCTTGATTATCATCAATATTGACCTTCACCATCTTGACCGCGCCGTTAGAGGCCAATACCGCTTTTTCAAGCATTGGCCCCAGTGTTTTACACGGACCACACCAGGGTGCCCAAAAATCCACAATAACCGGCACTTCCTGACTGGCTTCAATAACATCCGTCATGAAGGTATCTTCATTTACGTCTTTAATTAAGTCGCCGGCGTTGGGTTTATCCGCACCAATTTCTAACATTTTTACCTCTTAATAATTATTAATCTCTTATATGGGCCTTTATGATCAAAAATTAAACATCAAAAACAACAAATATTGGGGCATGGTCGCTTGGCTGTTCCCAACCTCTCACATCGCGTGCAATTATCACTGCACTTACAAAGTTTGAAATATCGGGAGTAGCCCAAACATGATCAAGTCTCCTTCCTTTATCTGCAGTACTCCAATCCTTTGCGCGATATGACCACCAAGAGAAAAGGTTTCCATCAGGAATAGCCTGCCTGACAACGTCTTCCCAAGGTCCTGAGTTTTGGACTTTTTTGAGGTGTTCAATTTCAATTGCCGTGTGGCTAACAACTTTGGATAGTTTCTTGTGATCCCAAACGTCATCTGGTCTGGGAGCGATATTAAGGTCACCCACTAATATCGATTTTTTAAGATCAAGATTATTAAAATACTTTTCCATACATGTTAAGTAACTCAATTTCTGAGAA
>NTKT01000010.1 GCA_002457055.1 Rhodobacteraceae bacterium MED-G08
CCACCTGATAAAATAATGGCTTCAGCTTTAAACTCTTGTAGAAATTTTTTAGTAACATTTTGGAATGGGTGTATTTCACAATATATTGACAGTTCTCTTAAACGCCTGGCGATTAGTTGAGTAACTTGGCTACCGAAATCTATAATAAGTAAGCGTTGGTGATTTTGCATGTTGAGGCTAATAAGCTTAACGTTCGATTGACGCAAGTAGCGTCGCGTTATTATGATAACAAACTTTCAAAACAGGATTTTTTGCAGTCATTTTGATCAACTTAATCAAGTTTCGTTAAAATGTCGCTTTCACGTCTGATTAGCCGTAAATTTCATATGGGATTTTAACATTGGATTATAGAACCTTAACGCATACAAAAATTGAAAGGCGCTAGGTAATGTCTGACTCTAAGGCAGTGAAAAGACGCTCTCGTGGTGGTGGTGGAGCAGCACGGAGAGCGGAGCGTACATCCGTAAATTTTGAGACTGCCAAGTATATTGAGCGCAACATTCCATTGTTTAATGTTTTAAATGATGAAGCGTTGGAGATAATTGAGACGAATGCAGAAGCAATACTAGAAGATGTTGGAGTTAATTTTGTAAATAATCCTGCAGCGCTTAAACGTTGGCAGGATGCTGGTGCTGAAGTTGATGGAGAAAGAGTGAGGCTGCCAAAGGGGTTAGCCAAAAGTCTAATGAGCACCGCTCCAAGCAAATATGTTCAGTATGCGAGAAATCCCTCAAAGAATGTCGCGATTGGGGGTAACAGCTTAGTATGCGCTCCTGTTTACGGTCCTCCCTTTGTGAGGGATCTTCAGGGTGGACGTCGCTATGCGACAATGGATGATTTCAAAAAATTTGTTAAACTAGGATACATGTCGAAGTGGCTGCATCATTCTGGGGGAACAGTATGTGAACCGACCGACATCCCGGTAAACAAAAGACATTTAGATATGCTCCATGCTCATATGACTTTATCAGATAAGCCGTTTATGGGGTCGGTTACCGAGCCAAGCCGTGCACAAGATAGCGTTGAGATGTGTGAAATATTATTTGGTAAAGACTTTGTTCAAGAGAACGCAGTAATGACTTCGTTGATAAATATCAACTCACCCATGACCTTTGATGATGTTATGATGGGCGCATTAGAAATTTACTCCAAGAACAATCAAGCCTGTATAGTCTCGCCCTTTATTGTTGGGGGAGCTATGGCGCCAGTTTCTGTTGCTGGAACTTTGACGCAGGTACTGGCGGAAGTAATGGCCGGGATTAGCTATTCTCAGTTAGTAAGACCAGGTGCGCCAGTTATTTTTGGCGCTTTTGTGTCTTCGATCGATATGAATTCTGGTGCCCCAACTTTTGGAACTCCAGAAGCATCTCAAATTTTATACGGAGCGGGGCAGCTAGCTAGGCGCTTCAATTTGCCGTTTCGCTCTGGTGGAAGTCTTTGTGGATCTAAACTGCCAGACGCTCAGGCAGCATACGAAACGACGCACACCTTGAACGCAGCGCTTCTTGGTGGCGTGAATTTTATGTTGCACGCGTGTGGCTGGTTAGAAGGTGGTTTGGTCTCATCTTTTGAAAAATTTGTTTTAGATGCAGATCAGTTAGGTATTTTACACCATCTCGCAAGAGGTGTGAGTATAACTGAAAATGATCAGGCGTTAGACGCGATACACGAGGTTGGCCCTGGGGGACACTATCTCGGTTGCGCGCATACTCAAGCGAATTTTAAAGAAGCATTCTGGCGTACTGAGGTGCTCGATTATAAACCTTTTGAAACTTGGGAAGAGGAAGGCGCAAAAGATAGCATGAATTTGGCTGCATTAAGAGTAGAGCAAATGCTAGCAAACTACCAAAAGCCTACTTTAAGCCCTGATATTTCAGAAGCTTTGGATACATACATTGCAAATAAAAAATCATCTATGCCTGATAGTTTTCTTTAAATTGACTGATATATGTGCTTTTTCCAGGATGCATAGCTGGTATGTAATATAATATTTTCACTTTATGAAAATATTTGATAAAATTTGGTTGGAGTACAGGAGTTAAAATGCGCAATTTAAAAATTCCAGCTGAGCGCCATCCGGAAAAAGCACATCGGTCGGATAATAAGCAACCTAAAAAACCGAGTTGGATACGGGTTAAAGCACCAACGAGTAAAGAGTATTTAAAAACAAAGAATTTGATCCGAGAGAATGGATTAGTCACTGTCTGTGAAGAGGCGGGGTGTCCCAATGTTGGTGAGTGTTGGAGCCAAGGGCACGCAACTATGATGATAATGGGTGACATTTGCACACGCGGTTGTACTTTTTGTAATATTGCCACAGGACGGCCAGAAGGACTTGATGTTTTTGAACCTGTTAAAGTAGCGGATACGGTTCAAAAGCTTGGGTTAAGTCATGTAGTTATTACGTCAGTTGATAGAGATGATTTGGAGGATGGTGGTGCGCAGCATTTTGCAAAGACAATAAAAGCTATTCGAAATAAATGTCCCAATACGACGATCGAAATACTGACACCAGATTTTCTGAAGTGTGACGAGACTGTTTTAGAAATTGTTGTTAACGCATCTCCAGACGTTTTTAACCATAATTTGGAGACAGTTCCTGGTCTGTATCCTGAAGTTAGGCCAGGGGCTCGATATTTTCATTCTCTACGTCTACTTCAGCGGGTAAAGGAAATAGCCCCAACGATGTTCACTAAGTCAGGGATAATGGTCGGCTTGGGTGAAGACAGACAGGCAGTGCTTCAGGTTATGGATGATATGAGGGCGGCAGACATAGATTTTTTAACTATAGGCCAATACTTGCAGCCCACTCCTAAACACCACAAAGTTGATCGATTTGTAAATCCAGATGAATTTTTATCTTATGAAAAAGCAGCTTTAGGTAAAGGGTTTTTAATGGTATCTGCAACTCCTTTAACGCGTTCATCCTATCATGCTGGAGAAGATTTTAAAAAACTACAACAAGCACGTAATAAGTTGTTTTCTGTGGAGCTTTAGGTTTTTAGTATTGGTCAAAAGAAATTACAGACAAAATTTATTTTGCTAAATGCCAGGCATTTCAAAAATAGGAACACATAATCAAGGCTTTGATGTCTTTTCGATTAGTTTAGAGAGCGACATATTGCAGGCCGAAATACTTAATTTTGGCGCAACTCTCAAAGATCTTAGGTTCAGTGGTTTTGAAAATTCTATAGTTCTAGGATATGCTTCGCTCCAAGATTATTTTTCTGA
The DNA here is from genome assembly GCA_002457055.1 of Rhodobacteraceae bacterium MED-G08. Taxonomy (GTDB): domain Bacteria; phylum Pseudomonadota; class Alphaproteobacteria; order Rhodobacterales; family Rhodobacteraceae; genus Salinivivens; species Salinivivens marinus. The sequence goes on from NTKT01000010.1 coordinate 3,232, forward strand.
TAAGAACTACTTAGGCGTAATAATTGGACGATATGCTAATCGTATTTCCAATGGTCAATATTTTTTTGAATCTAAGAAATTCGAACTAGATAAAAACGAATTTTCGACAACCCTGCACGGTGGCTCTCAATCCTGCCATAATGGGCCTTGGAAAATAGAGAACTATGATGATGATTTTGTTGAACTGTCATATCAATTCAATGATGGGGACATGGGGTTTGGCGGAAGTTTGTCTGTAAAGGTGAGATACGAGTTAGATGGCGCTAAATTAAAAATAATTATCGAAGCCAGAACTCCTCAAATAAGCCTGTGTAACTTTACCAATCATAGTTACTTCAATTTAGATTACTCCGGTAACTTAAAAAACCATTACCTTTTGGTTAAATCTGATGAAATTGTTGAGATCGATAATAATAAATTACCCACTGGAAGATTAATAAACGTTGGTGGGTCAAAGTTTGATTTTCGAAGAGAGACCAAACTTTCAGATCAGCGCGGGGCTGTAGCTTCGTTAGATAACAATTTTTGTTTTTCTTCCAGCGTGACTGAGCTGCGTGAGGTTGCAGAGTTGGTAGCTTCTGGATGCAAAATGGTTCTATCTACAACAGAGCCGGGTTTACAAGTTTATACTGGCTCGTCTCTTAATCCTCCTTTGAAGCCATTTCAAGGAATCGCCTTAGAACCACAACTTTGGCCAGATAGCCCAAATAACGAGGGGTTCCCGAATGCATTCTTAAGGGCCGGAGAAATATACAAACAAATGACAGAGTACACTTTTACCAATACTCGCAGCTTTAAGTGATCTTCAAATCAATTTTTTGATCGAGTAATCCAACCGCCGCCAAGTACCCGAGTTCCGCTTCGCTCGTAAAATACGCAGGCCTGTCCAGGTGAAACGCCTTCTTCTGGAGTAATTAGTTCAACAGAGGCAGAATAGTCGTTAATTGGTCTTAAAATTGCCTCACTAGGTGGTCTAGTTGAGCGAACTTTCACTGATAAATACCACTCTTTTTTGCTCTGAAGGGACCCATCTCCCAACCAGTTTATCTGCTCAATAGGTACATGAGTAGTTTTTAAAAGAGCTTTAGGTCCTACAATCACCTTTTTTTCTTCTACGTCTAATTTGATAACATATAGTGGTTTTTCTAAACCTCCAATGCCCAAGCCACGTCTTTGTCCTACGGTGTAATGAATTACGCCCTGGTGGGTTCCCACAAAATTTCCCTCATGATCCACAATCTCACCAGGATCCATAGCTTCTGGACGCAGTTTTTCGATGACAGACGCATAATTTCCATTGGGCACGAAACAAATATCTTGGCTATCTGGTTTATCGGACACACTTAGATTAAATTTTTTGGCAAGCATCCGAGTTTCTTTTTTTGAACCAAGACTTCCCAATGGAAATCTTAGGAATTCAAGTTGCTCATTTGTGGTGGAGAATAAAAAGTAACTTTGGTCTCTAGAATAATCCGCAGCGCAATGTAATTCCGCCTTATTAATGCCTTGAGTGCGGCGTATGTAATGGCCGGTTGCCATACAATCTGCGTTTAAATCTCTTGCAGTTTCTAAAAGGTCTTTAAATTTTATGCGTTCATTGCATCTTATACACGGTACCGGCGTAGCTCCGGCCAGGTAACTTTCAGCGAATTCATCAATTACCTGTTCCTTGAATACATTCTCATAGTTTAAAACGTAATGAGGGAAATTTAATTTTTCCGCGATGCGTCGTGCGTCGTGAATATCAATACCAGCACAACAGGCTCCTTTTTTTGATAATGCAGCGCCATGATCGTAAAGTTGCAGTGTTACACCAATAACATCATAACCCTCTGATTTAAGCATTGCTGCTACCACTGAGCTATCAACGCCTCCCGACATTGCAACAACTACTCTTGTTTCAGCCTCTGGTTTTTTAAAACCTAAAGAATTTAATTTCTGTAATCCCATAAGGTAGCTGTTCCTAAGACTATTTGGCCCTACTATGTGATAAATATAGTGTAATTAACTAATTTAACAGCCAAGAAATATACAAAATTTATTGATCCTCATCAATTTTAGTTGGCATAAACAACTAAAGAAAATAATCAGTGACTGTAGGTTTCATTAATGTTCTAGTAATCTACCTTTCGATGGTAATTGTTCACTTAAGTTAATACTATTAAAGGATAATGAAGTTTTTTTTATCTTTGAGATAGATAGGATTTAAAGTAAAAATTATTTTTGAATAAGAAGGTTTGAAGGTGATCAGAAATAAAAATATTTTAGATCTGTCCGAGCATGAAGCGGAAATAGAATTAAAAATATTGGCTAAAGAAATAAAGGATGCTGATAAAAATTATCATGAACTTGATGATCCTAAAATTTCCGATGCTGAATATGATCGGCTCAAAGTTCGCAATAAAGAAATTGAAGATCTTTTCCCTCATTTAAAGTTAGTAAATAGCCCATCTGATCAAATTGGCTCCACGGTCTCTAATGCTTTCGCAAAGGTCGTTCATGAAGTCAAAATGATGTCACTAAGTAATGCATTTAGTGAAGATGATATAGTAAGTTTTGATGAGAGATTGAAAAAGTACCTAAATATGTCGGGTAGTCAAAACTTGGAATACACTGCCGAGCCTAAAATTGATGGCCTATCACTCAGCATAAGATATGAAGATGGACGATTGGTATTAGCGTCCACAAGGGGTGACGGCTCTGTCGGTGAAAATGTAACTGAAAATGCAAAAACGATCGCTGACATACCTCACACACTAATAAATGCGCCTAAACTTTTGGAAGTTCGCGGAGAAGTGTATATAGGACACAAAGATTTTAATGACTTAAATGCTAGACAGGTGTCAGCGGGTGCCAAAGTTTTTGCTAACCCGAGAAACGCAGCAGCAGGGTCTCTTAGGCAACTAGATCCGCTTATTACAAAGGAAAGACCACTGCGGTTTTTCGCGTATTCTTGGGGATCAATTTCAGAGCATTTTGCTTCTAGTCAATATTTAGCAATTAGCAAGCTCGCGGAGTTTGGATTTTCTACTAATCCGCTTACTGAAACTTTTCAAAAAGTTGAAGATCTGATCAAATATTATGAAAAGATAGAAAAACAAAGAGCTTCTTTAGATTATGATATCGATGGCATTGTTTATAAGGTAAACAACCTTGAGGCCCAAAGAAGATTAGGATTTAGAACGACTACGCCACGTTGGGCAATTGCTCATAAATTTGCTGCTGAAAAAGCCTGGACTCAAATTTTATCTATAGAAATCCAAATTGGTCGCACAGGCGCTTTGAGCCCTGTCGCTCGGCTCCTCCCTGTGACAGTAGGTGGAGTGGTGGTATCGAATGCAACTTTGCACAACGAAGATTATATTTCCGGTTTTGATAATGTTGGAAAGCCAATAAGAGATGGGAAAGATATCCGTATTGGAGACTCGGTTCAGATTTATCGAGCTGGAGACGTAATACCCAAGATATCCGATGTGGACCATTCAAAGAGAGAAGAGAAATCGGAAAAGTTCGAATTTCCAACTGTTTGTCCAGAATGTGGTTCAGCAGCTTTAAGGGAGGTGGGTGACGCTGTTCGTAGATGCAGCGGGGGTCTTATTTGTCCGGCACAGGCCATTGAGCGTTTAAAGCATTTCGTCTCTCGTAAAGCACTTGATATTGAGGGATTAGGGGCAAAACAAATTGAGATGTTCTTCAATGATGTAGATTTATCAATTCGTGAGCCAGCAGATATTTTTACCATTCAAGAACGTGATGAAACAAACCCAGTAAAGCTAAAAGATAGGCTGGGATGGGGTGAGAAAAGTGCTGCAAATCTTTTTGAAGCTATTAATTCAAAGAAAGAAATTGACTTCGCAGTTCTACTTTTCAGCCTAGGCATACGGCATGTTGGTGAAACTGCTGCTAAGTTGCTTGCTGCACATTACCTTAATTGGACTGATTTTATAAGTTCTATGGAGCGTGTCGGAAACAGTAAAACTGATGAATTGGAAAAGCTTTTGTCGATTGATGGGGTTGGCAATGTAATGGTTCATTCGTTAGTTGAGGCTTTTTCACCTGGCCCTCAACGTACGAGTATTGACAGATTAGTGAAGCAGCTATCGATTAAGGATTTTCCCGTTCATGAAGTTTCAGATAGCCCTATTGCAAATAAAATAATTGTATTCACCGGTAAACTGGAGCGTATGAGCAGAGACGAAGCCAAGGTTTCAGCAGAACAGTTAGGGGCAAAGGTTGCAGGTTCTGTTTCTTCGAATACTGATTTGGTAGTAGCTGGTCCCGGCGCTGGTTCAAAAGCCAAGAAGGCAACTGAACTCGGTGTAGAAATAATTAATGAGGATGATTGGCTTTCTCTGGTTGAAAAGAGATGACTAATCGTCCGGAGATACTATTCCCTCTTCATAAATCTTTAACCAGTTTAGAAGGTATTGGCCCCGGTATTGAAAGAAAAATGAGAGGGCTATTAATCGAGAAGCCTTTAGATTTAATTCTCACATTGCCAATCTCAGGCATAAAGCGAGAATTAGTGGATACAGTTTTTATGTACCCCTCAGGCAGATATGTTGTGGTTGAAGTGACTGTTCTAAAACATCAGCCGGGGCGATCCAAACAAACTGCTTATAAAGTCATCGTGCAAGATCAAGAGGTAAGTTTCAATTTAGTTTTTTTTCATGCTCGAAAGGATCATTTAAATAAGGTTTTACCGGTTGGAGAAAAACGAATTATTTCTGGAAAACTCGAATTATTTGATGGTATTCAGCAGGTCGTGCATCCTGAATATATCGTTCAACCTTCAGAAAAGATAAAAATTGAGAGGTTCCAAGCAATTTATCCTTTAACTGCGGGTATCACTCAAAAAATCATGCGCAAGTCATTACATTCAGCACTTCAATTGTTGCCTGAACTTGAAGAATGGATTGATCCAAGTTTGAAGAAGAGCAGGTCATGGCCAGATTGGAGGCAAGCTTTAAAACTCGTGCATGAACCAACCTCACAAGAAGCAGTTGCTCCAAGTTACCCCGCTCGGGAACGCCTATCATATGACGAACTTTATGCGCACCAACTGACGCTTGCGATTGCGCGGGTTAATAATCGGAAAAAGGTTGGGCGCAAGACAGTCGGAACTGGTGATCTGGTAGCCTCGGCCGTAGATGAGTTGGATTTTAAATTAACAAAATCTCAAAAAGTTTCCATAGAAGATATAAAAGAGGATTTAGCTAAACCTTTCAAAATGAACAGGCTTTTGCAGGGGGATGTAGGCTCAGGAAAAACAGTTGTTGCTTTTCTGTCGTTATTATCAGCTGTTGAGGCTGGCGGGCAAGGTGTGTTGATGGCCCCAACGGAAATTTTGGTTCAACAACATCTTGAGAATTTACGCCCTCTAGGGAATAAAGTGGGAGTTGTTGTCGACGCTTTAACTGGAAGAGATAAGGGCAAACAAAGAGATAGAAAGCTTGCAGCACTACTAGATGGCAAAATTCATATTTTGATCGGAACTCATGCTGTGTTTCAATCTGGTGTTCATTTCTTAGACTTGCGTTTGGCAATAATAGATGAGCAGCATCGTTTCGGTGTTCGGCAGAGATTGGCTCTAGGTGAAAAAGGGCAAAGTGTAGATGTGCTAGTCATGACTGCGACCCCAATACCAAGATCGCTCGCGTTATCGCAATACGGTGAAATGGACCTCACAGTTTTAACTGACAAGCCAGCAGGTCGTAAACCGGTAAAAACTGTAATTATTTCCGATAATCGAGTGAATGAAATTGTATTAAAGTTAAAAAAGGCAATCGATAAAAAAAATCAAGCTTATTGGGTTTGCCCATTAATAGAGGAGAGTGAGGTTCTAGAATATACGGCTGCTGAGGATCGTTTTAAGGCTCTTCGAGCTAATTTAGGAGAAGGCGAAGTAGGCCTAGTCCATGGTCAAATGAATTCTGACGAAAAAGATGAAGTTATGAAAAAGTTTAGTGAGGGAGAAATTAAAGTTCTGGTTTCGACGACGGTGATCGAGGTTGGTGTAGACGTCCCAAGCGCTAATATAATCGTTATAGAGCATGCAGAAAAATTTGGTTTAGCTCAATTGCATCAGTTGCGTGGGAGGGTTGGTAGGGGAACCTCAGATAGTAGTTGTATTCTTCTATACAAGGCCCCATTAAGCGAAAATGGTGAGAGACGACTAAGTATTTTACGAGAAACTGAGGATGGGTTCAAAATAGCTGAGCTTGATTTGCAAATGAGAGGAGCCGGGGATATGATTGGAACTGCTCAATCGGGATTGCCGCGTTTTAGAATTGCCGACATCTATCATCAAGAACACTTAATTGAAATTGCTCAAAAGGACGCTCGACTTTTGCTTGAGAAAGACCCAACTTTGCGTTTGACAAAAAAAGGTAACGCATCCCGCAATTTGCTTTGGCTACTAGGCCAAGAGCAAGCGTTTCGTTTATTATCCGTAGGATAGATTATTTAAATATTCCCCAAATGTTCTTAAAAAGTTCTTTACATTTGAAACCTTTTGTGAAAAAAGAACAAAACATAAACAAAGGGTCTAATTATGCGCACTGAACTTAAGAATATTTTATCAGGTAACGGGATTGGTTTTGTAAAAGACGCTATCGGTTGTGTTTCTTTGATTTTAATATTGTTTGCCGGGCTTCACTTACCATCATTCTATTAAATTAGGATCATGAAATCTTATTTGAGATTTAGGATGTTTTTATAGGCTCCGGTTTATTTATTTCATCAATTGCATCTGCTATTGCATCAAAGGTTAAGAGAATAGATGAGTGTCTATTTTTAAAATCTTTCGCAGGTTGTAGCACTTCGAGCTCTTCAAAAGGTTTATTAGGGGAAGAACCATTTTTAGTTAGCATATCAATCAATTCTTCACGAGCAGTAAGTATTTGATCCACATCACTCCCAATAATTGATTTTGATATTACGCTTGCGGCTGCTTGGCCAAGTGCACAGGCTTTTACCTCATGTCCATAATCAACTACTTTGTTTTCATTTAGACATATATCTACTGTCACCATTGATCCACACATAGGAGATCGTTTTTTTACGGTGCTCTGAGGGTTATCCAACCTTTTTGTATGCTCAATGTCGGCTGCTAAGGCTAATATTCGCTTAGAATATAAATCGATTAGGTCGTTATTATTCGTCATTGTCCAAATATACTCTTTTACCCCGGCTGTCAGTTATATAAATAATACAATAATTATAAAAACAATATAGTGAATGAAAATGAAATTTGAATTAAGCCAGCTAAAATTTAATGAAAAGGGGTTGATGCCTGCGATCACTCAAGATTTTGAATCTGGAACAGTTTTAATGCTGGCTTGGATGAATGTGGACTCCATCCGGCAGACCCTAGAGACCAAGCGTGTTACTTATTGGTCTCGCTCTCGTAGTGCCCTGTGGGAGAAAGGGGCTACCTCTGGGCATACCCAAGAGTTAATAGAGCTTCGCTTTGATTGTGATAATGATGCAATTTTACTCCTGGTTAGGCAAAAAGGACCGGCATGTCACACAAACAGAACAAGCTGTTTTTTCAATAAATTAATTAATGAAAATGAGACTGTTATATTAGAGCACTAGTCATCGATTAGTTTTACTTGTTTGTTATTTTCTAGACTAACCCTAGTAATTCCCTAATATCTTCAGGGGTATACCCAAGTGCTCTGTACGTTTTTATTGATTGCGCATCACTTCTCTTTGCCAGTCGATGGCCTGCCTCATCAAGGATTAACCTATGATGATGATATTTAGGTGTCGGCAACTCTAGTACATTCTGAATGACGACGTGAATTTTTGTTGCCTCGAATAAATCTTCTCCTCTTATGACGTCCGTTACACCTTGATGTGCATCGTCTATAACGCTAGCTAAATGGTAGGCTGCATAACCCCGTCTCCATAAAACAACGTCTCCGATACTTTTTTTAAATTCAGAAAATGTGAAAGCTGGTTCGCTCTTCCGAAATATATTTTCTTGAAAATTGAAAGATGTTTTATCGAGCATTGGGTGCATGCGAATATTGCTTTGCAATAAATCTGGATTTTTTCGCATTTCCGTTGAGAAGCTATGTTTGCCATTTCGGCATGTGCCCGGATAAACTAGCCCATCCGCCCCATGTGGTGCTGACGTAATTGAGGCAATATCACCGCGAGAACATCTGCATATGAAAAGACCAAAATTTTCAGCTTTCTTTAACATTTCAGTGAAATAAAGTTCTAATCTTTCAGATTGTCTTAAAACAGTCTTATTCCATTTTATGCCGAGCCAGCTAAGATCTTCATATATTTGTTCTTCCCATTGAATTTTTGCTCTCGATTGGTCTAAATCTTCAATCCTTAAATAAAAATCGCCGTCGTTTTCCTGTGAAATATAATAAGCCAGCATTGCAGAGTAAGCATGTCCAAGATGCATAGGCCCCGTTGGTGATGGTGCAAATCGAGTTATAAAAGTCATAACTTTTTGATAATATATACCATTGACTTTAAATCTCGTTTTAAAATGTGCGGTCCTAGTTCGCAGAATAGTTGCACTGCTTTTTTTTCATTAACTGTTTGTTCAACTTTCAAAGAGTATTCTGGGACCATTAAAGAATGTTCATTGAACGAAAAAGCAAATAATCCATCTTTAGGAAGCAAATTGAAGACTTCATCAAATATTGAAATTGGGGCTGCGCCGACGCTTATTACGCCGATGGCAGTAATTATGGAATACTCATTTTTTTTAACTGGGATACCTTTGTCTGGATTAAAGCACTCTAAGTTTCTATAGATCCGTTTTTCACGGGCGATTTCAATCATTTCATTTGAAATATCAATGCCATCAATATTTGAAAATCCGCATGAAATGAGAGCTTCTGCAGACAGACCTGTGCCGCAGCCAAAATCTAATATCGATATAGACTTATTAGAAGCAAATTTTGTTAATGCTTTGGCTGTTCTAATGGGCGTGGTATATTCGTTTTGAGCTAGCTCGTTGTCGTAGGTATCGGCCCAGTCCCGATATAAATCTCTAGGGTCTTTGTATTCGGCCTTATACACCTTATCCAAAAAATCCGCACACATACATAAGATTTAGCTCTTTTTCCTCCTTAATGTCTAGTGCCAGCTAGCTTCCCACTCTTTCCACAAGGACTTCGCCCGATCAGTATATGCTTTGTATCTAGTTTTTCTTGCTTTTCTGCCAGATTTCAAACTGTCAATCGGATCAAACAGGCCAAAATTCACATTCATTGGTTGAAAAGAGTTATGGTCTGCCCCACCTGAGATGTGGTTTAAAAGTGCGCCAGTGGCTGTATTTGATGGGACTTCATCTTTCTGTAGGCCCAGAATCTCAGCTGCTGCAAAGCGACCTGCAATCAATCCCATTGCGGCACTTTCCACATAGCCTTCAACTCCTGTTATTTGTCCGGCAAATCTAATGTTTGGTGATGATTTTAAGCGCATTTCTCTATCTAATAATTGGGGTGAGTTTAGAAATGTATTTCGGTGAATCCCGCCCAATCGCGCAAAATTTGCATTTTCTAACCCGGGTATCATAGAAAAAACGCTTTTTTGAGCTCCGTATTTCATCTTTGTTTGAAAACCAACGATATTATACAGTGTGCCTATAGCATTGTCTTTCCTCAATTGAACGACAGCATATGGTTTTTCTTTGCTATTTGGGTTTGTTAAGCCAACTGGTTTCATTGGTCCAAACCTCAAGGTTTCCCGTCCACGCTCTGCCATAACTTCAATTGGTAAGCAGCCATTAAAGTATTCAATGTGTTCTTCGTCGCGAAATTCAGTTTTTTCGGCCTCCAATAAGGCATCTATAAAATTTTCATACTGAATTTTTGTCATTGGGCAGTTTAAATATGCTTTTTTTTCTTGCTCTGTTTCGCCCTTATCGTATCGCGATTGCATCCATGCTTTGGACATATCAATGGAGTCTTTGTATACGATTGGGGCGATCGCATCATAAAATGATAAGGCATCATTGCCTGTTAGTTTTCTTATACGATCTGCTAGTCTTTTCGAGGTTAATGGACCTGTCGCAACGATTACCTTATCAAAATGTTCTAATTCGACATTTTCATCGTTAATTACCCTTATATTAGGGTGTTGGTTTATTTTATTTGTGATGCATTTTGCAAAATTATCTCTATCAACTGCCAAAGCACCTCCGGCTGGAAGTCTATTATCAAGTGCAGATTTAATAATTAAGCCATTCCCTTCGTACATTTCCCATTGCAGAAGGCCAACGGCATTGTATTCGTTATCGTCTGACCTAAAGGAGTTCGAACAAACCATTTCACCCAAATAATCTGTATTATGTGCAAATGTTTTTACTTTCGGCCTCATTTCATACAAATTGACCCTAACTCCCATATTAGCAGCTTGCCATGCAGCCTCACACCCTGCCATTCCGCCACCAATAATTGTAAGGATTTTTGAGGTCTTCATATTTTACCTGCAATGTAATTGATTAATGAGATCATTGGTCCCATTCTGGTATTTTCTTATTTAAGAAAAGGTTAATTCCCTTCTTTGTTTGCTCGAACATCATATTTTCGGCCATCACAGCACCAGTATAACAGTAGGCATCATTTATGCCCATTTCACCTTGTTTGTAGAATGCCTCTTTCCCTATTTTAACTGCATCACCCAGTTTACTAGCTATTTGCAACGCTAATTCATCTGCTGTCTCTTCCAGTTTACCAATTTTAGAAACCTTGTTGATTAAACCAATTTCCTTTGCTTCTTTCGCTTCAATAAATTGCCCCGTCACAAGCATCTCGAAAGCTTTTTTGCGTCCAACGGCTCGTGTTAGAGCTACCATTGGTGTGGAACAAAACAGTCCAATATTAACGCCGTTTACGCCAAAGCGCGCACTTTCATCTGCAACTGCTAAATCACAACTTGCTACAAGTTGACAACCAGCAGCTGTTGCAATGCCATGCACTTGTGCAATTACAGGTTGTGGTAAAGATTGAATAGTAGTCATCATTTTTGAGCATCTTACAAACAGATCCTGAAAATAACCGACTCCGCCATCAGGATTTTGCCTTTGCTTAGTCATTTCCTTAAGATCATGACCAGCGCAGAAACCATTCCCAGCTCCTGAAATAATAACACAACGTATGTTATTACTTTTATTTATGCTATCAAGTTCCTTTTGTAGAGCATTCAGTAAATTATCTGAAAGTACATTTAATCTACTGGGCTGGTTAAGTAATAACCTACAGATTGCACCGCGATCAATTCTCTCTACCAGACTCATCTTGTTCTCTTTCTAGATTTAATTCATATGTAATTAGAGTTTTTGTACCGAGGTATCAATGAAATTACAATTTTCAATTTCAGAATTATCAAGTTACCTAGACGAAGTTTTTCCACAGGTAGTTAATAGGTATAGAATTGTTGATCTGCAGCAGGGATATGCAAGAGTTACTCAAAATATCACACAAGAAAATTTGCGACCAGGAGGAACAGTTTCCGGTCCAACGATTTTTAGTCTTGTTGATATCGGAATGTATATTTTGCTTCTGGCACATATTGGCAAGGAGCCTCTGGCCGTGACCACAAATTGTTCTATAGATTTTCTAAAAAAACCTACAATGGATGAGGAGCTATTTGCCGACTGTAATCTTTTAAAATTAGGTAAAACTTTAGTTGTTGGAGAGGTGCTAGTTAAATCATCTGAAAAGGAAGCCCTTTTAGCAAGGTCTTCAATCACATATTACAGGCCAAAAGCTCAAACCTAAATTTTATGAAATGATTTTTGGTGAGGAGGGATTTGAGCCAGACCCATTTGCCGAAATTTGCTTCATCTTAGAAGGGTCGGGTGAGGCTGCCTCATTTTTATTATTTTTTGCATTTTGGTTAATGGGATCATCCTGTCTTTGCACTGAACCTTCGAAGTGCGCTCCAGACTCAATTGCGATCGTTTTATGGATTATGTCTCCCTCTACGCGTGCGGTAGATGTGAGCCTTACTTTTAAACCTCTTACACGGCCAGCAATTCGACCATTTATAACGACATCGTCTGCAACTACTTCCCCTTTGATCGTGGCGCTTTCACCAATGGTTAATAGATGAGCTCTAATATCTCCTTCTACCAGGCCTTCCACTTGAATATCACCAAGGGTTTTAATGTTGCCAATCACTTTTAAGTCTTCCGACAGTACAGATGCCGCAGGCTTAGATCGAGAAAAAGGAGCTGAAAAAGTTAGCTCTTTTTCTTCACTTGATGCGTCTGATACTAATGGTGTTGCAGCATCGCTACTTTTTTTCTGGTCTGTAATTTTGGTTTTAGAAAACATTTTGTCTAGCCCTGATGTATTTCATTGGATTTATCGGTTTACCATTTCTTCGAATTTCATAGTGCAAATGCGTTCCGGTTGATCTGCCAGTATTACCCATTTTGCCAATCCGATCGCCTTGAGAAATTCTTTGACCCACGTTTACACTAATTTTTGACAAGTGAGCATACCGCGTTTCATAACCGAAGTCATGTTTTATTTTTATTAATTTTCCATAACCTTTTTCCCACCCGGCGAAATTAATAACACCGTCCGCTGTGGCCAGGATTGCACTCCCTTGTTTTGCAGCCATATCAGTACCATAGTGCATTGTACCCCAACGCGGTCCAAAACCGGATGTGTATTTGAAAGTTTCATTTAAGGGATGCGCAAATGGTATTTTTTGCACTGCTATTCGCCAAGCGCCGAGCTCTAAGATTTGGTCTACCAACTCGGCCGCTAATTTTTCATCATCAGTCAAGCTGTCTATTGGGAGTTTTGAAATTGGTAGATTTGGCCCCCCATATCCAGAATAAGTATTTCTTATAACATTTAGTATACTGTTTAAATCAAGGCCGACAGATTTAAACATTTTTTCCAATGGTTTGACTGATATTACTAATGCTTCTTCAATTTGTCTGAATATTTGTTCGTTGTTTTGTTGAGACAAGTCTGCTTTATATGACAGTTGATCAACTTTTCTTAATGCTTTTACTAATTTTGCTTTAATGTCATCGCGCTCTTTGACAGTCTCCTCCAATAGTGACAGTAGAATGGAAATTCGTGGTAGTGTGTTGATAGTATTCTCTTGTTGCAGACCAGTCACGTTATTGCGGCGGTTCTTTTGTTCTTCTAACCCCGCAAGGTTATTACTTTTTGTTTGTTTTATAAGGTCTTGTAGTATCAGAATGCCTGATTGCAATTCTTCTTCTCGTATTTGTGCTCTTGTTATCTCAACCTGGAAGTCTTCAATGGCTTCCAATGCTTCTCTCAGTTTCGCTTCCGCATCTTTAACTCTTTGGAAATATGAATATTTTTCATCTGATATTTGTTCAATTCGATCTTCGTAATTCACGTTTGATCTGGCGAAATAGTCTTCTTTAACCCCTAAATTCAGCGCTTTGAAAGTAAATATTAGCGAAGAGAAAAGTGACCAACCTACAAAAATAAATACTGCAAAGATAATTATAGCTTGAGTTGATGAACTGAGAGTAAAAAATTTAGTGTCTGATCCCGTTTTTAGTAATAGTTGCCTACTGGGAAAATAATTGCTCCAGAAATTTTCGATAAATATAGGAATTTTACGTAACATAGACTTTGGTGATATATTTTACTTAATAAGCTTTATGTAAACTAAAATGATTAGAAACAAAAGTTACGAGTAAACACAAAATTTTACAAGTTCTTCACTGCATTGAGCACATCTGTAACATGATTATCAATTCTTACTTTTCGCCATTCTTTTACCACAGTGCCGTTCCCATCTATTAAAAAGGTGGAGCGTTCAATTCCCATGTAAGTCTTACCGTACATAGATTTTTCTTTCCAAACGTCGAAAGCCTCGCAAATTTCAGCTCTATCATCGGAAAGTAGAGGTATTTTAAGATCATTTTTTAAAATAAACTTCTCATGGCTTTTTATATTATCTTTTGAAATTCCAATTATGACGGTATTGAGTTTTTCGAAATCTTCTTTTGCTTGAGAAAAGGCAATTGCCTGTTTAGTACATGTTGCTGTTGCGTCCCTTGGATAAAAAAATAATACCACATTTTTTGGTCGTAATTTGTTTAAGTTTAACATTTCGCCACCATCTCGAGGAAGTGATACGTCTGGTGAGCTGTAAGGAACATTCATCATATTTTTACTTTCTAAACTAGTCGCAAATAGATACAGAAGTTAGTGTGGGTAATCTAGAGTTAAAGGAAAGAATAGATATTGCAAACGCTACTTAAAATATTTTTTAGAACGTTTTTTGATAATTCTATAATTCGGACTTTTCTCACAGTTTTTTCTATTACTATTAGTTCTGCTGCAGTGGCAGTTTTAATGATGCTTTTTACTTTATCAGTTAGAGCTGTGGATGCACCGAAATTCCTGAAAAATTATATAATTGAAGAGATTGAAAATTTACATTTTAATAGTCAGCTTGAATTTGGACGCGTTCAGATTGCGTTAAGTGAAAATTTTAATCCAAAAATTATCGTCTCTGATGTTACGATTTATGATAATGTAGATAGTCTTCCATTTCTAGAGATATCTAAAGTTGAATTGGGGGCATCTCTGCGACAGATAACTACTGGAAACTTTAATTTAAGCACCATTTTGCTTGATGGCCTAACAATTGGGATACGCAGAGATGCCGCCGGGTATTTTTCAATAAAATTTGGACAAAATATCCTTATCACCAGTGAAAGTGATGATATTTTTTCCCCAGAATCGATGGGTTTAAGGAAATTTTTTGAAAGAGAAGCTTTTTTGGATTTAGAGAATTTTACAGTCACTTCCATGACTGTGCAGTATGATGATCAAAAAGAGTCGAAACTTTGGGTTATCGACGGTGCTAGGATAGAATTAAATAGACAGCTTGACGATGTAGTTGTGCGTGGAGACGCTGCATTTTTACTGGGTGGAGCTGACATTTCAATGCTTCAAGTTAACTATGAAACAAATCTGAAGTCAGGAGATGGAAGCGTTGGAATATTATTTGAGGGTTTCCCATCTAAAGAAATTGCCGCACAAGCCCCAGCTCTGTCTTGGTTGAATGTTGTTGAAGCACCAATTTCAGGTGCCTTTAGAACAAAGGTCGGTTCTGAGATGGAAGTCGATGAAATTAATGCTTCACTAAAGATTGGTTCAGGGGTTATACGCGCCGATGATAAAAGTAAACCTTTGGGTTTCGATAATGCAAATGTCTATTTTTCATACAACAGAAAAATTAATCTTCTTAATTTTGAGGAAATAACCATAAACAGTACTGACCTACAGACAATCTTAGCAGGATCAGTCCAGCTAAAGATTGATGAGAATGAAAGGACTTATTACACCGGCACTCTTAAGGCAACTGAACTAAAAGCCAACCCGCTTGAAGTATATAGGCGCCCACTCGAATTAGAAGATGTAGTGATTGACTTTATGCTGGAGCCTAAGCCTTTCAATTTAGAAATCTTGAAATTATCCGCACGGGATCCATTGAGAGAGTTGGTTATCCTCGCAAAGGGACAAATTATTTCAGGAAAAGGGGGTTGGGAGGTTTCGTCAGATCTAGAAAGTAGTCAAGCAACAAAAGACGATATCATAGCTTACTGGCCTCCTGAATATAAAAAGAATGGGCGCATTTGGCTGGAGAAAAATGTTTTTGGTGCAAACTTAAATAATCTCTACGCTTCGGTAACTTTTGGAAGCAACATTAAACCAAGAGTTGTAATGGGTTATTCTTTTTCTAATGCAACAATAAATCTAATGAATGGCTTTCCTCAATTGGAGAATGCAGCTGGAAATTACTCATTCTATGACAAAAGATTTTCTGTGAGTTTAACAAATGGCTATGTTGGTGATCAAGCTAACCGGTTAGATCTTTCTGGATCAAATTTGGTTGTAAATAATACAGATATTAAACCATATCCTGCCCAAATTAATTTAAAATCAGTCGGTCCTCTATCCGCTCTGATTACATTGTCTAATTTGGAAAAAAATAATGGTTTTGAGGTGCCAAATAGTATTCAAGGAGGTTCTAAACTAAAGGGAATTCTAAATCTACCACTTAAAAGTGAGATAAAGCCTCAAGAAATTATATATAAATTGTTTGGAGCTCTTGAGGATATCAAGATTAGTGAGAAAACATTTCCTTATGATCTTGAAGCAGCAAGGCTTTCATTAGAAATAAACGAGGGTCGCTTACAATTAAATGGACCAATACTCGTTGGGGATATTCCAGTTGATTTGAAATATATTTCTGGATTTGGAAAAGAAGGTCTCAATATCGCTCCCCGTATTGATGGAAAAATATTAATATCAGAGCCTATATTACACAACTTTGTAATGGGTACTGGAAAGGAGTGGTTTTCTGGCAGTTCCGAAGCATTTTTCACTTTAGACTTTCCGAGAAATAAAGACGCAACATTCCGATTAACGTCAAACCTAAAAGGCCTTGAAATAAGAATTCCGGAACTTGGATGGATGAAAAATGAGACTTCCTTGGCTAATTTGGAAGTGCTTGGACATATCGGGGATCGAATACAATATGACAAACTAACTATGTCAGGAGAGGGTTTAGGGGTAGATTTGAGGATCAACAATAATGAGAAATTTGTTGTAGAGCGGTTGGTCAGAGAAGATATCTTGGATATTTCTGGTGTTATATCCCAAAATGGATTGGAAATCACAGGTGGTGAAGTTAACATTGCAAACTATCTTAAAACTATTGATTCAAATGGGAAAAGTAAATTTAGCACTCCGATTTTTGTAAATTTGGATAGGCTTGATATCACAGACTCTTTTTATATTGATAATTTTTCAACAAGCTTTGTATCAGACCAGATTAACGGAAATTTTAATGGTTTATTTATGGGCATTGATCCTGTCACTGGTACGTTTGATTCCAAACTTGAAAATAGCTCTACTGAAATATTATCCAATAATGCCGGGGCTTTCTTACAAGCAGCTGGAATTATAAAGAGGGGTGCTGAAGGTTCTCTTAAGTTAAAAATTGATCGTAATAACGACAAAATTGAAGGAAGGTTATTAACAGAAGATCTGAAGATTTATGATTTGCCAGCTCTAGCTAAATTACTACAAGCACTTTCGATTATTGGATTGCTTGAGCAAATGCTAGGACAAGGGCTTTTTCTGACTGAAAGTGATATAAATTTTAGACTTGATGATGATCAATACATCATTGATCGTGCGAGCTTCTTCGGTCCGTCACTCGGTATTTCACTCGATGGGTATTTGGATAGAGATGATCGATTATTGGATTTTCAGGGTGTTTTTTCTCCTGTTTATGCGATTAATGCGATTGGTTCCGTTTTAACTCGAAAAGGAGAGGGCCTAATCGGTTTCAATTTTGACCTTTGGGGTGATCCAGATTCACCAAAGGTTCTCGTAAATCCATTTTCTGTACTGACACCTGGAATGTTTCGAGAAATTTTCAGAAGGCCGCCACCAAAGGTTGAGGTAGATAAATGAAGCTTGAAGATTTTGACTTTGAACTTCCAACAGATTTAATTGCACTTAGGCCCAAAACCCCTAGGGTGTCCGCACGACTACTTGTAGCAACAGATAATACTATTGATGATTTAATAGTTAGTGACTTGGTAAACTTGCTGCGACCGGGAGATAGGTTAGTTCTGAATAATACCAAGGTCATACCAGCGCGTCTGTCTGGAACACGTACCAGAACCATAAGTCCAAAAAAAATTGTAACAGCCAAAATAGCAATAAATTTGATCGAACGTGTCGCAAAAGATACATGGGTCGCTCTTGTAAAACCTTTACGAAAACTAGATCTTGGCGAAATCATAGATCTTGGGTTAGGTTTGAATGCAAAAATTACTCATAAATCTAACGGTACTGCTACTCTTTGTTTTAACAAATGTGGCCAAGAATTAGATGAAAGTCTATATGCTATTGGCTCAATGCCATTACCTCCTTACATCGAAAAAAAAAGATCGGCGGACTCAAGGGACGTAGTAGACTATCAAACGATATGGGCAAAAGAACCTGGGTCGGTAGCAGCACCAACCGCTTCACTGCATTTTGATAAAGAATTATTAACTAAGCTCAAAAGGTTAGGCGTTACCACCACTTTTGTCACGTTGCATGTTGGTGCAGGGACTTTTTTGCCTGTAAAGGCTAATTATATTAGCGAACACCAAATGCATCCAGAGATTGGCTATATTTCGGAAACTGCAGCTACAGAAATAAACGAAACCAAATCAAGCGGGAATCGCGTGATACCAGTAGGAACGACGGCTCTAAGATTGATTGAGTCAGCAGCTCAAGATGATGGCTTAGTTAATGCGTGGAGCGGTCAAACAGATATATTCATTTATCCAGGATTTAACTTCAAAGTAGCTGACGGTCTTATGACGAATTTTCATCTGCCAAAATCTACTTTACTAATGCTAGTGTCGGCGTTAATGGGAGCTGACCGTATAAAGAAAATCTATGCACATGCTCTACAGAAAAAATATAGATTTTTTTCATACGGTGATGCGTCGCTTTTGTTGAAGAAACTTTAGTAAAACACGCTTTAAAATTGCTTGAATTTTAGAGGTCTGATTCATGTTTGTCGTCTTAGGAAATACATGGGCGCTCATGCTCGGCATGATGTTGTTGATGGTCGGAAATGGTTTGCAAGGAACCTTGATTGGGATCAGAGGTGAATTAGAGGGCTTTAGTACTATTGAATTGTCAGTCGTGATGTCTGCTTATTTTGTAGGTTTTTTAGGAGCCAGCCGTCTTGTTCCAGAATTAATCCGACGTGTCGGCCACGTTCGCGTTTTTGCAGCGCTTGCATCATTTATTTCTGCAGTTTTGATAGCGTATCCGCTTCTGGCAAATCCTATTTTTTGGTCATTCGGTCGGATCGTTATCGGTTTCTGTTATTGTGGCGTCTACATTACTGCAGAAAGTTGGTTAAATAACTCCGTTAATAACGATAAGCGGGGACAAGCTTTATCTCTTTATATGATAGTGCAAATGATCGGAATTGTTTCTGCACAGGGTGTGTTGGCAATTGGAAATCCAAATGGGTACAGTTTGTTCATTATTATTTCTATACTTGTATCTATCTCTTTTGCACCAATTTTGTTATCCGTAAGTCCCACTCCTGCTTTTGAGCGCACAAAACCTATGAGCCTTGCGCAGCTATTCAGAAGCTCGCCATTGGGCTGCGTAGGTATGTTCTTACTAGGAGGTGTATTTTCGGCTCAATTTGGCATGTCTGCTGTATTTGGTTCCCAAATAGGCTTATCTTTACCTAAAATCTCTTTATTTGTTGCAGCTTTTTACATTGGAGCGATGATCTTCCAATATCCGATCGGATGGATGTCGGATAGAATGGATAGAAGATTGTTGATCTTTCTAATCTCTGCTTCGTCCGCAGGCGGATCTGTGTTTGCTTATTTTGCGGGAGATTATTTTTTTGCATTGGTATTTGCGGCATTTTTAGTTGGTGGGCTATCAAATCCGCTTTATTCTTTAATTATTGCCCATGCAAATGATTTTATTGAGTATGAAGATATGGCTTCTGCTGCCGCTGGTTTATTGTTTGTTAATGGGATTGGAGCAATTTCTGGGCCTCTTATAATAGGTTACGCTATGAACGCCTTTGGGCCTGAAATCTTTTTTGTTATTATATTTTTGTTAATGAGCACTTTGGCTGCATATGCGGGTTATAGAATGACGCAACGGGCGACTGTTAGTGATACCTCCGTTTATGCAGCAGTTTTGCCGAACTCAACAGGTGTTGCAGTGGAAATAGCTCAAGAATATGCTTTCGAGATTGCTAATGAAGACGATGAAAAAAGTGATGCATAAATCACAC
This sequence comes from Rhodobacteraceae bacterium MED-G08, assembly GCA_002457055.1. GTDB lineage: Bacteria > Pseudomonadota > Alphaproteobacteria > Rhodobacterales > Rhodobacteraceae > Salinivivens > Salinivivens marinus. The sequence goes on from NTKT01000010.1 coordinate 23,074, forward strand.
TGAGTTTTAACATTTGTTTCTTGTCCGTATTGCTATAATAACGCATCGCTTTAACAATAAAAAAGGGCAGTATAATAAAATATGGGAGGATCTTTAAAATGACCCCCGAGAAGATTTTAAGTTTTTGGTTAGATGAAACCAATCCCAAGCAATGGTACGCTGCGTCAAAAGAATTAGACGGTATAATTTTACGGGAATTTTACTCTACATGGGTATCCATAATGGATGGAAAGTTTGGAATGTGGTTAACCTATCCATCAGGTTCACTTGCGTATATTTTGGTTTTAGACCAATTTTCAAGAAATATGTTTAGAGGTTCCTCAAAAGCGTTTTCATCTGATAGTATTGCTCTCGCAGCTGCAAAACAGGCGATAACGCATAAATTTGATCTTGCTATTAGCGAGCCAGCTCGTCAATTTTTCTACCTTCCCCTTATGCATTCGGAAAGCTTGCAAGACCAAGAGCGATGTATCAGGTTAATGAATGAAAGAATGCCAGCCGATGGGATTAATAATCTCTTGCATGCCAAAACGCATCGTGAAGTTATTCGAAAATTTGGTCGTTTTCCAACCAGGAATGAAGCTTTAAATCGAAAGAATTCTGCTCTTGAGACCGATTTTATGAAAAATGGCGGGTACGGTATGACCTATACACAACTCGCAAATTCCGCTTAAGCATAGCTCCTGCATTGAGTTGATTTAAAAATTAGTTTAATACTAAACTTATTTGGAAGGTGGTGTTTATGGCTTCTACTTTATTTGATTTGATCGTGTTGGGTGCTGGGCCTGGAGGGTACGTGGCCGCCATTAGAGCTTCCCAGTTAGGTCTTAATGTGGCCGTGGTTGAGCGCGAACATCTTGGTGGTATTTGTCTTAATTGGGGATGCATTCCAACAAAAGCAATGTTGCGGAGTGCTGAAGTTTATCACTTGGCAGAACGTGCAAAAGAATTTGGGTTATCTGCAGAAAAAATAAGCTTTGATTTAAATAAGATAGTAGAAAGATCGAGAAAGATCTCAGGTCAATTAAATCAGGGTGTTGGGCATCTTTTGAAAAAAAATAAAGTAACTGTGTTCTCTGGTGAAGCTAAATTGTTGGATAGGTCCAATGTTAGTATTACTAGTGACGGGAAATACGAAAAAATCACAGGAAAAAATATTGTTCTAGCGACCGGTGCTAGAGCGCGAGAGCTTCCGGGCATGGAAGCAGATGGAGATCTTGTTTGGACCTATAAGCACGCTTTAACTCCGTCAAGAATGCCCAAAAAGCTTTTGGTTATTGGGTCGGGCGCAATAGGTGTAGAGTTTGCTAGTTTTTATAACACATTTGGTGCCAACACGACTATTGTGGAGGTTCTTGATAGAATACTGCCAGTTGAAGACGAGGAGGTTTCTTCGTTAGCTGCAGAACAATTTGCAAAGCAAGGAATGACCATCAAAACAGGCGCGAAAGTACAAAAATTAGAAAAGAAAAAGAACCAAGTAGTAGCGTCAATTGACTGTAACGGTGTTACTGAAGTGTTGGAATTTGATACAGTAATCTCTGCAGTCGGAATAATCGGTAATATAGAAGGGCTAGGATTAGAAGAAGTTGGTGTGGAAACGAAGGCCAATCACGTGGTTACCGATGAGTACTGTGAAACAACTACGTCAGGTATCTATGCAATAGGTGATCTAACAGGCGCTCCTTGGTTAGCGCATAAAGCTAGCCATGAGGGTGTGCTCGTGGCAGAAAAAATAGCGGGGCAGAGCGTAAAGCCAATAAATCCAATTGCTATTCCGGGTTGTACTTACTCTTACCCTCAAATTGCATCGGTTGGTTTAACCGAGGCTCAAGCTCAAAAAGCGGGTTATAAAATAAATGTTGGAAAGTTTCCTTTTATAGGAAATGGAAAGGCTATCGCTTTAGGGGAAAAAGAGGGTTTTATCAAAACAATATTTGACACAAGTTCTGGTGAGTTGTTAGGTGCGCATATGATTGGCGCTGAGGTAACAGAGCTAATTCAAGGGTATGTAATTGGTCAAGCGCTGGAAACTACTGAAGATGATCTGATCCACGTCGTGTTTCCACATCCAACTCTTTCTGAAATGATGCACGAGTCGGTTTTAGATGCACATAGTCGGGTAATACATTATTAGTATTAGTATCTTATACAAGTAAAGTTATGTAAAAATGATTTTTAATTTTCTACTATGCAGTTCGCCTACGTCCGCCACGTCTTCCACCTCGACCGGAGACTTGACTGCCTGAAGATGAAGGTTTGTTAAATTGTATCCAAGAGGAGCCATGAGAATCATTATCTGTTAATAAATTAGCAGCACGTATAGCTTCCATTTCTTTACCAGCGCTGCTCTTAGTTGATCCTAGACCGAAAATTTTAACAAAAGTTTCTTGGTCTAAGTCTACAGGAAGAACAATCCCAGCTTTTTGAATTTCTTCCTTTTTTTCTTCAATCTTTTTCGTAGAAACGGGTAATGCTACTGGGTTCATAATTGCAGACGTCATTCCTGCTCCCATTGCCATTGGCAGAAAGGCGTTATTAATTCCATGCCTGTTTGGCAAACCAAAAGATATGTTTGAAGCGCCGCATGTGGTATTAACCCCAAGTTCTTCCCTTAACTTTCGAACTAAGGTAAACACCTGGTTTCCTGCAGTCGCCATTGCGCCAATTGGCATCACCAAAGGGTCAACTACAATATCGTGCGCTGGTATATTAAAATCTGCTGCTCTTTCAACTATTTTTTTTGCAACCATAAATCGTACATCGGGGTCTTCTGAAATTCCTGTGTCGTCATTGGATATTGCTACAACAGGAACATTATATTTTTTAACGAGAGGCAGAACGAATTCTAATCGGTCCTCTTCCCCAGTAACAGAATTTAACAACGGTCTACCTTCTGCGGCCACCAATCCAGCTTCCAATGCTGCAGGCACGGAGCTATCTATACAGAGCGGTACGTCTGTTAAATTTTGAACTAAATTTATAAGATCAACCATAAGTGGTGGTTCAGTCTCGTTTGGATTTGGGTTCGAGTTGTATACAACACCTGCATTTATGTCTAAAATGTTGGCGCCGGCTTCCACTTGAGCTAATGCATCACTTTGCACCGTAGTAAAGTTTCCGGCTTCGAGTTCTGATGCTAATTTTTTTCGACCTGTTGGATTTATACGTTCTCCAATAACACAAAATGGTTCATCAAAACCTATTATTGCAGTCTTTGACTTTGATTCAATTATGGTTCGCGCCATTTTTTACCTCGCAAGTATTAAGCAGACTTAATATTTTTCTTTAAGTTATTTGAAATCCACTCGGCGTTAGTCTTAATGCCGCCTAGTGGAAAAAAATGAATACTGGATATATTTGCATTAGGGTTTTTGCCTACACCTGTCGCCAATGCATCCAAAACTTCTGTCGGCTCATAAGGAAGTAAAAGCTTTGTAAGATCCAAGGCCCTTTTCTGAAGAACTTTCAGTGATGGACCTACTCCACATGCTATCGCGAATTTAATTAACGTTTGTAACTTAGCAGGTCCCGCTACGCCCACGTTTATGGGTAAAGTGATCCCCGCTGCATTAATTCTGTTTGCCCATTCAAAAATTGGGACTGAGTCAAAAGCGAACTGGGTCGTGATACCCATATTAGCGTCAGTTCGTTCTGAAAACTTTTGCTTCCATTCAAGAGCCATATCAACATTTTTATTGGTATTGTCCGAGTCGATATCCTTATTTCCCTCTGGATGGCCTGCGACATTTAAATCCGTGAAACCATATTTATCGAACATTTCAGTTTCAAGTAACTGCATCGAAGAGTCAAAGCTGCCCTTTGGTGTATCGATCCCGCCGGCCAGTAGAAGAGCTTGCTTAACGCCAGCTTCTGATACGTAACGGTCTATCCAGTCCGATAAAGTGGGCTTGTCTTTAATTATGCGCGCCGGAAAATGTGGCATTACTTTAAATCCTTCATTTCCTAGCCTTACTGCGGTTCTAACCATATCATCAATTGAAGTTCCATCGATATGAGCGATGTAAATTAAAGTATTCTTGGGTAATATACTGGCAAAACTTTCAACTTTTGCAGCAGTTCGAGGCATTATTTCCATAGAAAACCCGTTAAGAAGACCATTGAAGTCTTTGATAGGCGCAGGTTGGTCTTTAGATTTTTTAAAGTTTAAAAGTGCCATTTTAACTCCTAGAAAAGTATCACTTCCAGCCTTCGTTTTCGATAAGATATTTCAGTTTTTCTTGACTGTATTCTGACTCAATTCGTTCTGCCTCACTTCTGGCAACTGTATCGGGATCACCCTCGATGAGGTAAGGCTCTGCCTTGTGCCATTCAGCCAAATAATCGTCGGAACCTCTTAGATTACACTTCATGGCTGCTCTATCGATTGCTTGTTCAAACCGTTCACTCAACTGAATTTTTGAGCCACGTCTACCCTTGCCAACGATCACTTGGGCTGGGATGTCGCGCCAGTACACAACTGTTACTTCAGGCATTCCTATTCCTTCTCATCGAGTCTCACATGTAGGGCAGCTGCACTTTTATGCCACGTCGGTTTTCGACTAGCTTTTGTCAAAGAGCGACTAAAATTTTTTGTAAAATTATAAATCCTCATTAAATTGCCTTGCGAAATGCAGCCGTCACATCTATCGTCTACTTAAGTTATTTAATAGGGGGCGTAATGCTATGGCGCCCAAGCGTCCAAAAGGTGTGGATGTTTTCCCGAAAGTGGTTGAGGACGCCTCACCAATGTCGCCAAGTCCGACCGACTTATATGCCGCTTTGGACTTGGGGACAAATAGTTGTAGAATGTTGATTGCCCAGTCCAAGGGTAGTCAATTTCATGTCGTGGATAGTTTTTCCAGGACTGTTCAGCTCGGGGCTGGTCTTGAGCGTAGCGGACGTATGAGCCGAACTTCCATGTATCGTACAATCCAAGCTCTTCGAGTGTGCAAACAAAAATTGAAAAAACACAAAGTCCGGCGGATGCGATTAGTAGCAACTGAGGCGTGTAGAAGAGCTTTGAACGCAAGTGATTTTATCGCTGCCGTCAAGAGAGAAACTGGTCTCAGATTAGAAATTATAAAGCCGGAAGAAGAGGCGCGTTTGGCTGTAATTTCGTGTGCGCCTCTTGTTAGCGCAAAAACGGAGCAGCTATTGGTGGTTGATATTGGAGGTGGGTCAACCGAGTTAGTTTGGATTGATCTGAGCTCGGTGCCAAGCTGGGATAGACCAAGATCAATAATGAGACTTCACGCTGGTTTCCATCATTTTGATGGTCCATTTCCAGCGGCCAAGGTGATTGATTGGATTTCAGTGCCGCTTGGAGTGGCAACTTTACGTGATCAATTCAGAGATGTTCAAGACGACCCTGCTCGCTACGCACTAATGAGCTGTTATTTTGAAGAAAAATTGGCTGATTTTGCTCCTTATGATTTTGCTCCGCTAAAAAATGCGGAGGAGCGACAAGCATTTCAGATTATTGGAACTTCCGGTACAGTCACGACAGTTGCATCCAGTCATCTTGGGCTTAAACGATATGACCGCACAAAGGTGGACGGACTTAGGATGAGTTCAGAGCAAATTGATAAAGTTATAAATTCATATTTAGAGCTTGGTCCAGATGGTCGTAGACATGATCCAAGAATAGGAAATGATCGACACGCTTTAATTATGTCGGGATCGGCTATACTTCAGGCGCTTTTACGCTGCTGGCCAACAGACCGACTATCGGTTGCCGATCGTGGATTACGAGAAGGACTTTTATACGCTCAAATGTGCGCAGACGGTTTGATAGAAGGTACTGCTTTATAGCAGGTCTGATAGAGACAATAAGGATTGCAGGATCTGAAATTTTGGCTGGTAAACAAAAAAACTCTGGCAGAGGGCAGAGAGAATTAAAAGCAAGTGTAAAAAGTGCTCGTGGAAGAACTGTTTCTCAAGTTAAATGGTTGCAAAGGCAACTTAATGATCCTTATGTGAAAAGGGCAAAAGCGGAGGGTTATAGAGGTAGAGCGGCTTATAAAATTATGGAGCTTGATGATAAATTTAAGTTCCTCGAACCCGGATCTCGGGTGGTTGATCTGGGATGTGCTCCGGGCGGTTGGTGTCAGGTTGTATCCGAAAGAGTAAATGCACAAGGAAATTTCAAAGGAGAACATACTGGGCAAGTTATTGGAGTAGACTTGCAGGAAGTAGAGCCCATCCCCGGTGTAGAGCTGTATCAATTAGACTTCTTATCGCATGATGCTGATGCACAAATAAAAAATTTTTTAGGTGGTAAGGCTTCAGTTGTTTTATCGGACATGGCGGCGCCATCTTCGGGGCATAAAAAAACGGATCATCTGAGAATCATGGCTCTTTGTGAAGCGGCTGCATTTTTTGCGTTTGATGTTCTGGAATTAGAAGGTACTTTCGTAGCAAAAGTTCTGGCTGGTGGAGCAGAGGGCGAGTTGCAGAAAATTCTTAAAAACCGTTTTAGAAAAGTTTTCAACTTTAAACCCCCAAGCAGTCGCTCAGATAGTTCTGAAAAATTTGTTGTAGCATTGGGGTATAGAGCTGTTGAAAAAGAGTAGTCAGCAATAATTGCAGATATACATAACCGCAGATATGTTTTGAGCTAAAAAAGTTCAGCAACTTACATGTGTCAAATTATAAGACTATGTCGGTAATTTGTTATATAATACCGTAAATTCTTCTTAATAATTAATCGGTTTTTAGTTACATTAGTAATATAGATCATATAATTTTAGAAAGTTAAAAATGCCCCTAAATTTTAGCAAAAAGGTATTTATCACATGCGCGGTAACGGGATCGGGCAGTACACAAGATAGAAGTAAATTTGTGCCCCGAAGCCCCAAAGACATTGCTGACAGTGCTATTCTCGCCGCAAAAGCAGGGGCTGCAATAGTTCATTGCCATGTTAGAGATCCTGATACTGGTGAGCCAAGTCGTGATTTATCCTATTATCGTGAAGTGACTGACAGAATACGCTCCTCGGAAGTTGATGTCGTGTTAAACCTAACTGCTGGAATGGGGGGTGATTTAGTTTTGGGAGGACCAAAATCTCCGTTACCTTTGGCAAAAGGAACTGATATGATAAGCGCTGAAGAGCGAGTTGCTCATATAGTGGAATGTTTACCTGAAATTTGTACCCTGGATTGTGGGACGATGAATTTTGCCGAAGCTGATTACGTGATGACCAATACGCCTGGAATGTTGCGTTCTATGGGGGGCATGATGACTGAATTAGGCGTTAAGCCAGAAATAGAAGCCTTTGATACAGGGCATCTATGGTTTGCACAACAGCTTGTATCAGAAAAAGCTATCGCTCCGGATGCTTTGGTTCAACTTTGTATGGGAGTGCCTTGGGGGGCCCCTGACGATTTAAATACTTTTATGGCAATGGTTAATAATGTGCCAAAAGATTGGACTTTTTCAGCCTTTTCCCTGGGACGAAATCAAATGGCTTACGTCGCAGCAGCAGTTTTGGCGGGAGGAAATGTACGTGTTGGACTTGAAGATAACCTTTGGTTAAGAAAAGGAGTTCTGGCAACCAATGAGCAATTGGTTGAGAGAGCGAAAGTTATAATTGAGGGGATGGGGGCCGAACTTATGGATGCTAAAGAAGTTAGAAATAAATTAAATTTAAAAAAGCTTGCACCGAGTTCATAAGATGTCTCGTCGTATTGTTATTACTGGTGGTGGAAGTGGTATTGGGCTAGCCATTGCTAAGCGTCATCTTGCAGAGGGCGCGAGGGTGGCAATTTGTGATGAAGATATTGCGCTGGTGAAGAGGGCGTCTGAAAATTACGAAATAGCCATTTCGTTTTGCGCTGATGTTTCTGACAGCAATCAAATGAAAAATTTCCATAATAATATTATTGATGAGTTTGGCGGGGTCGACGTGATGTACGCAAATGCAGGAGTGGGAGGCCCGGCAGGTCCCATTGACGAAATTGATCACAATGAATGGAAGAGATGTGTAGAAGTCAACCTGTTTGGTGCATTCTATAGTGCTTCGTGGGCATCTGGAATAATGAAGGTACAAAAAAATGGATGCATAATTTTTACCTCATCTACTTCCGGATTATTCGGTGTTCCAAATAGATCTCCTTATGTTGCAGCAAAGTGGGGTATTGTTGGCCTAACAAAATCAATGGCTATGGAATTAGGTGATTATGGCGTGCGTGTGAATGCCATTTGCCCAGGTGCTGTGAGTGGAGATAGAATGAAACGCGTTTTGTCGATGGAAAGTAAGGCTTCAGGAATTTCGGAAGATGATCTCAGAACGGTTTATTCTGAGGGTACTTCTATGAGAAGTTTTGTTAGCGAAGAAAATGTTGCTGATATGGCTCTATTTTTGGCTAGTGATCAAGCCTCCATGATAACAGGACAAGCTATGGCTGTTGATGGATACACAGAGCGGACCGCGTAAATTTGGTGTAAGGGCATGAAGCGTTAGAAATATGATAAAGAAAGTCGCAATTATAGGGGGTGGAGTAATCGGTGGTGGTTGGGCTGCCAGGGTTTTGTTAAACGGTTTAGATGTTTACGTTTATGATTCAGATCCAAATGCAGAGCAAACTCTATTGGAAGTTATCGATAATGCGAGATTTTCCCTCCCTATGCTTTACGAGTCTAAGTTACCTAATGAGGGAAAAATTAAGTTTTGCGAGAGCGTTGCTGAAGCTGTTGTTGATGCGGATTGGATTCAAGAAAGTGTTCCCGAAAGATTAAATGTCAAACATGATGTATATGACGAAATTCAAACATTTTGTAAGACCTCAGCAATAATTGCGTCTTCAACGTCCGGGTTCAAGCCTTCGGAATTGCAAGAAAATTCCAAAGCACCAGAAAAAATTATAGTTTGTCACCCATTTAATCCGGTTTATTTGCTGCCCCTTATCGAAGTTGTCGGAAGCGATAAAACGTCCGCGCGGGATATAAAAAAAGCGATGGATGTTTTAAAAAAGTTAGGGTTCTTTCCATTGCATGTTCGAAAAGAGATTGATGCTCATTTAGCTGATAGATTTCTTGAGGCAGTTTGGCGAGAAGCTCTGTGGTTAATAAATGATGATATTGCTACTACTTCAGAAATTGACAATGCAATTCGATATGGTTTTGGTCTTCGTTGGGCTCAAATGGGCTTATTTGAGACATATCGCATTGCGGGCGGTAAAGCAGGCATGCAACATTTTTTATCTCAATTTGGTCCATGCTTACAATGGCCGTGGACAAAGTTGATGGATGTACCCGAACTGACGGATGAGCTTGTAAAAAAAATAGCATCCCAATCTGATAGCCAGTCCGGCGATAAATCAATCCGTGAACTTGAGCGTACTAGGGACAAAAACTTAGTAGCAATTTTACGTAGTCTGAAACAGCAAAACTTTGCCGCTGGCAATTTGATTTCTAATCACGAGGAAATGATATCTGAGAAGAAAACTTTAAAAAATAAAATGATTGTTAGCGTGGAGAGGGTTATTCCCGTTGATTGGACAGATTATAATGGTCACATGAACGAAGGTCGATATGGTCAAGTATTTTCAGATGCGGCTGATGGCTTTTTATCTTCAGTAGGTGTTGACTCTGTGTATATTGATTCTGGGAATAGTTATTTTACAGTTGAAAATCATATAAAATATTTAAATGAAACTTTAGCCGGTGAGCATATTTATGTGGATACATCTGTTCTGCTTGTCGATGGAAAAAAGCTTAAGCTTTTTCATACAATGAGACGCAAAACAGATAAGATCGAGCTAGCGACTTGCGAACAATTTCTACTTCATGTCGATCTAAATACGCGAAAATCAAGTGAGCCAGTGGGTGAAGTTGCTTCAAAATTACAAGAAATATTCAAATAGGTGAGTTATGGATTTTGGATTGTCTGACGAACAGAAGATGATAGTAGATACTGTCAGAAACTTTGTCGAAAAAGAAATTTATCCATTTGAGAGTGAGGTGGAGGCTACCGGGGTAGTTCGTAAAGAAGTTTCTGATGAAATTAAAAAGAAGACTATCGATCTTGGATTTTACGCGTGTAATTTTCCAAGCGAAGTCGGTGGTGCCGGCCTTAACCATCTAGAGTTTGCATTGGTCGAACGAGAGTTAGGTCGTGCTTCGATGGCGCTAAATCACTTTTTTGGACGTCCTCAAAATATTTTGATGGCGTGCACCGATGATCAAAGAGAGAGATATTTATTTCCAGCTGTAAGAGGCGAAAAAATGGATGCGCTGGCTATGACGGAACCAGATGCTGGATCCGATGTGAGAGGTATGAAATGCTCGGCTTATCGTGATGGGGGCGATTGGCTATTAAATGGTGTCAAACATTTTATTTCAGGAGCTGATCATGCAGATTTTGTGATTGTATTTGTTGCTACTGGTGAGGATCAAACCCTCAAAGGGCCTAAGAAGCGGATTACTGCATTTTTAGTTGATAGAGGAACGCAAGGTTTTACCATACGAGATGGCTATAAGTCAGTCAGTCATCGAGGTTATAATAATATGATCCTTGAATTCGATAATTGCCGATTATCGAACGAGCAAGTTCTTGGCGAAGTAGACGGTGGTTTTGAAGTCATGAACACCTGGTTATATGCCACTCGTATTACGGTTGCCACTATGTCAGTCGGCCGAGCAAGGCGATGCTTTGAATATGCATTGAATTATAGTGCAGAGCGGAAGCAATTTGGAAAAAGTATTGGAAAATTTCAAGGTGTTAGTTTTCAGTTAGCAGATATGATCACTGAAATCGATGCTGCAGATCTGCTTACATTAAGTTCTGCATGGAAATTAGACCAAGGTATGAACGCTAATAGAGAAATTGCTTCTGCGAAACTTTATGCATCCGAGATGCTTGCACGTGTAACTGATGCGACCTTGCAAATTCATGGTGGTATGGGACTAATGAACGACTATCCTATTGAAAGATTCTGGCGTGATGCGAGAGTAGAACGTATTTGGGATGGCACTTCAGAAATCCAAAAACACATAATCAGCAGAGAGCTGTTAAGGCCTCTTGGCTCATAGTACTGTGAAATTATAAGTGGTAAAAACAATCAAAATCAATAGTTTAGATAGGTTTCTTAAACCTAGAAATGTATTAGTTATTGGGGGAGGGGTTTGGGGCAAATCTATTGTTTTCCAATTAAAAAAAATTGGGTTTAATGGAAAGATATTTGCAGTGCATCCATCTGAAAACATGTTTTGTGGTTGTAAAACATACAGAAATATTGATGAGTTGCCTGTTCTGATTGATGCTGCTTTTGTTGGGGTTAACAGAGTTGCTACAATCGATATCATTTCGCAACTTTCGAAGGCCAACTGTGGCGGCGCAGTTTGTTTTGCGTCTGGGTTTTCAGAAGCTGTAAGTGAGCTAAATGATGGTCGCGAATTACAAGAAACATTGATTAATATGGCTGGAAAGATGCCCATTCTGGGACCTAATTGTTACGGCATAATAAATTATTTTGACAATTTTTGTTTGTGGCCGGACCAGCACGGGGGCCAAAAGGTAGATAGTGGCGTTGCCGTTATTACACAGAGCTCAAATATAATGATCAATCTAACGATGCAAAAAAGAGGTTTGCCCATAGGTTACGCAGTAACTGCTGGAAATCAAGCGCAGCTTGGACTGGCTGAACTGGCTATGAATATCGTAAAAGATAAAAGAGTTTCCGCTTTGGGATTGTATGTGGAGGGCCTAGGGTCGATAAGGAATTTTGAAAAGTTAGTGAGTTTATGTGATCGGCTGGGCAAAGCCATCGTTATTATAAAAATTGGTAAGTCAGAACACGCAAAAGTATCCGCGGTATCTCATACGGCCTCACTCGCGGGCAGTGACAAAGGGGCGGCAGCCCTAATGAAAAGGCTTGGAGTTGCAAGGGTGGATTCCTTAGCCGAATTTATCGAAACTCTAAAAATTTTTCACTGTCATGGTAGATTATCAGGTCCATCTGTAGCGTCTGTATCCTGTTCTGGTGGAGAGGCAAGTTTAATTGCAGATATTTCCAATGGTAAGCAGATTTCGTTTCCAAAGTTAACAAAAACACAAATAGAGGACCTTAAGATTGCATTAGGAGCCAAAGTGGCGCTAGCAAATCCATTGGATTATCATACCTACATTTGGGGGAATGCAGATAAAATGGCGCAAACATTTATATCAATAATGCAAGGTACAAATATAGATATTGGAATAATTATTGTGGACTTTCCCAGACCAGATTTGTGCGACCCTGCTGCTTGGGACTGCGTTGTGGAAGCCGCAATGGTTACAAAAAAAGCAATCAAAAAACCGGTTGCTTTGCTGTCCACGCTTGCTGAAAATATTGAAGAAAGTTTAGCAAAAGAATTAATGCAAAAAGATCTAATTCCCCTTTGCGGAATAGACGAAGGTTTAGCAGCAATAGTTGCAGCGTCTACTCAAAAAACTGATTTCGATATATTTAAAAATCCGGTAATTTTGCCTAATAATAATAAGAACTCCCGCCTGCTAGACGAAGCGTATTCAAAATCATTATTATCTGAAATTGGAGTCGATACGCCGCGAAATGTTGTGGTTAAAAATAACGAACTATTGGACAGTCTGCCCTTTGAGTTTCCTGTAGTTATCAAAGCGCTTGGATTATCTCACAAAACTGAAAATAGGGGAGTTCGATTAGGTCTAACTAGCGCTGAAGAATTAAAAATAGCTTTTGGTGAAATGGCTTTTTCTGAATATTTGATTGAAGAGATGATAAGTGATGTACTACTTGAGTTATTAGTTGGTATTATCAATGATCCCGCCCATGGTTTTGTTCTAACGATTGCGGCTGGAGGGATTTTTACTGAAATTTTATCTGATAGCCAAAGTTTAGTCATGCCATTTAATAGAAATGAATTAAATGCCGCGATTAAAAATTTGAGAATATCAAAAGTAATTGATGGCTATAGAGGCTCGGATGCAATAAATATGGATCCATTTATAAAGAATATTTTTAAGCTTCAGGAATTTGTAATCAAGAATAGTCATTGCTTGTCTGAGTTAGAAATAAATCCATTCTTAATCACAGCTTCTAGAGCCATTGCTGTTGATGCTTTAATAAAAATGTAGTTAGGGTTAGTGTATGTCTACTGAATCTGTAAAGACAAATATCGACGGACACGTTCTTGAAGTTACTTTGGATCGGCCAAAAGCAAATGCCATAGATTTAAAGACAAGCAAGATTATGGGTGATGTATTTTGTGATTTTAGAGATAACCCTAATTTGAGAGTTGCAATTATTACCGGGTCTGGAGAAAAATTTTTTTGTGCGGGCTGGGACTTAAAAGCTGCGGCAGATGGCGACGCGGTAGACGGCGATTACGGCGTTGGTGGTTTTGGTGGTCTGCAAGAGTTACCCCACATGAATAAACCAGTTATTGCGGCCGTTAATGGTATCTGTTGCGGCGGCGGTCTTGAATTAGCTCTTTCTGCAGATATTATATTGGCGGCAGAACATGCCTCATTTGCCTTGCCGGAAATACGTTCTGGTACTGTTGCAGATGCTGCATCATTAAAGTTACCAAAACGCATCCCATATCACATAGCAATGGAAATGTTATTTACTGGGAGATGGCTTGATTCGGAGGAAGCGGCGAGATGGGGTTTGATAAACCAGGTTCACAAGTCAAATGATTTACTTTCAAAAGCCAGAGAGCTAGCTGAACTTTTAGCTTCAGGTCCTCCTTTGGTATATGCTGCAATAAAGGAAGTTGTTCGAGAAGCAGAAAATATGAAGTTTAACGATGCCTTAAATATGATTACAAAAAGTCAGTTTCGAACGGTTGAAACCTTGTATCGTTCAGAAGACCAATTAGAGGGAGCACGTGCCTTTTCTGAGAAACGTGATCCAGTATGGAGAGGGAAATAAAACTTGACTAGGTATATTCTAGCCAGTAAATCGAACTTTTCCAATGTGGTCCAAATTTCTGTTGCGTTGAGCATAGTCAATTCCATAACCAACAACAAACTCATCTGGTATCTCAAAACCTGTCCAGTCTGCTTTAACATCAATCTCTCGTCTGCTTGGCTTATCAAGTAAAGCAATTGATTTTAACCGAGCGGGCCCCCTCGATTTCAGTAATGCTATTACATGGCTCAAAGTATAGCCAGTATCGACTATATCTTCTACGACCAGTACGTCTCTTCCTTCAATTGCTCCCCTTAGGTCTTTTAATATGCGCACTTCTCTTGAGCTTTCCATCCCATCGCCGTAAGATGATGCTTCTAAGAAATCAACTTCTACCGGCAGATCTAACTCACGCACCAAGTCTGCAATAAATACGAATGAACCTCGCAGCAAACCTACTACAATGAGTTTATCTGTACCTACGAATTCATTCTGAATATTTTTGCAGAGCTCCTCTACTCTGGCCGCAATTGCTTTTGCAGAAATCATTTCATCAATGACATATGGTCGCTCTGACATTAAATCACCCTTTATTTTTTCAACAACATTACGTATCTCTGACAAACTGTCACTACAAAAAAATATTAATGCCTACTCACTCTGAAACAAAAATTTTAAAATATCAGCCGGAACAGATGTTTGAATTGGTGGCGGATGTAGATAGTTACCCCCAATTTCTCCCTTGGTGTTCGGCTTCGAGAATACACTCTAGAAGTTTTATTGAAAATAATGAAGTTCTAGAAGCTGATCTGGTTATTAGTTTTAAAGTATTCCGTGAAAAGTTTGGGAGTAAGGTTACCTTGATGCGATCTGAAAACCAGATAATCACCGAATATATAGACGGACCTTTCAAACGAATGTACTCCAAATGGAGGTTTAAAAGTGTCAATAACGGTAGTGAGGTTTCTTTTTACGTAGATTTTGAAATGAAGAATGCTGTATTGCAAAAAATAGTAGGTGTTGTCTTTAATGAAGCAATGCATCGTGTTTTAAATGCATTTGAAAAGCAGGCAGAGGCTCTTTATCCTGATTAGGTTACCGAAAGCTCCTCATGCAATAGTTCTATTGCTTTTATGACTGCTGAAGATCTAATATTATTTCTTACTAAAGGGCCATATTCCACAGTTTCAACTCTAATTTTACCATTTTTTTTAGCAATTGCAAAGCAAACTAAACCTTCGGGTTTGTAATCGCTCCCACCGGGACCAGCAATACCTGTGATTGAAATAGCTATGGTACCCATTGATCTATTCAAAGCTCCTTCTGCCATCTGCTTTGCTACTTCCTCACTGACGGCTCCATGTTTTTCTAGAGTCTTCTTATCTACTCCTAAGACACTAATTTTAGAACGGTTTGAATATGTAATATAACCTTGCTCAAAAAAAGCTGACGAGCCAGGCATTTCAGTTAGGCAAGCCGCTAGCAAACCGGCAGTACAGCTTTCGGCGGAAACAATTTTACTCCCGCGTTTTTTTGCGATAGCATATAAGTCCTTGAGATCAGTCATATTCAAGAAATACCATGATAAAAAACTGCTAAAATAATTGTACAAATTGCTGCAGTGATTCCGGCAAAAATATCATCTAACATGACTCCTAATGCCCCGTTTTTCTCATCCGCCCAACCGATTAACGACGGTTTATAAATATCAAATATGCGAAAAAAGAAAAATGAAGATATCCACCCTGGCCATAAGTCTAACGAGGGTAGGTTGTAAAAAAAAACTGCCCAAGCAATCGGTAAGACTGCAATCCACAGTCCTATAAGTTCATCAATAACAACTTCGGAGGGGTCTTTATTTGCCGTTCTTTTTAAGTACTCGCTTGTAGCCCACCACCCAAATACACAAACAGATAAGAGTGCAATTGCAAACCCTATTATTCCAAAAGACTCTAACAATAATATTGCTAGAACGAGAGCAAATAAAGAGCCCCAGGTTCCCGGAGCAGGCCGAAGGTAACCAATTCCAAATATTGTGGCAATTGCTGCGCTCATGGGGTGATAAGAGTTGCTGTGGCTAAAGCAGCAATTCCCTCCTCGCGCCCGGTAAAGCCCAACCTTTCGGTGGTTGTGGCCTTTACAGAAATTCTATCCTTTTTTAGATTAATAATATTTTGAATGTTTATCTTTATTAATTCAGAATGATGTTTAATTTTTGGTTTTTCACAAATTATGGTACAGTCAACATTACCTATTTCAAAGTTTTTACTTTTTGCCAGCTTCACTGCATATTTGAGAAAAATCTCGCTCGGGGCATCCTTCCATTTTTTGTCATCTGGTGGAAAATGAGTGCCGATGTCTCCCTGTGCTAGTGCTCCGAAAATGGCGTCTGTTATGGCATGCAGTACCACATCTGCGTCTGAGTGTCCGCTAAGTTTAGAGGTGTGAGGAATTTTAACTCCACCTAAGATTACAAAGTTTCCTTCCTCAAAAGCGTGTACATCAAAGCCGTTACCAATTCTTATATCCATAATTAATATCCTAAAACAGCCGTAACGCGATCAAAATCTTCGGCTGTTGTTATTTTAATATTTTTTTCGCTACCGCGTATTACTTTAACTTTTATTCCCGCTGAAGTGGCAACTTCAACATCATCAGTCGCAGTCGATGAACTGGCTACGTGAGCATCAAATATCTTTGTGAAGTTAAAGCCTTGTGGCGTTTGAGCCCGCCAGATATTCTTCCTACTTTTGGTTTGCATCACCTCTTCGTCGATGACTTCCCAGAGCGTGTCTGTAACAGGTAACCCAGGCGATACGGCATCGGCCGTATCTAAATTATCAAGAACATTATTAATAACATTTAGTGGAGTTGATGGCCGCGCTGCATCGTGAATTAGCACGTAATCTGGCATTTCATTTTGTTTCAAAGCCTCTAGGCCAAATTTAACAGACTCGGATCTTGTATGCCCACCTTTCGTAAACAAAACATCGCTTCTATTTAAAAGATGAAGATCATCTGGGTGAAGGACTACCATTACATTATTAATTCTGGAGATATTCTTAAATAAATCTATTGAGTGGTCGATAATTCTTTTATTACCCAGTTTCTGCCATTGTTTTGGCATTGCACTCCCAGCTCGCGTTCCTCTACCAGCGGCAAGTATTAAGGCAATAATCTTCATCGAATGTCACACTTTTTATTATTAGTCGTTAAGAATGGTCTAAGTGTTCTTCTCAAAATATTCAATATAAGCATTTATTGCCTAAAATTTAATCATTTAATGTAGAGTGATGAAAAAAAAAGCATAAATTATTGTTCAAGTTTAATTGCCATACTAATTTCAAGTGAATGGAGTTATCATGACGCTAAATTCAAACATAAATACTGGTAAGGTTCCTGTTCTTCTGGCTCCTATGGCAGGAGTTACGGATTTACCATTTAGAAATGTGGTTTCTAAATTTGGTGTGGATATGGTTTTTAGTGAAATGATAGCGGATAATAGCTTACTTTCGAGACCTGTAAAAAACCAAAAGATTGAATTGGGCACCAGTTTCTCCAATACAGCGGTGCAGCTCGCAGGGTGTGAGCCAGCAACAATGGGCGAGGCCGCAAAAATAGTTTCGGATCTTGGCGCCGGAGCAATAGACATTAACATGGGCTGTCCTGCGAAAAAAGTCGTTGGAGGTTATTCTGGCTCGGCCCTTATGCGCGATTTGAAAAAAGCTTCAGCGATTGTAGAGAGAGTTGTAAACGCTGTTAACGTGCCTGTATCCTTGAAGGCGCGTCTTGGATGGGATGATGGCTCGAAAAATGCAAAAGACCTTGCCCTATTAGCTGAACAGTGTGGTGTACAGTTAATTACAATCCATGCACGAACTCGCAATCAATTTTATAAAGGCTTTGCGGATTGGAATGCCATTCTGGAAGTTAAAAAAGCGGTTAAGATTCCAGTTATAGCCAATGGGGACATTGTAGATATAAGCTCGGCTAGCCAAGCCTTAAAGGTGTCCGAGACTGATGGATTAATGATGGGGCGGGGTGTAATCGGAAAGCCTTGGGTAATCTCTCAAATATCAGCATTTGTGAATGGAGAGCCTCAGCCGTCAAGTCCTGCTGGATTGGGCCTTATTGAAGTAATCGCCGGACACTACGATGAAACTTTATCATTTTATGGCGAATTTCTCGGAGTAAGGATAGCTCGAAAGCATCTAAAACGTTATTTGGATATTTTCGGTTTATCAAAACAATTAACAACTGAGTTTTTAAGAGAGAACTCCGCAAAAGAGGTAATTAGAAAGCTTTTTGAAATACCAGAGCGGGTTAACCCATGAAAGTGGATTATGAGAAGGTTTGGATGTCTATTCCGCTTCCTTCTGTCGTTTTAAACGGCGACGACATTGTTGTTCAAGTTAATCCGCCAGGTGAGGGGTTTTTAAATGCATCAAGCAAATCCGTGAAAAATAAACGTATTTGGGACCTTATAGAAATCGATGCATCTCTAGAGGATAGCTACAAGAAAGTAAAAAAATTCCATTCTCCTTTGTTCATTACAGATGTTAAAGTTGGAGCTAACGGACGAGATCCAGTCCGTTGTAATATACAAATTGCCCCAGTCATTGGCCTTGAAGATAGTACTATCATATTGATTGCCCCAAGAGAGATTGCTGGTCGAATTTCCCAATCAAAGTCCGTAAAAGCAGCCGCAAAGTCTGCCATAGGAATGGCTGAGATGCTGGCCCATGAAATAAAAAACCCTCTCGCAGGTATTACAGGTGCTGCGCAGTTATTGTCGATGGGACTTTCGGCAACTGATCTGGAAATTACAGATTTGATTGTTGCCGAAACTAAAAGAATATTAAGTTTATTAGAGCAGGTAGAGCAGTTTGGGAATTTGAAACCTATTGATCCTAAACCACTAAATATTCATGATGTAATTGATAGGGCGAGGCGTTCTGCGCAGTTAGGTTTTAGTGCACATATAATTTTCAAAGAGGAATACGATCCTTCTTTGCCGTTAGTTTACGGAGATCCAGACCAATTACTTCAAGTATTTTTAAATTTAATCAAAAATGCCTCTGAAGTACAGCCAAATAATGGTAATATTAAATTACGTACATTTTTTGAACACAGCTTTAAACTACGAAGAGCCGATGGCTCGGGTCACTCTATGCCGATCCAAGTCGAGGTCATAGATAATGGGCCTGGTGTTTCTGAGGACATAAGAGATGAAATTTTTGATCCTTTTGTTTCAGGGCGAGATAATGGAACTGGCCTTGGTCTAGCTTTAACAAGTAAAATCATATCGGATCACAATGGTCTAATCTCTCTCGAATCTAAGCCTGGAAATACTGTGTTTCGTATTTCTTTACCTTTTGTGACAAAACTTAATTAAGGGGAATTTAGCATGGATGGCACTGTTTTAGTTGCGGATGACGATAGGACAATTCGAACAGTTCTTACTCAGGCGCTTACTCGCGCGGGTGTAAAAGTTCATGCAACTTCAAGCTTAACTACGCTAATGCGATGGGTTTCGGAAGGAAAAGGCGATGCAGTAATTACTGATGTCATGATGCCGGATGGGAATGGGTTAGAGATGTTGCCAAAAATTTCTCAAGATCGTCCAGATTTACCAGTTATCGTTATTTCCGCCCAAAATACTATCATGACCGCGATACAAGCAGCAGAAGCGGATGCATACGATTATTTGCCTAAACCTTTCGATTTGCCAGATTTAATGAAGAGATGCGCAAAAGCATTATCAAAAAAAGGAAAAGGTCTTTCGGCTTCATCTAGTGCTTCTATCAGAACTACCAACATGGATGCAGCTGATGAAGGCTTACCAATAGTTGGCAAAACTGCTTTAATGCAAAGTCTCTACCGTTTTGTGGCCAGGCTGATGAATTCTGAATTACCAGTACTAATATCTGGCGAGTCAGGAACTGGTAAAACTTTAGTCGCACAAGTATTACACGACTTTTCGGATAGAAGGAATATGCCTTTAGTTAGAATGAGGGTGGATGATTTAGTCGAATTGGATGGACCGTCTAAAATTCTTGCGCGGGCAAAGGACGGCACAATTCTTATCGAAGAGATATCGGATTTGGGGCCAGCCGAGCAAGGAAGATTGGTCAGTATGATTGACTCACCTGGAGAACATTCTCCACGTTTTCTGGCTACCTTAGTCGGAGAAATGACTGGGGCTGTAGATGACCAGAAAGTCAGACGTGATCTCTTTTATCGTTTAGGAGGAGCCCCCATAACAGTTCCTCCACTCAGGGAGCGGTTTGAGGATATTCCGTTATTAGCAAGCTTCTTTCTGGAAAAAGTTGACAAAGAAACGGGCATATCAAGAAATTTTGATCCGTCTGCAATGAAATTAATACAGACCTATACTTGGCCAGGAAATGTTAGGCAGCTAGAGAATATGGTTAAAAGGCTTGGTTTGACGGCAAAAGAGGCAGTCATTTCACTTAGTGAAGTCGAGCAAGCATTGTCTAACCAACCTGAAGTAGCTGCAATCTTGTCCATCGGAAAAAGCGATAGACTTGCATCCGATGTCGACAAGCATCTCAGGAGATATTTTGACCTACATGGCTCGCAACTTCCACCAAATGGTGTTTATCAGAGAATATTAAAAGAAGTTGAATTTCCGCTTATAACGATTGCCTTGGATGCTACAGGTGGTAATCAGGCTAAGTGTGCAAATTTGCTTGGAATAAATCGGAATACGCTCCGCAAAAAGATATCTGAATTAGATATTCAAGTAACAAGGAGAAGAAAACTGATGTAATGCGGCAACAATAGTGTTACATATTGTCAACAATATGTATAAGTGAGTCTTTGTGTCAGTAAGTACAATGCGGTTTTCACTAACCAGGTTTTTAAATACTAGGGCTTTCGATCGTTTAAGGGCTTCTTCAACTATTTATCTAGTTTTTCTAGGTCCGTTTTTGGCTTTTGTTACATATGTTGTTCTGGGCCCTTTTGATTTGCGAGCGCAGTCTAGGCTGCTCCAGCTAGTTTTATTGGCAGATCTTATATATGTAATCACAATAGTTGCGTTCGTAATATTGAGAATATTGCGGATTATTTCACAAAGAAGACAAAGGTCGGCTGGCTCGCAACTACATTTGCGTTTAACTGGATTTTTTACTGTAATGGCGTTGTTGCCCACAATTGGGGTAGCTATCTTTGCTACTTTCACGGTCAACATGGGGCTTGAGGCTTGGTTTTCTGACAGAGTTCAAAGTGTCATAGGTGCGTCAAGGTCTGCTGCTGAGGCCTATGAGACTGAACAGCGGCAAGCAATGGTAGAAGACATTACCGATTTAGCTAATGAGTTAGGGAATTTTAGAAAGAGTCGATTCGGCGTAGATTCATCTGAGTTTAGAACTCATTTGGCAAAGCTCCAACAAGAGATGCAAAGGGGAATGAAAGAGGCCTTCGTTATTGATGATAAAGGAAAAATAAAACTTAGGGGTTTTCGTAATTATGCATTTGATTACGATGAGCCAGAACCTTCACTTTTTGATGCTGCATTGAATCAAGTTCAGATTATTGAAGACTGGGACAATAATGAAATCCGTGCTTTGGTTTATATTGATGGTTTCCCTGGACATTACTTGTACGTAACCCGCTTGGTGGATGGGAATTTACTAAACTTACTTGATGACACACAGGAGACAGCATCTTTATACCAGCAACTGGAGAATGAAAAAGGCAAAGTGTTATTTAACTTTGCACTTGTCTATCTTGCATTTGCTATTCTCATGATTGTTAGCTCAGTTTTATTGGGCTTGTGGTTTGCAGAAAGACTATCTAGACCCATTGGTCGTTTGACTGGTGCTGCACAAAAAATTGCTGAAGGTGAACTTAATGTTAGGGTGCGAGAGGAATCCGGTGATGATGAAATAGCTCAGCTTTCTAAGCTGTTTAATCGTATGACAGTTCAGTTAAAGATACAACGTGATAAACTGTTACAAAATACCTCTCAAATTGATGAGAGACGGAGGCTCTTTGATAGTGTTTTGGCTTCTGTTACTTCTGGAGTAATCGGCTTAAATCCGAGTGGTAAAATATCCTTTATTAATCGTTCTGCTATCAGTTTGCTAAGCTGTGATCATAAAAATTTAGAAAATACTAAGCTCGATATATTAGTTCCAGAATTTGCACCAGTGTACACCGCGCTATTTGCTAACAATTTGAAGAGCTTTCAGCAAGAAATTAAGCTGTTGAGGGCAGGTAGATTGGAGAACCTTTTAGTCAGAATGGCGCCCATGAAAGATGAAGATGATAATATCGATGGTTTTGTCGTTGCTTTTGACGACGTTACGCAACTTGTGTCTGCTCAGAGAGCGGCTGCTTGGGGAGATGTAGCGCAGCGAATAGCTCATGAAATTAAAAACCCACTTACTCCAATTAGATTGTCAGCTGAGAGAATAAAGCGGAAGTTCATGCCTCTAGTGGACAGAGAGGGTGATACGCTAGCTAATATGACAGAAGTAATTGTTAGACAGACAAATGACCTTAGCCGAATTGTAGATGAGTTTTCAAAATTTGCAAGGATGCCTGAACCGGAAAAGCAGTCTGAGGATATCATTAAAGTTGTAAATTCTGCTATTTCACTACAAGAATCCGGCTTTCCAGAAATTTTATTTAAGAGAAACATTGTCAAAGGACCGATTATGTTTGAATTGGATGCAACCATGATTTCACAAGTTCTTATCAATCTCTTGAAAAATGCAGGGGAGTCGATTGAAAGTAGACAGAGTAAGGAAGAGTCTTCAGAAGTTAAGGGTCAAATAGACATTATTGTTGCGCGCCACGATACGTTTCTTGAAGTCTCAGTTGTTGATAATGGCATTGGTTTGCCTGCTGACAGAGCGCGATTGTTTGAGCCATATGTTACAACACGTGAAAACGGCACTGGCTTGGGTTTAGCTATAGTTAAGAAAATAATTGAAGAGCATGGTGGAACATTCCGACTGGAAGATGCCCCTAACTACAAAAATAGTAGGAAAGTTGGTGCTGCTGCCATAATAGAGCTACCGTATTTTGCAATGAGTGAGAATTGAGACTAAAACTTGGAGAAGAGCTATGAAAGATATCCTGATAGTTGATGATGAACGTGATATTCGCGAGCTCATTTCGGAGATATTAATAGACGAGGGATACCAAACAAGACTTTGTGGTAGTGCCGATGAGTGTCTTCAAGAATTAAAAAAATCTGTGCCTGGGCTATTAATACTAGATATTTGGTTAAAAGATAATGAAATGGATGGCATTGACATATTAGTAAAAACAAAACGGGAATTCCCTCAAGTTCCGGTTGTTATAATTTCAGGGCATGGAAACATTGAAATTGCAGTTGCTGCAATAAAGCAGGGTGCCTACGACTTTATTGAAAAACCCTTTAATATAGAACAGCTGCTTGTTGTTGTAAGGCGCGCTATGGAAACGTCTCGGTTGCGTCAGGAGAATTTTGAATTGAAACGCAAAGATACTCCTCTATCGGTTATGGTTGGTGAGTCAAATGTATTCAAAAATTTCGTAGCTAATTTGGACAAAGTTACAAAGACTAATGGGAGGGTCTTACTAACTGGTGGTTCAGGAAGTGGTAAAGAAATGGCAGCAAGATATATTCATGCAAATTCTGAACGGGCATCTAAACCATTTATAATTGTGAATTGTGCCTCAATTGCTCCGGATAGGATGGAAGATGTGCTGTTTGGCAGAGATGTTGGAAATAGTTTGCCATCTGATGGTTTGCTCTCGCAAGCCGATGGAGGCGTGATCTACTTTGATGAGATAGCAGATATGCCATTAGAGACGCAGTCAAAAATTTTAAGAGTACTCGTTGATCAGAAATTTCAAAGAGTAAACGGAAAGTCTGAGGTTAAAGTTGATCTTCGCGTAATTTCTTCAACATCTCAAGACTTAAGGGAAGCAATTAAGCAGCGATCTTTCCGAGAAGAGCTCTACCACCGACTTAATGTGGTCCCGATAAACGTACCGTCACTCTCACAAAGACTTGAAGATATTCCATTATTGTTTGAGCATTTTGCTAAAACTTTTCATGAAACGCAGGGTTTAAATTTTAGGCAGCTTTCACTCGAAGCATCAACGATGCTTCAGACTATGGCGTGGCCTGGTAATATAAGACAGTTAAAAAACATGGTTGAAAGAGTTCTTATTCTGGGCGACGGACAGGGAGACGTATCAATCGAGGATTTGCCCTCAGAAACAAAGTCAACAAATGAAAATTTGAATAATGTTGCCTCTGGTCCAATTGCAACGATGCCACTTAGAGAGGCAAGAGAGGCTTTTGAGAGAGAATATTTAGTAACTCAAATTAATAGGTTTAATGGAAATATTTCAAAGACCGCAAAGTTTGTGGGAATGGAGCGCAGTGCATTGCATCGGAAGTTGAAGTCACTAGGTGTGGTTTCGATTTCAAGGACTCAAAAAGAGGATGACTGATGATTTCAATGAATATTTAAAAAATAAAATTAATTCATCCATTTCTGATTATAACAGGAGCTAAGTATGAAAGTAATAATTTGTGGTGCTGGCCAAGTTGGGTGGCAAATAGCCCGTCATTTGTCGGGAGAACGCAACGATGTAACGGTAGTAGATAATGATCCAGAACTAATCCGCCGCGCTACAAATACTCTAGACGTTCAAGGTATCTCTGGATTTGCTTCTTATCCAGATATCTTGGATAGGGCGGGCGCGCGAGATGCTGATATGATTATTGCTGCAACTTATTCTGACGAAGTGAACATGGTTACCTGCCAAGTTGCACACTCAATTTTTTCGATCCCACGCAAAATAGCTCGGCTTAGAAGTCAGTCGTATCTAAATGCGATTTATTCTGATCTATACAGGCGAGACCATTTACCAATTGATGTAGTAATAAGTCCTGAAAGGGAAGTTGCCGACGCAGCATTGAAGCGAATGGCAGCACCCGCTGCATTTGACACTGAAATGTTTTTGAATGAAAAAGCACAACTTATCGCATTGAGGCTAGATGACGATTGCCCGGTTTTAAATACGCCACTAAAGCAGTTAACTGATTTGTTTTCGACACTTAGAACTATTGTTGTAGCCGTAAGACGTGAAGGCACTCTCTTTTCACCCGAGTCAGGCGACCAATTGTTTTCAGGCGATGAATGTTATCTTATGTGTCACGTGGATGATGCTTACAGATCTGTTGAGGTTTTTGGTAAGCCAAATTTGGAACAAAATCGGATAATTATAATTGGTGGTGGTAACGTAGGACAGAGAGTAGCCTCTAAACTCGAGGCAAACCAAAAAAAGATTTCCACAAAAATAATAGAAAAAAATATCACAATTGCTGAGGCAGCCGCCGAAAATCTTGAGAGAACTATCGTTTTAAACGGTGATGGATTAGACGTTAGTATTTTGTCGGAGGCTAATGTTTCTAGAGCCGATACAGTTTTAGCCATTACTGATGATGATAAAACAAATATGCTTGCTGCTGTTCGAGCTAAGGCTCAAGGATGTAAAATGGCCGTCGCGTTGATCAATGATCCTACATTAGTTCCATTAATGCAACCGCTTGGGATTGATGCCTACATTAATCCAAGAGCAACAACAGTTAGTTCGATTTTAAGACATATTCGACATGGTCGCGTTAAAGGTGTTTATGCAATAGGTGATGCTGAAGCTGAAATAATGGAAGCAGAGGTTCTGTCAACATCCCCAATTGCTGGACAAAAAATTCGTGATATTGAGTTTCCAGAAAGCGTGTTAATTGGCGGGCTAATTAAAAACGGAGAATTTGTTAAGCCTTCTGGAGGAACGTTGATCGAAGAGGGTGATACAATAGCCCTTTTCACAATGGCTGAGGACATTCCCGAAGTAGAACGGCTTCTGCAAGTTTCTATAGACTTTTTTTAAGATGAGGCTCTCATTTATAGATAGGGCAATTTTTTTACAATTATTTGTAATAATTTCCTTATTAATGATTATACCTTCTATAATTGCATTTGCAGAAAAAGATTATTTTGTTGGTAGAACGTTTTTGTACAGCAGCTTTGCTGGTGTATTTGTCTTTCTGTTAATCTCTATTGCATTGAGTAATATTCCTAAAACGCAAAATAATTTTGATCAGCTAGTTTCATTTATTCTTTCATATCTATTTTTACCAGTATTTATGGCTATGCCGATGGTTCTTTGTTTTGATTATGTTAGTTTTTTGGACGGTTGGCTTGAAATGGTGAGCGCTTTTTCAACTACGGGTTTAAATATCACTCCTGTTGGGACATCAGATGGAAGTGCTTTTCAGTTATGGCTAGCGATGGTTTCGTGGATCGGTGGTATATTTTTTTGGATAGGTGCAGTAAGTATTTTGTTGCCTTTAAATATTAGTAAATTTGAAATTGGTGTTACTGATTTTCCAAGTGGACTGTCAAATGAGGCTCATACAAGTAGTAATTCAGTAATAAATTATGCACGGCAATTAATTCCAATTTACATCGCAATTACAATTTCTTTATGGCTTTTCTTAACTCTCGCAGGCGTTCCGGCTTTCAAAGCTGTTTTAATGTCCATGTCTGTAATATCGACTTCTGGCTTTGAGGCAACGAGCTATAATGCAACTAATATTTTCATTGTAGAGGGGATTATTTTGTTATTTTTTGTCTTTGCATTGTCAAAATCATTATTCATACGTGATATCAATGAAATACAGAAGTTTAGAATTTTTAAAGATCCTGAAATTCGCTTAGCTTTAATCATTATTTTGACTGTAACGGTTCTTATTTTTGCTAATTCTTTTATTGTAATGATTTCAGAAAATGCCAAAATAAGCATAATATTCCTTTTTAAACATTTATGGGGGATATTTTTCACTGTTACGTCATATTTAGTCACCATGGGTAATGAAAGTAACGTATGGTTTAAAGATCTGCATTCCCCCACAGCAGAGATGACAGTAGTTGCACTTATGGGCCTAACTATAATTGGGGGGGGCGTTGCCACTACGGCTGGGGGAGTAAAATTATTAAGGGTCTATATTCTTTACAGGAATGCTGCTCAGGAAGTTGATATGATGCTGCACCCAAATTCAATTCCTTCAAAAAAAGGTAAAGGATTAATTTCAGATAACAAAAGTAATCGTCTCATGGCATGGATATTTTTTATGCTTTTTATGGCCGCATTGGCTTTTTTTACTTTTACATTTTCAATGCTTTTTGATGATATTGGACCAGGCCTTGCTCTCTCGGTTTCTGCACTTACTACCACAGGACCTCTATTTGTTAATGTCGGATATGAATTATTAATTAATGACCTAAACCAAATATTTAAATTTTTGCTTGGAGTAGCAATGATATTAGGTCGCCTTGAAATATTGGTTATAGTTGCTCTAATATCTCCTTCAGTTTGGAGTAAATAATTTAAGGGATCAATATCTCCCTGAGATTGATTTCTAAATTAGCTGTTGTTATTTACATTTTTATGCCAATATAATCTAAAACAATAAATGAGGCTAATAAATGGCATCCGATCGTCAGAATTTACAAGACGCATTTTTAAATCAGGTTCGCAAAGAAAAAAACTCGGTAACGGTTTTTCTTATAAATGGTGTTAAATTACAGGGTGTAATCACCTGGTTTGATAACTTTTGCATACTTTTACGTCGCGATGGACAGTCCCAGCTTGTCTATAAACATGCTATTTCTACGATAATGCCTTCTCAAAACGTTTCGTTGTATGATGGAGAAGAGCCTAGTTGAATCAGGTAGATCGTGCAAAGACTCGGATTTGGGTCCTTCAGGTTGAATTACGGTCTAATTTTAATGAAACAGAAGCTAATTTTAAGCTTGAGGAAGCGGTTTCACTTTCAACTGCGTTACCTGAGCTAGAGTTGGCAGGCTCTCAGGTAGTAAAAATTTCTTCGTTTAACCCTTCAGCGATTTTTACAAAGCAAAAGCAAAACGATCTACATCGTTTATTTGCATTTAATAATGTGAATATTGTTTTCATTAATTGCAATGTATCTCCTGTTCAGCAAAAAAATCTTGAAAAAGCTTGGAATGTAAAACTGCTCGATCGTACAAGTTTAATATTGGAGATTTTCTCAAATAGGGCCGCAACAAGAGAAGGTGTATTGCAAGTTGAAATGGCAGCTCTTTCGTATCAGCGCACGAGACTTGTCAGGGCTTGGACGCATTTGGAAAGACAGCGTGGTGGATTAGGTTTTGTTGGAGGTCCTGGAGAAACACAGATTGAATCTGATAAAAGAGCAATTGACTCTCAATTGAAGAGCCTTGGAGGTCAACTGCGAAAAGTGGTCAAAACTAGAGAATTGCACCGGAAAAGAAGATCTAAAACAGCCACGCCAATTGTTTCGCTTGTTGGATATACTAATGCTGGAAAATCAACACTTTTTAACAAACTAACAAATGAAGACGTTTTGTGCAAAGATATGCTATTTGCAACTCTTGATCCTACACTTCGTATTTCTAAATTACGTTCTGGGGTTTCTGTAATAATTTCCGATACTGTAGGTTTTATATCGGATTTGCCTACTGAGCTTATTGCTTCGTTCCGTTCAACTCTAGAAGAAGTCTTAAATTCTGATGTAATTTTACATGTCCGAGATATTAGTCATCCTAATTCTGATAACCAATCTCAAGATGTGTTAGGCATTTTAGAAAAGATTGGGTTAGATGAGAATATTCCGGTTTTGGAGGTCTGGAACAAAATAGATTTACATCCAGAATGTCAAAAAATGCAACAACCCGATATAAGTTTAAATAAAAGAAAAATTTATCCAGTTTGTGCCGCTTCTGGACTGGGTTTGGAAAATCTTAAGACAGGTATTATCAATGTGATGTCGTCAAGATATAGTAAGGACATTAGGAGCGTATCTACGACTGATGGTAAAAAAAGGGCTTGGCTATACAGAAATGGGGTGGTTGAGTCTGAGCGCTTAGTAGATGAAAACTATAGAATGGTCTTAAGGTGGAGCGAAAAACAAAGGAAGCAGTTCGATCTATTGTAATTTTGATGCAGGAATAATTTTTGTAGTCCCAGTTGATGCAGCCCTGGCCAGATCTAGGTCAAGAGACATTGTAATATATTCACCACGACGCCACAATTGCCCAAGATCATCATAATGTCTTGAGAATAAATGACCAGATTGTCCTGTAGAAATTACATAGAGTGAGCTGTCTGGATCGGAAAAATCATAAACCCCTCGGTAAACGGCTGCATGAACGTTTTCAAATGGGTTATAAGGATCTCCAGAACTTAACCCTCTTTGTAGTGTGAAATCACCGCCAGATACGGATTGCCTTAAGTTAATTAATAGATTTAATACCGGAATATGTCCCAATGTTAAATGGTCGTGCATCGCTATGTGAGCATCTCCCCATCTAAGAGAGGTAATGTCAATTTTATACATGTCCTTGAGCTCAGATACTGCGTCATAAAGTGCAAGTTCTGCCACTTTTTCACAATTTTCCAAAGGAACACTTTGCACAATATCACACCACTCTGATGCGCCTTCTATATTTCTGAACACACGTTCCAGAAAGATAGGGTCAAAATTTCTGAATTCTTGCGAAAGCACTCCTAATTCATCCTGGATCAGTCTTTTTTGCAAGTTTTGCATCCATGAATAAAAAATTAAGGGTTCTGGTAGATGTTCATTCATTTCGCCATTCCACTCTGCAAGTAGCTTAAGTGCTACTTTCACATCTTGATCCAAGTCTGAATTTAAATTTGTTATTGGCTTGTACCACAGATTGGCTCCAATAATTGGGAGTAATGATTTTGCAGGAAAGCTTACTGTATCTAATTGTGCCTCTATAAAGCTTTCTCTTGTGTGAACTTTTCGAGATCCGAGTAGACGGGATAATCGTTCAATTCTCTGAGTATCGCCCCAATCAAATGAAATATGATTAGGAAATTTGTCATCTGAAATTTTATTGTTTGTATTTGTAATTAATCCATTTTTGGGATTAACAAATCGTGGATTATTATCGTAAGGTTCATATCCTAACCATCTATTTTCTTTTACATATCCGAGACTTGGCAAACGACCTTTAGTAGCGTGATTAGCGTTTCTAATTGGAAGTCTTCCAGCCAGCTGAAGAGCTATATTTTGATTATCGGTTATAGTGTAATTCAATGAGGGTGCTACATGTTTCTCAAGAGCTTTTAAAGCAGTGGAAAGATCTTTGGAATGGGTTAGGTTGATTAGGGCAGAAATTGACGTATCCTTAGGAGAAAGCATAGTCCAACTTAACGCCATTTCATGATCTTCAGGAGTAATATCAAAAATTTGTGAGGTTTTTTTATTCAAAATGGGTCCGTTTTCACTCCATTTTAATATAATTTTTTTTGATTTATCCCCTTTTATTTTTATGTAAGTCTCTTCTGTTCTAAACTTCTTCCACCCATTTAGAGATCTATACATAGAGCTATCACTCTCCCTTACTTCTTCTGCATATAGATCTTGATCATCAGCATATGAGGCAGATATACCCCAACCTATATAAGGAGTTCGCCCAGCAACTATTGTGGGTATTCCTGGTATCGTTCCACCTATGACCCCACCACTCGATAAATCTAAATGAGCCAAATAAAATTGGCTAGGTACACTTAATTTAAAATGGGGGTCATTTGCCAGTAACGTGCCATCAGCTGCTGTTCTATCGTTTCTCGCTGCGAAAGAGTTTGAGGCGCCAGCAAATCGATTATTGGAGAAACTGGTAAAGAAGTTTGAGTTAACCTTCATTTTTGGGGGAGATATAGAAACGTTTCTATCCAGTTTTCGTAGAACCTCCATAGTGGCTTCTCCAGTCGGTACTGGAGAGTCTGGTAAAATGTCTTTTACCCTTTTCGGGTCGGGAAGAGTTATTAGAGTTCTTGCTCTTAGGATTTCTTTTGCATAGTGGCTAGTTGAATTCACAGCGAACAATTTCAGAAGTGCAATACTGTCCGCAGGATGCCATGACGCTAATGGTATGTTGTACAAGAGTAATTCTGGAGCTCCACGCCCGAGTGATTCACGATTAATTTCCATAAATCTAGCATTCACACCTGCCGCGTAAGCCTCTAAAAACCTTTTTGTCCTGTCATCCTGCGCAACCACCGAGTCCTGAGCAAGGGAGTATATATTTATGCGTCTCATAAATTCATCTAAGGGGAGCGCTTGCTTTCCGAAAATCTCAGAGAGTCTGCCCTGTGCCGTCAAGCGGTCCACCACTAATTGCCAAAGCCTATCTTGTGCATGTGCATACCCTAGGCCAAAGTACAGATCAGTATCATTTTTGCCGTATATATGAGGTATATTAAAGGTGTCACGCACGATCTCAATAGGAGCTGTTACTCCGGGTAATTCAACACTTTTATCGTAGTCGGGAATTGATCTGAGTACGATGTAAAAAATAAAAGCTAATATAATTAAGGATAAAATTAGGGATCCACCAATTATTCTAAATATCCAGTGTAGAACTCTTGCCATTTTTTCCTCTTGATGACCGAATGGCTATTGAAACTTCATAGATTGTAAACCAAAATTAGCAAAATCAGAAATTGAGGGGAAATGCTATGGCAAAAATTGCTTTTTTAGGTTTAGGAGTAATGGGGTACCCTATGGCTGGACATCTTGCCACTGCAGGGCACAAAATCACTGTTTACAATAGAACTCTTTCAAAGGCTAAAAAGTGGAATTCAGAATTCAAGGGAAGTATTGCTGAAACTCCATACAAAGCTGTCAAGGATGTAGATTTTGTTATGTCATGTGTGGGAAATGACAACGATCTTCTAGATATAACAATCGGTGAACACGGTGCTTTTCCCAATATGAAAAAGGGAGCACTTTTTATTGATCATACAACAGTATCAGCCCAAGTAACTGAAAAGCTTTATAAAAAATCACAAGAGCTTGGTATTAGGTTTATTGATGCTCCTATTTCCGGTGGGCAAGCAGGAGCAGAAAACGGCGTATTGTCAATAATGTGTGGTGGGGATGAAGGAGATTATAAACTGGCTGAGCCGATTTTAGAGATATATTCGAAGATTTGTCGTCGAATTGGAGACACCGGCGCCGGGCAGAAAACAAAAATGTGCAATCAAATAGCTATAGCAGGGTTGGTGCAGGGGCTCTCAGAAGCACTTCATTTTGCAGAAAAATCTGGATTGGATGGAAATGCGGTTATTGAGGTGATTTCTCAGGGTGCTGCTGGGAGTTGGCAGATGTCTAATCGTTACGAAACCATGCTCAAAAACGAGTTTGAGCATGGTTTTGCAGTCGATTGGATGCGTAAAGATTTAAAGATTTGTTTGGATGCTGGAGATAGTAACGGCGCATCCTTACCCGTAACCTCTCTTGTTGATCAATTTTATAAAGATATTCAAAAAATGGGTGGCGGTCGCTGGGATACATCAAGTCTTTTTAAGCGACTTAGAGCAATTGATGGTCTTAACTAAGTCAGTAAGATTAGCTGAAAATAACATAATCGTGTAATTTTCGATTGTGTTTTGGTAGATTTTTCAATTAATAACAAATCAGTACTATTGAAAAATATAGTGTTTAAAGAGTTTTAGGGTTTGATGCAGCGCGAGCTTAGCGAGTTTAACTGCGCAAGACCTTCTGGTCTAAAACAGATCAATCGTCCTATTCTAAGAGGATGGTAGTTTATAATTGGTGAACAAAGTTTGCCGGAGATGTTAACGCGATGAAACGTACTGATTGCACTTCTTTTATAACAGTGGCATCTGGCCCCGTACATGAGGGCCCTTGTACAAATTTTATCGCCCAAATGGGATGCGGCAGGAAAGAAGCTAATTTTTTCAAAGAAATTGTTTCCATACCTGCATGTATATATATTTTATGCCTAAAAAAATGCTTATTGATGCCGCACATGCTGAGGAAACTCGCGTCGTTGTGGTTGACGGAAACCGCGTCGAAGAATTTGATTTTGAATCTGAGACAAGGAGACAGCTAGCAGGTAATATTTATCTTGCTAAAGTAACACGAGTTGAGCCAAGTCTGCAGGCTGCTTTTGTTGACTATGGTGGAAATCGCCACGGATTTTTGGCCTTCTCCGAGATTCATCCTGACTATTATCAGATTCCAATAGCCGATAGAGAGGCTCTGATGGAAGAAGAGCGTGCTTATGCTGACGCACTGCGCGAACAGGAGGAAAATGCTCAAGCTGAGAAAAAACGTAGTAGGGTAAAAACTAGATCAAAAGATACTAAATCTGCCGACTTTATTGAAAAACAGGATTTAAATGAGGGGGATGCGAGCCAGCTCTTAGAGAGTGATGTACCAGGTTCTGAGGAGGATCAGAACGGATCGTTCGGTAAACTAGACAAGGACGCTTTAGAAAATACTCGTGAGATTAATCCTGGCTTAGAAGCTGGTCCAGATAATAAACCTGCTGCTGAGGAAACTACGGATATAGATCAAGACGATTCATCTGAAGATAGCTTAGATGAAATTGAATCTGTTTCTGAAACTGATGATCCATTAGATTTAGTGATCGCAAGTAAGCCAAGACCCCGCCGCTATAAAATCCAAGAAGTAATTAAAGTGCGGCAAATTTTATTAGTTCAAGTAGTGAAAGAGGAGCGTGGAAATAAGGGAGCGGCATTAACAACTTACTTATCTCTTGCGGGTCGTTATTGTGTTCTAATGCCAAACACAGCCAGGGGAGGAGGGATAAGTAGGAAGATAACTAATGCCGTAGATAGAAAAAAATTAAAAGAGATTGCCGGTGGTATAGAGGTTCCCTCAGGTGCTGGTTTGATAGTACGTACCGCAGGTGCAAAGAGAACTAAGACTGAGATCAAAAGAGATTATGAATATTTGCAGAGGTTATGGGAGCAAATAAGAGAGTTAACTTTAAAATCTATCGCTCCAACAAAAATTTATGAAGAGGGTGATCTTGTAAAACGTTCAATACGCGATTTGTACAATAGAGATTTAGATGAAGTATTAGTTGAAGGAGAGGCAGGCTACAAAATCGCAAAAGATTTTATGCGCATGATTATGCCTAGTCACTCGAAAAACGTTAAACATTACAATGATCCCCTTCCTCTATTCTCCAGGTATCAAGTGGAAACTTATCTTACGTCGATGTTTAACCCAGTAGTGCAGTTAAAGTCAGGCGGATATCTAGTAATTGGAGTTACGGAAGCTCTTGTAGCGATAGATGTAAACTCTGGACGTGCTACAAAAGAGGGTTCGATTGAAGACACTGCTTTAAAGACTAATCTAGAAGCCGCTGAGGAAGTGTCCCGTCAATTGCGCTTACGTGATCTTGCAGGTTTAATTGTTATTGACTTTATAGATATGGAGGACCGCAGAAATAACTCTGCTGTTGAACGTAAATTAAAGGATAAGCTGAAGACAGATCGGGCTAGAATTCAGGTTGGACGAATTTCCGGTTTTGGACTTCTTGAAATGAGTAGACAGAGACTCAGGCCGGGAATGATAGAAGCAACAACTCAGAATTGTCCTCATTGTCATGGAACTGGATTGATTAGATCTGAAGAGAATTTAGCTTTGACCATAATACGTCAAATAGAAGATGAAGGTGTACGTGGCCGTTCTAGAGAAGTTGTGGTTAATTGCCCAGTTTCAGTTGCAAATTTCATAGTTAACCAGAAACGCGACCATATCGCAAATATCGAGGCTCGGTTCTCACTATTTGTAAGAATAAATGCTGACACTGCTTTAGTCAGTCCAGAATATTCAATTGAAAAGTTAAAAACTTCATCACGACCTCTAAGCGAGAAACAAGTAAGTTCTGAGCCATCAACAGCGATCAGTGCATCAGACGTAGAAATGTTAGATGAAAATGATAGCGAGCCGTTATCTTCAATATCTGAGAAATCAAAGCAAGATGATGATAGTAAACCTAAAAAACGTAGAAGAAGGCGAAGACGAAAGCCCCGTACTGGTGGCGATGAGCAAGATGTCACAGCTAATGAAAGTACCGAGAAAGAGAGTGAAGCTGCTTCTGCGAACTTAGAAATTAGTTCTGAAATAAATAGTAGTGTTTCTGCTGAACCGGATGCGGCGGAAACAAATCTGTCTAAAGACGACGAACTAAAATCGCCTGAATCAAAACGAAAACGTACAACAAGAAAAGTTCGAACAAGTGATGCGAAGCAAGACAGCTCTGATAACGCTAATGTTAAGAATGGTATGGGCGTAACTGCCACTGAGCTACCAAAAAATGAAAATGATGTTAAAATATCAAAGGCAAAGACTAATCCACGAGGTCGAAAAAAAGCTACTAAAGATGACGCTATTATTGACGATCAAGATATATTAGCTGAAAGTGCTTCAGTTCTTAAAAGTGATGTTTCCGAGAAAAAAGAAGGGAAAAATGACACGAAAGTAACTAAGCCTAAATCAAGTAGAACCAAGAAAGTTACACCATCCACTGATAAATCAAAAAATTTGGATAGGGAGGTAAAACCATCTGATTTAGATGATCAGTCAGAGCCAGTAAAAGAAGAAACAAAGAAGACGCGGAGACGAGGATGGTGGTCTAAAAATAGTTAAATATTAAATATACTATCTATTTTTTGACCTTGTATCTTGTTGAACCTTTCTCGCCAGGCTCTTTTGAAATCAATGTGTGACCTGTTTCGTTGCAAAAATGTGGAATGTCTATGGCTGCAGCTGGATCGTCCGCAAGAACCAGAACTATATCTCCAAGCTCCATGGATTTAAGATGCTTTCTGAGTTTTAGCACCGGTAGTGGGCAAAGAAGACCTGTAGCGTCTAAAATTTTTTCTCTCATGTTACGTTTGTAGCTTTTTTCTATAATACGTCTATTTAAAAGTCTTAGTGTATCTGGTTAATTAAGATAAGTTAATAAGGATAATCGATGCTTGGAATTGATATTTTTGACGCTTCTATATTGCCTGCAGCTTTAGTTTCAGTTCTGGCTGGCCTTATTTCTTTTCTAAGTCCATGCGTTTTACCGATAGTGCCACCCTACTTAGCTTATATGAGTGGAATTTCGTTAGATACTTCCAGCCAAAAAAGGAATGTAAAAGTTGTTCTGGTAGCAACTTCGTTCGTACTTGGGCTTTCTACTGTTTTTCTCATTCTTGGTCTTGCTGCTTCATCATTTGGCATTCTTTTACTGGGGCACAAGGATTTTTTAACTACTCTTGCTGGGCTGTTAATTATGGGCTTCGGATTACATTTTTTAGGTATAGTCCAAATTCCATTACTAAACAGAGAAGTTAGATTTGACACAGGCAAAATCGGAGGTTCATTTTTTGGAGCTTATCTTCTAGGTCTTGCATTTGCCTTTGGTTGGACGCCTTGTATTGGCCCTCAACTTGGTGCAATTCTAAGTTTGGCGGCCAGCGAAGCTTCGTTACATAAAGGATTGATTTTACTTGGTTTTTATGCACTTGGTTTAGGGGTTCCATTTATCGTAGTGGCGGCATTTTTGTCAAAAATGGGGAATACATTAAACTATTTTAAGCGCAATTTCGCAATTATTGAGCGTATTATGGGGCTTCTACTTTGGACGGTCGGTCTCTTGATGCTGTCTGGTGGATTTACCGATTTATCTTTTTGGTTGCTCGAGACTTTTCCTGTTTTAGGAACTCTAGGTTAGTCTTTATTTGGACAAAAAAATTAAAGTTAAAGTCTACTTTTTCTTGAGATGGTGTTTTAAAACAAATTCTCTTAACTCTGTCGCAAGACCACTTTTCTCGAAATTTCTACTTTCATCTATTTTGGCAACAAGTTGGTTTATTGATAGCTCTTCCTCTTTAGCAATATTTTTAAGTTCCTCCCAAAAAAGGTCCTCTAGGGAGACCGAGGTATTGTGTCCGTTAAGAATAAGAGATCTTTTTCGGGGTCGCATTTTCTGAAGATTAATTTTAGGTAGGTCCAACCATATTTTCTGGTTTTACAATTTCATCGAAGGTTTCATCGTCAACAAAACCTAGTTTTACTGCTTCTTCTTTTAGAGTTGTTCCATTTTTATGGGCAGTTTTTGCGACTGTTGTGGCGTTGTCATAACCTATCTTAGGTGCGAGCGCAGTGACTAACATTAAACTTTCTCGCATTAATTTTTCAATTCGATGTTTATCTGCCTTTAAATTTTTTATCAGGTTATCAGTAAAGGCAGAACAAGCATCTCCTAACAGCTGCATTGACTGTATGACATTATAAGAAATCATCGGTTTGAATACATTCAATTCAAAATGTCCCTGGGAGCCTGCAAGACCAACGGCAGCATCATTGCCAATGACTTGAGCACAAACTTGCGTAAGGGCTTCACACTGTGTTGGGTTTACCTTTCCGGGCATTATTGATGAACCCGGTTCGTTTTCTGGCAAAATAAGCTCACCTAAACCACAACGGGGCCCGGACCCCAAAAACCTTATGTCGTTAGCAATCTTAAAAAGACCTGCTGCTAAAGTTTTTAAACTTCCTGACATTTCTACCATAGCATCGTGTGATGCTAGCGCTTCAAACTTATTTGGGGCGGAGACAAATGGAAGCTTAGTCTCCTCAGCGATGTATTTTGCCACTGTATTATCCCATCCAACGGATGTATTTAAGCCAGTACCAACCGCCGTGCCTCCTTGGGCTAACTCGTAAATATCTTCTAGAGATTTTTCAATTCGGTCAATTCCCTTTTGAACCTGATGCCTGTAGCCTGAAAATTCCTGAGATAAAGTCAAAGGGGTTGCATCCTGCGTATGGGTGCGACCAATTTTAATTATTCCCTCAAATTCAACTATTTTTACATCTATAGCGTCCACAAGTTTTCTTAAAGTGGGTATGAGTGTATTGTGGGCCGTACTTGCAGTAGCTATGTGCATTGCGGTGGGGAATGTATCATTTGATGATTGACCCATATTGCAATGATCATTTGGATGAATAGGGTCTTTTGAACCAATAGTTCCACCTAATAATTCAATGGCACGGTTTGCAATGACTTCATTTGCGTTCATATTAGATTGTGTTCCCGAACCTGTTTGCCAAACGACTAACGGAAAGTGATCATCTAGTTTACCTGCAATAACCTCTGAGGCGGCCTCCACAATCGCCATTCCATGAGGTTTATTTAATTTTCCGGCTTCCACATTGGCTAAGGCGCAAGCCTTTTTTATTACACCGAGTGCTCGAATTATCGCGGCTGGTTGTTTTTCCCATCCAATTGGAAAATTCAAAATTGAGCGTTGGGTTTGAGCGCCCCAATATTTTGAATTTGGCACTTGTAATGGGCCAAAGCTATCAGTTTCGGTACGAGTTTCTGTCATCTATTTTATTTCTTCAATAATTTATATTCTAATCTAATTTCGGGAATTCATTTTCTGAAGCTGTCTAAACTTACAACATCACCTTTTTTCTTTGAACTTTCTTTTTCTTTCACAGTTGTTTGATCCATATCAGAAACTTGAGGTAATTCGTCATCCTCATTTTGCTCAAATCGAAGTCCAAATTCTACTGATGGATCTACAAATGTTAAGATTGAAAGGAATGGAATGACCAAAGGCTCGGGTTGATCACCAAAATTTAATGTGATGCTAAAACCGTCCTTTTTTACATCAAGTCCATCAAACCAATGCTGAATAACGATAGTCATTTCTTCAGGGTATCTTTGGCGAAGCCATTCAGAAATTTCAACACCTTCCACTGTAGTGTCGAAGGTTATAAAAAAATGATGCTCTCCTGGAAGGCCATTTTTTTCAACATCTTTTAGAACATCAAAAATTAGAGTACGCATTGCTTTGTGCATCAATGTTCCGTAGTCGATGTTTTTACTCATGTTTAAGGCCTCTAAATAATTATGAGCACAATAGAAATAATTCAAAAAAAACAAAAGGATTAAATTGATTACATACCGAACGGCTGACGTATATTTAACATAAGAGCATAAATTTAGTGAGCGGTATTCTGTTGCGAGGAACCGCTCTAACCCCACCTAGTGATGCTAGTCACTAGGGATTAAAGTTCAGTATCTCCGACTGCTTAAGCAGCCATTGCTACTGGAGCACGATTGTCATTTGCAATTGTACTTTTTGCGCCGATAACGGTGGCATCCCGCCGAGACAAAGCCTTCCCCTTTACACGTTCGTCTATCCTATTTCGACCCCATATAACCGTACTGGTAAATAATGGTGGAGCCGCTCGGTACCGCCCCGAGGTCCGATCCGCTTATTACGAGCGCGTTTATGTCCATAGCTCAAAGAGCACTTAGACCATACAAGCAGCATGAAAGTACTGCAATAGAAAATGCAAAATACACTGACGCTACGTTTATTAATATTTGAATTGTCAAAAACTGCTGCATCATGCATTAGTCCCGTCTGTAACGCGTTGAGGTCTACATGATTTCTGAACAAGTACGAAAAATGACACAGGTCCATTGGATCGTGCTTTTTCTTTCGATTTCTATAGCATGGTTGTTCTTATATTTACTATCAGTACCAAATGAACTTCGCCTACTATCAAAAATCTACGGCGCTAATTTCTTTAATGAGTTTTGTATAATCACTCCTGATGTTAGTGGTTTTTTTCAAATTTTTTCGATGTGGATACTAATGTCAGCAGCAATGATGGCACCTACGGCTTTGCCAGCTTTTGCTGTTTATGAAGAGTTAGGCGATAATGTAGAGATAAATCTATTGCGCCTACTACTTGGATATTTAACCGTCTGGATAGTTTTTTCTTTTTTTGCAGCAGTTTCACAAATGGCCTTATTCATTTATGGGTATTTGGATAATTTGGGTCAGGTTACGTCCTCTAAATTGTCTGGCCTTATTTTGTTTTTTGCAGGCCTCTACCAATTTACGAGTTTAAAACAAGCATGTTTGGCAAAATGTAGAAGGCCTCTGACCTTTTTTATGCAGTACTTTGAACAGGGCCCTTTGGCTAATGGTTTGCGGCTGGGAGCTGTATGTCTTGGATGCTGTTGGGCCTTAATGCTCATTTCATTTGTTGGTGGTGTGATGAATTTAGCATTCATGGGATTAGCTACATTTTTAATGATAATTGAAAAATTGCCACAATATGGTCGTTTTTTAACAATGCCACTCGGATTAATTTTGATTTTATCTGGCTTAAATTTATTTATTTTTTAATTGGAAAGGATTGGCTTATGGTCGATGAGAAAATTGAAGCGCCTGCAAAAATATCAAGCAGACACCCGGCAGCTGGTCCTAAAGAGGACGGGCTGACGCCTTGGGCTGTTAAAGGCGAATTAATTTTAAATTGTAATTGCACCATTTTTTGTCCTTGCGTTGTCTCTCTTGGCAAGCATGCTCCAACAGAGGGCTACTGTCAGGCTTGGGCTGGGGTGAGAATTGATGATGGTTTTTATGGGGATGAGAACCTCAGT
This sequence comes from Rhodobacteraceae bacterium MED-G08, assembly GCA_002457055.1. Lineage (GTDB taxonomy): Bacteria > Pseudomonadota > Alphaproteobacteria > Rhodobacterales > Rhodobacteraceae > Salinivivens > Salinivivens marinus. The sequence goes on from NTKT01000010.1 coordinate 63,326, forward strand.
GGGTTAAATGTCGGTTTGGTTCTTGAAATCCCTGGTCTTATGGCAAGGGGAAACTGGAAAGCTGCTGCTTACATTGATGATAGGGCTAGTCATGCAGCTTATGAGGCACTGATAAATATCTTTAGTGGCAAAGCTAAGGGCACTACTGGTCTGTTTAAGGTTTTAGTGAGTGAGTTTTTGGGTGCAGAACGAGCGCCAGTTGAATTCACAACCGAGGGTAATGCACGAAGGCTAATTGTAGGAAAAAAAATCCAAGGTGAGATCGTACCTGTTGTTGGCAATGGTGGTAAGGATATTGTCGTAACAAATACTGAATATTGGATGGGTCCAGATATAACTGTAGCAACGGCTACTAAAGGACGGGTTCGTGCACACGGTCGAGTTTGGGATTTTGATGGGCGTTCCGCAGAAATTTGCCAGATCGACTGGAGAGGCCCTAGGTAATTACTAAAAGGATTTCAGATATGGCACTTCTGTCTCCGTCTAGAAGACTTCGTAGAACAGTATTTTCTGAAGGCGTAGAAGCCGCTGGTGTCAAGGCATATACGGTTTATAACCATATGCTACTCCCAACAGTCTTTCGAAGTGTTCAGGAAGATTATCATCACTTAAAATCAGAAGTGCAAGTTTGGGATGTAGCTGTTGAACGCCAAATCGAACTTAAGGGCCCAGATGCTGCCCGATTAATGCAAATGCTTACACCTAGAGATTTGCGAGAAATGTATGGCGGTCAGTGTTATTATGTTCCAATAGTTGATGAAACTGGAGGTATGTTGAATGATCCGGTGGCTGTTAAAATCAGCGATGAACATTGGTGGGTTTCTATTGCTGATAGTGATCTCCTTTATTGGATCAAGGGAATTGCAAATGGCTGGCGTCTTGATGTGTTAGTAGATGAGCCTGACATTAGCCCACTTGCGGTTCAGGGTCCAAAATCAGACGACCTAATGGCAGACGTTTTCGGTGATGAAGTCAGGAGTATAAGATTCTTTAGATTTAAACGGTTAGAGTTTAATAATCAGGCTTTGATCGTAGCGCGCTCTGGCTATTCAAAACAGGGTGGTTTTGAAATTTACGTTGAAGGTTATCAGAATGCTATGCCACTTTGGAATGCATTATTTGAAGCTGGTAAGAAATATAATGTTCATGCTGGGTGCCCAAATTTAATCGAAAGAATTGAAGGAGGCCTTCTAAGCTATGGGAATGACATGACTGATGATAATACTCCTCATGAATGTGGTTTAGGTAAATTTTGTGATACTCATGACGCATTGGGATGTGTCGGAAGAGATGCTTTACTGCGAGTTGCTAAGGAGGGTCCAACGCAAATGATTAGAGCAATAGAAATAAGCGGACCCGAGGTTGGTGTGTGTGACCGTTGGTGGCCAATTATTGCGAATGATAAACAAGTGGGTCGAGTGAGCTCCGCGGCATATTCACCTGACTTCAAAACGAACGTCGCAGTAGGAATGGTTAAAATGACCCATTGGGATGAAAATACCAAAGTTCAGGTAGTTACAAATGACGGCGCAAGAGATGCCATCGTCAAAGAAAGTTTTTGGATTTAGAAGGAAAATTTTATGTTTAATGCTCTAGTAGTTAATAAAGATGAGGATGGTAAAACATCATCTGGTGTGTCTCAAGTAACACTTGAGGACTTACCCGACGGTGAGGTGGTGGTTGCGGTTGAGTATTCAACTGTTAATTGGAAGGATGGATTATGTCTTGGAGCGGGAGGCGGTTTAGTAAGGAACTACCCTCATGTTCCTGGTGTTGATTTTTCGGGAACGGTAGAGAGTTCGGATGATCCGAGATACAATCAAGGTGATAAAGTAATTTTGACTGGCTGGCGGGTAGGAGAGGCATACTGGGGTGGATATGCTCAAAAAGCCAGAGTCAAAGCTGATTGGCTTGTTCCTCTGCCCGCTGGCATAACAACTAAACAGGCAATGGCTGTTGGAACGGCAGGTTTTTCAGCGATGTTGGCGATCCAGGCATTAGAGGATCAAGGTTTAAAGCAAGAGCATGGACCTGTGCTGGTAACGGGTGCTGCCGGTGGAGTAGGCTCTGTGGCGACAGCTATATTAGCTAATATTGGATATGAAGTCGCAGCAGTGACTGGTCGACCAGAAGCTAGTAATTATCTTAAGGATCTGGGTGCATCTCAAATAGTAGAACGCGGTGAAATAAACGAGGCAATTAAAAGGCCTTTAGAAGCGGCAACATGGGCTGGATGCGTTGATGCTGTTGGTGGTGAAATGCTTGCAAGATTGCTCGGGCAGTTAAAATATGGAGCATCGGTAGCAGTGGTTGGTAATGCCAGTGGGACTGCAATTCCTGCAAATGTTATACCCTTTTTGCTCCGAGGCGTAAATATGCTGGGAATTGACAGTGCAATGCAACCCTATGAAAATAGGGTTAGGGCATGGAACCGTATTACAACTGACCTACCAATGGAAAAACTTGATGGAATGATAAACGATGCAGTCCTTGCGGACCTTCCAAGGTTGGGAAAGGAAATTCAGAGCGGTCAAATAAAAGGACGAGTTGTTGTCGATGTAAATAAGTAATTGTTTTCCCATAGAATTTAATACTTTATAATAATACAATATAATTATTAATTGTCAGATTTTTTCAGTACTAATCCTTAATTTTTAGGTAGGCTTAATGCATTTAGATATTGATTTTGTGAGACAGCAATTCCCTGCTTTTTCACAACCGACATTAAAGGATCAAGCATTTTTTGAGAATGCAGGAGGATCATATGCCTGCCAGCAGGTTATAGATAGATTACATCGGTTCTACACGCAAAGGAAAGTTCAACCATACTCAAGTTACGAAGCGTCGCGGCTTGGGGGTGAGGAAATGGATGATGCGCAACTTCGCCTTGCCGCTATACTTGGGGTTGAAACTGATGAAGTAAGTTTTGGACCTTCAACAACGCAAAACACCTACGTGCTGGCGAATGCCTTTGCCAACTGGTTAAAGGATGGTGACTCTATAATAGTTACAAATCAAGATCATGAAGCTAATACAGGTCCTTGGAGGAGACTTGCTGACAGAGGAATTACAGTCTTAGAGTGGCGACTGAATAAAGACACTGGCCATCTTGACATCAATGATTTGCAAAAGCTTTTAGACGACCGAGTTAAACTCGTATGTTTCCCTCACTGCTCAAATGTTGTCGGTGAAATTAATGACGTCTCTAAAATAGTAGGTTTAATACATTCATCCGGTGCGTTTGCTTGCGTTGATGGGGTAAGTTATGCGCCTCATGGACTGCCAAATGTGGGTAAGATTGGCGCGGATATATATATGTTCTCATCTTATAAAACATATGGTCCACATCAAGGCATAATGGTTGTTAGAAAAGCTTTGGGGGAAACACTTCCTAATCAAGGCCATTATTTCAATGCAAAATATTTATCCAAACGATTTACTCCTGCTGGACCAGATCACGCACAAATTGCTGCCTGTGCCGGCATTGCCGACTATATTGATACTCTCCATCAGCACCATGGAGGTTCGTCATCAGCATCGGCAACAGAACGTGGCGAATTCGTCCATGACTTAATGAGAGCGCATGAAACTCAAATTATGCCGCCTCTTCTTGAATGGGCGTCAAATAAAAACTCTGTAAGGCTTCTAGGGCCTGATAAAGCAGGTTTGAGGGCTCCAACTATTGCATTGGACATTAAACAGGATCCAAAAGACGTAACAAACAAACTTGCTCAAAAGGGTATTATGGCGGGCAGTGGCGACTTTTACGCTGTTCGAGCTTTGGAGGCGCATGACATAGATACAAGCAAGGGTGTACTAAGATTAAGTTTTGTCCACTATACAAATCGTGAAGAGATTGAAAAGTTAGTAGATGCTCTAGATTGCTTTGTATAATAATTAGAGATCAGTTTTGTCCGACCAAGCCACTATTTTATATTGGATACGGCGCGATATGCGTGTTTCTGATAATCCAGCACTTTCTGAAGCAGTAAATTCTGGTGCTTATGTACTTCCCGTTTTTATTTACGATGATTGGTTTTCGCAGCTCGGCGCAGCCCCAAAATTCCGTTTGGAAAAAAGTTTAGTCTCCTTGCAAAAACAATATGAACAATTGGGTTCGTATTTGACTATTAGAAAAGGTCCAGCAAGAGCGGTATTGCGAGAGTTAATAAATGAAACTGGAGCAACTTCTGTTGTGTGGAGCCGTGATCTTGATCCCAATGCAATCGAACGCGATACCGAAATTAAACAAGACCTTAAAGCAAATTGCATAAATGCTAAAAGTTATCGAGGGCAGGTTTTATTCGAACCTTGGAAAGTAAGCACAAAAACAGGAGGCTTTTATAGAGTTTACACTCCATTTTGGAACTCTGTAAAAGATCAATTCGTGGACCTTACTCTCAATTCTCCCAACTCTATTTCTTCTCCCAGTGAAAGACCCCCTACATTAACAGTAGAAGATCTCAGTCTAGGAGCTGCTATGTCCGGTGGAAGCAATATTTTAGGTAAATATATAGAAGCTGGGGAGCTTGCTGCTCAGACTAAACTTAAAAATTTTCTCGACGGACCGGTTTCTAATTATTCAGAAGATAGAAATATTCCCCATTTGAATGCTACCTCGCTACTATCAGATCACCTTGCTTGGGGTGAAATAAGTCCAAATCAATGCTGGAATAGCGCTTTTCCCACTTTCTTAGATGGGGTTATGGGAGCTGAGACATTTTTAAAGGAATTGGTTTGGCGTGAATTTGCTTATCATTTGATTTATCATACACCTCATATTGTAAGTAAAAGTTGGAGAGAGGAGTGGGAGGCTTTTCCTTGGCGCACAGATTCAAACCACGAGGATGTAATCGCATGGAAACAAGGAAGAACTGGTATTCCATTCGTCGATGCTGCGATGCGGGAAATGTATGTTACTGGTCGTATGCATAATCGTGGCAGGATGATGGTTGCTTCATTCTTGACAAAGCACCTTATGACCCACTGGCGCATTGGTTTAGAGTGGTTTAGTGATTGTTTAATTGATTGGGATCCTGCTTCTAATGCAATGGGCTGGCAATGGTCGGCGGGCTCGGGTCCAGATGCCACGCCTTATTTTCGAGTTTTTAACCCCGTAACTCAACTGCAAAAATTTGACCCTGAGGGTATCTATACTAAACGCTGGATTGCTGAATTATCAGACACTCCATCCGACACTTCTTTATCTTACTTCAATGCAATACCAAAACACTGGAAATTTGATAAAGAATCTGTCTATCCTCCAGCTATAATGTCTCCTGAGGAGGGGCGAAAAAGAGCATTGGAAGTATATTCGAATAGGGGTTTTTGAATTATGTCAGTTTTGACATCAACGAATAATCAACAAAATTTACCTCGATATTTTGCCCGAGTATTTGATCTCGTTGGTAAGCTTAATTCGGGTCGGGTAGATTTTATTTTACCAGATGGAAGAAGGTTTAGGGCAGAAGGATCGAAGCCGGGCCCTGTTGCAGAGGTTACAATCAATAATCCTGATGTTTTTGCTCGATTGGTTCGTGAAGGCGATCTAGGTTTCTGTGATGCTTATCTCGATGGTTGGTGGACGACACCAGACTTGCAGGCTTTTATGGATTTTATTCATGCAGACAATGATGATATGTATGATGGTTTTCCAGGAATGGCACTAGTTCGAGCTTGGGAGAAAGCTAGGTTTTGGCTTCAATCAAACACTAAACGTCAAGCTCTAAAAAATATAAGCTATCATTACGATTTGGGAAATGATTTCTACAGCTTGTGGCTGGACGACACTATGACATACTCTTCTGCGCTTTTTAATACTAGCCAAGAAAGCTTAGAAAAAGCTCAAATTGCTAAATATGCTAGTATGGTTGATCAGATGGGTGTTAAGCCTGGTGATCATGTTTTGGAAATTGGCTGCGGGTGGGGTGGATTTGCAGAGTATGCAGCCAAGGAGAGAGGTTTAAAAGTAACTGGTTTAACAATCTCAAAAGAGCAACTAGAATATGCGCAAAACAGAATTAAAAACAAGGGGTTAGGTGATAAAGTTAATTTTAAGCTGCAAGACTACAGAGATGAAACTGGAGTTTACGATGGTGTTGCTAGTATTGAGATGTTTGAGGCGGTTGGTGAGAAGTATTGGCCTATATATTTCGATAAAATTAAACAATGTCTGAAGCCTGGCAAGCAGGCAACATTACAGATAATCACCGTTCAGGATGCCAGATGGGAAGTATACAGAAAAAGCGTTGATTTTATACAAAAGTATATATTCCCTGGAGGTATGTTACCAAGTCCATCCGTTCTCCGGAAAGAGGTACATAGAGCCGGTTTACGTGTGCAGCATTCTATTGAATTTGGAAAAAGTTATTCCCAAACTTTACGCCGCTGGTTTGAAGTTTTCAACAATAAGTGGGACAATATAAGTGCTATGGGCTTCGATGATCGTTTCCGTCGGATGTGGAATTTTTATTTAACATCCTGCGCTGCTACTTTTGAGAGTGGTAATTGTGACGTAACTCAGATCACGCTGCAAAAACCTGACAACAATTGATTAGATTGCGTAAGATTACAATAGTTCCGTTATTAATTAAGTTTAATTCATGAATATTTTTGTCTTTGGAACGCTTCTCTCGGAAACTTTTCGGAAATTAGTTCTAGGTCGTGAGTTACATTCTGAGCAAATTTGCACTGCCACGTTGAAGAATTTTTGCGTTTACTGGGCTGAAGGTGGTCCATTCCCTGTGATTGTTCCGAAAGATGGGACAGAAGTCCTCGGGGTTGTTCTTAAAGATTTAAATGAACACGATATTGAACGGTTAAATTATTATGAGCTTGGGTTTGGTTATGTTTTAAGAGAAGCGTTGGTTGAAACAAATGATTGCCTGCAAGATGTTTTTGCATATTTTTGTAAAAGTTCAGACATGGCTTCGAAAAACTTATGGAGCTTTGACGATTGGCTTACCAAACATTCCGAAATTCAGTATCTAGCGACTACTGAATTTATGGATTTTTTTGGTACAAAATTTGGTGATACTGCACAACGAATGTATAATAGTATATTAAAAAGGGCAGAAATATACGTAAAAGAGAGATCTAGTGTACGCAATGTAATTGAAGGTGGGCCAAGCAAGCACGCAAAAGCACAGGTAGAAAGTCTTTCGCGAGAATATTTAGGTTTTTTTGCCTTGAACCAAATTAATCTCAAATACCCATATTTCAGCCAGACATTACCAGATACAAAAAAACGTGTTATTTTAATGGGTTCTGAGGCGTCATTAATACTTCCATATGATCCAGTAAATGATAAAGTTCTTTTAATTGAGCAGTTTCGTATTGGGCCTTTTTGTAGAGGTGATAGAGCTCCATGGGTTTATGAACCTGTTGCGGGTATGATTGAATTTGGTGAAAAACCAGAGGAGGCAGCAAAAAGAGAAGTCTACGAGGAAGCTGGCATTTTAGTTAATAAATTGGTGAAAATTAACTCTGGTTATCCAAATCCGGGCGAGGCGACTACTTATTTTTATAATTATGTTGGATTAGTTGATTTGTCAGATTATTCCCCAGGCATTTATGGTCTAAAAGAAGAAGGTGAAGATATACGAACACATGTCTTTGATTTTGAATTGGTTTTAGACTGGTGTAGATCGGACAAACTTCGCGTTTTACCTTTAAACACTATGATATTGTGGTTAGCATTGAACAAGAATAGACTTTCTTATAATTAACCGGTTCGGATTATCCTTAAAAATTTTGGTAGATTGATAAAATATGATTGCGAAAGACCTGGCTTCTAGCATTGGAAATACTCCTTTAATCAAACTTAGGGCGGCTTCAGAGGCTACAGGTTGTTCAATTTTGGGCAAGGCAGAGTTTGTAAATCCTGGGCAATCTGTAAAGGATAGAGCAGCTCTGTATATAATACGAGATGCTGAGGAAAAAGGTTTTCTTCGTCCGGGAGGCACAATCGTTGAGGGAACGGCTGGAAATACAGGCATTGGTATCGCTCTCGTTGGGGCTTCTATGGGTTATAAATCTGTTATTGTAATACCCGAAACGCAAAGTGAGGAAAAAAAAGAAATGTTGAGGCTTACAGGGGCCAGGCTTGTCCAGGTACCAGCTGTTCCTTACCGTAATCCCAACAATTATGTGAAATATTCACAAAGACTAGCAGAGGAATTGAATAAAACTGAAGTAAATGGTGCTGTCTGGGCAAATCAGTTTGATAACGTAGCTAATCGACAGGCCCATGTCGAAACCACCGGTCCTGAGATTTGGTCGCAAACGGAGGGTAAGGTGGATGGATTTGTATGTTCATGTGGCTCTGGAGGCACTTTAGCGGGTGTTGCTTTGGCATTACAGCCTAAAGGTGTGAAAATTGGCCTTGCAGATCCTATGGGAGCAGCACTTTATTCCCACTATAAATACGGGGAATTAAAATCTGATGGAAATTCAATTACAGAGGGTATAGGGCAGGGTAGGATAACGGAAAACCTGCGAGATTTACAACCTGATTACGTTTTCCAAATAGGAGATGATGAAGCAATCCCAATTGTGTTCGATTTATTAGAAAATGAGGGGCTTTGTCTGGGAGGCTCCAGCGGAATAAATATTGCCGGTGCAATGCATTTAGCCAAGGAATTAGGTCCAAATCGTACAATTGTTACGATCTTGTGTGATTATGGCACGAGATACCAATCAAAGTTATTCAATCCTTCGTTTTTGAAGAGTAAGGGTTTGCCGGTACCGAAGTGGTTATTGGATAATCCAGTAAGTATGCCGAGTGTATTTGAGGAATAACCCCTATGCGGAACATGTTTTTAACACTTATTTTTGTTTTTATTTCCTTTAATTTCAGTTTGGCAGAAGAGATTGCTGACTATGAGAAGTGGGAGTTAAATGCGCTCAGGGCAGAAACTGTAATCGAAACAGACAAAGCATCTGTAGAGGCTTTAGAAAAGCTGAGAGCTCAGTTGGTACAATGGCGTTCATCATTTCAACAGTTACAAAATGAAAATCAGAATAGAATTGAAACAATAAGAACACAGATTGAGTCACTTGGGCCGAAGTTAGAAAATGGCACTGACCCATTGGAGGATCGTCGGCTTGCTTTAGATAAGCAGCTTTCAAAATTAAATGAGCCAATAGTCCGGGCTCAGGAGGCCTTTAATCGCGCTGACGGTATGGTAAGTGAGATTGATAACTTAATATCGCAGAGGCAGGCCTTAGAATTTCTTAAATTGGGGCCAAGCATACTAAATCCGCTACTATGGGGCACAACCCTTGGAGATCTATTCAATAGCTTCTTAACGCTATCAAAAGAGACTGCTGACGTTCTGTCGTCAAACTATTTTCAAGAGCAGGTTAGTAACAGATTAATATCTATATTATTAATATCTTTTCTTTCTATTTTGCTCTTTATTTATTCGGGTGCTATTTCCAATCAGTTAAATGCAACAGCAAAACGGTTTGAGAAAGTAGCAGGGTTCTTATCTTCCTCTGTTAAATACTTATTACGGTATGTTGCCCTTTACTCGTTAATTCATTTAGCGCAGTCATTAGGTGTTTTTGGTATTAGAGGGGACTTAATTGCTGAAAACTTTTATGTCTGGGTAGGCTATTTTATCTTAGCGCTTTGGCTAGCTGAAAGACTACAAATGTCTTGGCTAGTATTTGAAACAGACAAAGTTAATCACAGAAATATAGAAAAATTTGCAGTTTTGGGTGCAGTAATATTGGTAGCTCAGGACTACGGTTCCGAACTCGCACGTTTGCAATTAATAGAACAGCAGTCTTATGAGGTTTTTACCAGCGCAATAACTGTATTGGCGGGAATTATGTTGTGGCGTATTTCCGCGTCAATGAAATTAGTTGTTTCTGGTGACACATCCTCAGGCAGTTTAAGATTAAAACTTTTAGGTTTTCTTAGACGTATAATAGTTGGCGTAGCAATAATATCTCCGCTAATCGCTGCTATAGGCTATGTAAATGCTGGTTCTGCGATTGCAGTACCTATGGTTAAAACTCTTGGTTTGTTAGCTCTAATTGTAATTTTGCAAAGACTAACATTTGATCTATATGCTGCAATTTTAAATAAATCTGAAGAGGAGACGGACGCGTTAGCTCCCGTGTTGATTGGGTTTATAATAACAATTTCTGTGTTGCCATTTTTGGCGATAATTTGGGGTGCCCGTGTTTCGAGCCTAACCGAACTATGGATACAGTTTCAAGATGGTATCAAGATTGGAGAAAGTAGAATTTCACCATTAGATTTTCTCACCTTTGTCTTATTATTTACAATTGGGTATATGTTGACCAGAGTGGTCCAATCCGCACTAAGAGGAAGTATCTTACCAAAAACTAATCTTGATGCCGGTGCGCAGAATGCGTTGGTTGCGGGCCTTGGTTACATTGGTATTTTTATTGCAGCACTCGTAGCAATCTCAAGCACCGGACTGGATTTATCATCACTTGCAATTGTAGCCGGTGCTTTGTCTGTAGGGATTGGTTTTGGACTTCAAAACATTGTTTCAAATTTTGTATCAGGTGTAATTCTTCTTATTGAGAGACCTATTAGCCAAGGCGATTGGATCGAAGTAAGCGGCAAAATGGGGTATGTTCGTGATATTTCTGTTCGTTCAACTAGGATAGAGACATTTGATAGAACTGACGTGATAATTCCTAATGCGGATTTAGTATCTGGAGTTGTTACAAATTGGACGCGTGGAAATACGATAGGTCGTGTTATTATTCCTGTTGGTGTTGCTTATGGTTCCGATACGAAAAAGGTGGAAAAAATTCTGAGGGATATAATTTCTAAAATTGAGCACGTTGCAAAGGACCCGGCACCTGGCGTTATTTTTCAAGGCTTTGGTGCAGATAGTATGGATTTTGAAATTCGTGCAATTCTTTCCGATGTTAATTATATGCTATCGGTCAAATCAGATGTTAACCATGAGATTGTAAAGCAGTTTACGAAAGAAGGAATTGAAATTCCTTTTGCACAGCGAGATGTTTGGATAAGAAACCCTGAAGCGTTGAAGGATGTTTGATTGTCCATTCCATTATATCTAGAAGACAGTTATTTAAAAACCTGTTCAGGTAGCGTTGTTGAAATTGGTGAAGATAAGTCCATTGTTTTAGATAAAACCATTTTTTATCCAACTTCTGGGGGTCAACCGGGAGATAAGGGCTATTTACAATTCAGTAGTGGTCTCTGTGAGATAGTAACAACTCGTAAAGGCGAGAATGGAAAAATAATTTTAGTGCCCTTAAATCATGATTATTTACCGAAATTAGGTGATACCGTTGAGCAATCTATCGATTGGGAAACTCGTTACAATCATATGAGAGTGCATTCAGCTCTTCACTTGCTATCTGTGGTAATTCCATTGCCTGTAACTGGTGGTTCTATAAGTGATATAAAGGGCAGGCTAGATTTTAATATGCCAGAGTCTTTATCCGATAAAGAGGAGCTTGAAAGTCACCTCAACGAGTTGATTGCCGGAGGCTATAAAATTACAAATTCGTGGATCACAGATGAAGAATTAGCAGCTCAACCTGGTCTTGTAAAAACTATGTCGGTTAAACCGCCCATCGGGAGTGGAAGAGTGAGACTTGTCAGGATCGGTTCTGATGATCAACAAGTTGATTTACAACCATGCGGTGGAACTCATGTAGCTAGTACATCAGAGATTGGGTCAATGCGCCTTGGAAAAATCGAAAAGAAAGGCAAACAAAACAGGCGTGTAAATATTCATTTTGTTGATTAAGGCTGCATAGTAAATTATCCCTTTTACAAACTTGATAAAGGTATATAACAGCGAGCTTAAGGAGACGTGGCCGAGTGGTCGAAGGCGCACGCCTGGAAAGTGTGTAGGCGGGAAACCGTCTCGTGGGTTCGAATCCCACCGTCTCCGCCA
>NTKT01000011.1 GCA_002457055.1 Rhodobacteraceae bacterium MED-G08
GATGTGTTTGCTCACACCGCATCACACTAAATTTGTTAATCATTATTTTGGTAAGCTTTGAATAGATTTTCTCAGTAATAAATTTGGAGTGACTTTAAAGTTTTACTAACCAAAAGTATTGACAGGGGACATTATTTAGCAACTAATACGAATTAATAATACGTATTAATGGTGTTTGAATGGTAACGCAAAAAGATGTAGCCCGAGCAGCAGGTGTTTCGCAGCCAACAGTTTCGCTTGTTTTGAATGGTGGACCAAATATGCCGCTTCCAGAGACTACAGTCGAAAAAGTAATGACTGTAATGGATCGCATGGGATACAGGCCTAATAGGCTTGCTCAAGCCCTAAGAACTAATAGGACAAATACTATCGCATGTCTAATTCCAGACATCACGAACCCTTTTTATCCTTCCTTTGTTCGCGGAGTACAGTCTGCCGCAGAAGCTCAAAAATACGATGTAATTACGGTAAATACTGATGGAGCAAGGTCACGCGAACTTCACTACTTGGAACTAGCCAGACAGGGACGCGTCGACGGTTTCGTTGGTTCATTCCATGGAATAACCTCGCGAGACATTGATCATATTGAGCAACTAGAGGTACCAATAGTCAGGCTAGAACCTAGTCAAAAGAAAATAAATAGCTTTTGGCTAGATGACGTTTACGTCGATAACTTTAAGGCAATGCAAGAGCTTACCCAATTTTTGATAAACAAAGGGCACCAACAATTAACAATAGTATCGGGACGTGGTGGACCTGAAAGAGTTCGTTTAGCGGGATATGAAGCTGCCATGGCGATAAACAATCTCAATCCTAAAGTGCAGCTGGTCGATAAATTTGATGAAATCAGCGGATACAGTGCCTCCAAAATAATCCTCAATAAACCTAATCGTCCAACAGCGATAATCGCTGCTAACGACTTAATGGCAATTGGAGCAATGAGAGCGAGCAAGGAAGAGGGTCTTTCAATCCCTAAAGATATTGCTGTAGCAGGGTTCGATAATATCCCTGTATCACAGCTTGTGTTTCCTAGCCTAACAACTGTTGAAAGATATCAAAATAAGCTTGGAGTGCTAGCAGTCAATTTACTTCTCGGTCGCCTCCAAAGCAAAAAGAAACTGCCGCGTCAGTTAGCAGAAGGAGACTACAAAATTATCGAGCGTGATTCAACTTAACAGAAAGAAATCTGGGGGAAAAATGTTAAAAAATAATATTAAAATACTATCATTACTGATTGGGTTAACAACGTTACTAATGCCAGCAATTGGTCATACTAAGACAGTGATAACCTGGTGGAACTATTCAAACGAAGGCTCGGGATTGAATAATGCATTAAAAGAGGAAATTGAAGACCGTTTTAATGCTTCACAGTCAGAAATAGAACTACAAATCATTTTTAAAGGTGAAGATGTAAATGGACCAACGAGAACGGCCTTACTTGCTGGCGCAGGGCCAGATATAATAACATCGTCAGGGTCCACATACGTTAGGGCTTATTATGATGGTGGATTTTTAAAGTCACTAGAACCGTATGCACAGAAATATGGTTGGAAAGAAAAAATACTCCCATGGGCATACAATTTAGGGGTTTTTGACGGTGAATTTTACTCATTTCCACAAAATTACGAAAGTATGATCTACTTCTACAACAAGACCCTTTTCGAAGAAAATGGTTGGAAATTACCAACCAATTTAACTGAGTATGAGAACCTTGCAGCGGAAATCAAATCAAAGAACATGCACCCCTTCGCCTACGGCTCGTCCGGGTGGCAACCAACACATGAGCACCTTGCTGGTAACTACTTCAATACTTTTGCGGGCCCAGACAACGTTTATAAGGCCCTAGTTGGTGAGAAAAAATGGACAGATACTGAATTTGTAGAAGCTCTCGAACTCTTGAAAAAGCACATGATGGACGGTTACTGGTCAGGAAGTTTGGAAAATTACTATGCTAATGATTGGGATGGATTTTCAGCACAAATAACAAATAGAGAAGCTGCCATGATGCAAATTGGAACCTGGGGATTTGAAATTATGGAAGGCTTTAAAGGTAGTGGCGATGATTGGGATTGGGCACCTTTGACCATTCTATCTGAAGATGCAGGCGAGCCGAACTACCAGTTGTCAATTGGTGGCACTATGTCAATAAACGCAGCCAGTAAGAATCCTGACGCAGCTGCAGAGGTACTAAATTGGATAATCAGCGATAAAAATCGTGTCCTCGACTTCACTGCGAAGCGAAATTACGGGGAGTGGCTGTTACCTTTGAAATATGAGGAGTCTGATTTTTCGCCGTCAGTCGACCAGAGAATTCGCGATTATCTAGTTGATTTTGCAAAAGCCACGGGAAATGGAAACTATGGCTACACGACATGGACATTTTATCCTGCGAACGCAGGAACACATATTTGGAAAGATATGGAAAGTGTTTGGGCAGGAGACATTTCAGTCGTAGAGTTTTTGGCAGAACAGCAGAAACTTTGGGACAAAGCCAGAGATGCAAACGAACTCATTCCTGTAGGTAAAAGATAATACAGAAATGGTAAGGTTAAATAATAGCAGAGCCCAGTTAACTGGGCTCTTCTGCAAATGAAAAATATTTATTCTGAAAAGCTGGTTTCGTGGTACTTTTTATCACCGATCTTGTTTATACATTTTTTTGTAATTGCTTTACCTTCAATTCTAAGTTTGGCACTCTGCTTTACCGACTGGAATGGCTTTGGCAAGATTCAGTTCATTGGGTTCCAAAATTTTACAGAACTATTTGACGATCGAGTATTTAAAATAGCTGTATGGCATAACTTTATATGGACTATTTTTTTCTTAACAGTTCCTATCGCAATTGCTTTACTGGGAGCATTTATTTTGACCGGAGTTAAGCGCTTCCAATTAGTTTATAGATTTATTTTCTTCTTTCCCTATATTTTAGCAAGCGTGGTCAACTGCTTAATTTGGAAATACTTATTTCATCCTAAACACGGGCTACATACATTTTTTGAAGATTTAGGTATTAACTTTTTCCAAAACTCTCTTCTTACCCAAAAAGAAACATCTCTACTGGCAGTTGGCTTTGTTGATGCCTGGCACTTTTGGGGGTTTTTAGTAGTAATCTATATCACTGCAATGTACCAAGTGGACGATACACTTTATGAGGCCGCCGAAATTGAAGGAGCCTCGAAATGGCAAAAATTTCGGTATGTAACTTTTCCGTCTATTAGACCAATGTTTGTTTTTTCTATTCTTATAATAATGATCTGGTCAGTACCTGCTTTTGACTATGTTTATATTTTGACTGGCGGCGGGCCAGCTTACAGCTCAGAAGTATTAGCGAATTACTTGCATTTTCAAGCATTTAGAAACATGAATGTTGGATATGCCTCAGCGATTGGAGCTCTGATGTTCATCTATGTGTTCATAATCACAGGGATTTTTGGACTACTAAGAAGACTAGAGTGGGAATTTTAATCATGATAGCCAATCCTAGACTACGAAAACTTCCAATCGCTAATCATGTGATCTTAACTATTCTTGCTTTAAGCATTGTATTACCAATAGCTATATTGTTTTTTAATTCCATTAAGCCACGTGCAGAAATTGGACTGAACCCACTGGGTTTTCCAAATGAAATAAGGTTTGAAAATTATTATGATGCATTTGTTAAAGCAAATTATGCAGATGTATTCCTAAATTCTTTCATATTAGTGGCCGGCACACTATTGGTATGCATTCCACTATCTGGCCTCGCTGCATTCAGTTTGGCAATTCTTAAATCAGGGAAAAAACTAACAGCTACCGTTGGTTTGTACCTACTAGTGGGATTAAGCATTCCGGCGCAGTTGTATATATTACCGCTCTTTATTCTCTGGAAATTTTTGCATTTAAATAATAGTTTTATTGGGCTGATAATAATTTACAGTGCTTTGAACGCTCCGTTTGCGGTATTTCTGATTAGATCTTACATGGTCCAGCTACCTGCAGAACTTTTCGAAGCTGCACGAGTTGAAGGTGCAAATAATTTTCAACTTTTCCTAAAAATTGCCGTTCCACTTTCATGGCCAGTTTTCTTAACCTCCAGTCTTGTAGTGGGTTTAGCAGTCTGGAATGAGTTTTTATTTGCAGTTACTTTTATCTACGACGACAGTATTAAGCCAATATCCACAATTCTATTTTCATTTTCTGACCGGTATAAGAATGATTACACGTTAGTAAGCGCCTCTGCTGTAATGATGGCATTGCCCATGGTAATTCTTTTTATCCTCTTCCAACGCAACTTCATTGTTGGATTAACCAGTGGGAGCATGAAATCGTGACTTTTCAACTTGATAGAAAATATGAAGAAAAAGTTTACGCTGGAGTACTTGGAAAAATAATAGGCGTTTACTTAGGTCGACCTTTTGAACAATGGTCCCATGAACTAATATTGGAAACACTTGGTCCAATAGAATATTATGTGAATAATAAGTTGGACAAGCCATTAATTGTGACCGACGACGACATAACTGGTACCTTCACTTTCCTAAGAGCCCTGACTGACTATGGCTGTTCAGACGAAATTTCTGCTCAACAAATTGGGCAAACTTGGCTCAATAATATAGTTGAGGGTGAAACTATCCTCTGGTGGGGCGGCTATGGGCTTTCGACAGAGCATACAGCCTACAAAAATCTTAAAAAAGGTGTTTTTGCTCCTAAAAGTGGATCAAAGAGTTTAAATGGTCAGGCAATATCTGAGCAAATCGGTGCACAAATATTCATCGATGGTTGGGCAATGGTATCACCAGGTGATCCAGAGAAAGCTGCTGACTTAGCCAAGCGAGCTGCAAGTGTAAGTCATGATGGAGAGGCTGTTTACGGTGCACAAATAATAGCTGCCATGGAAGCAGAAGCTTTTGTCGAAAATGACGTTACCAAACTTATTGAAACCGGTAAAAAGCTCATCCCAAGTACCTCAACAATTTTTAAAGCTATTGAGGATATTCAAAATTGGCATTCCCAAAACAAAGACTGGCTCAGTACCAGAGGTTTAATTTCAGAAAAATATGGATACGATAAATTTCCTGGTGCTTGCCATATAGTCCCTAATCATTCTCTAATTATAATGGCACTCCTACATGGAGACGGTAATTTTCAAGAATCAATGAAGATAATAAATACTTCAGGGTGGGATACGGACTGTAACGCAGGAAATCTGGGCTGCTTATTGGGAATAAAAAATGGTTTGGACAACTTTGAAGGCTCATCTGACTGGCGTGGCCCAGTTAATGATATTATGTACTGTCCTACCGCAAATGGCGGAGAGACAATAACTGATGCGACAAGAGAAACTTTTAAAATAATAAATATCGCAAGATCGATGCGAGGTTTGACAAGGCAATTGCCTAAACAGGGCGCACGATATCATTTTGATATGCCAGGCTCAACTCAAGGTTGGATGGTAAGAAAAACAACAAACCTTAGTGAAAATACTGCTATTTCAAATGTGGCGATGCGCGCTGGCGATCACTCTAGATGTTTATCAGTTGAATTTGAAAAAATTAATCAAACGGCTGTTAGCGAAATTTATGTAAACACTTTCATGCCAGAAAATATTAAAAATTTAACCGGTAAACAACGCGAGGTATTTTTTTCCTACAACTTTTTGTGTTCACCAATATTTTACCCTGGACAAGAAATAACAGCCAAAATTAGAGCAGATATTGGAAATTATAACGAAGTTTTTGTGAAGTTATTCGTTAGATATTATGGTGAAAATGACAAGTCTGTAACAGTATATTCTGATGCGAAAAAACTTAAGGCAGGCGAGGCAATACTCAATAAGTGGGCACCACTAATTCATGACGGCAACCCAGTATATGAAATAGGTTTGCGTATTGAAGCTAGTAAAACCACTACTGGAAAAATATATTTAGATAGTTTGGATATTTCTGGGGAAGCTCAAACTTGTTTCAAGCGTCCCTTGCACACTCCTCCTTTTGAAAGAGGCAAAGAGTTTGAACTACCCAGAGCTGAAATGTGGCGAAACAGCTGGGTAAAAGCTACAAATCATTGGACGGACAGACAAATAAAAGGAGAAGCTTTTAGAATTGGCCATGATGACGGACGCGGCATTATAATAA
This sequence comes from Rhodobacteraceae bacterium MED-G08, assembly GCA_002457055.1. Classification (GTDB taxonomy): domain Bacteria; phylum Pseudomonadota; class Alphaproteobacteria; order Rhodobacterales; family Rhodobacteraceae; genus Salinivivens; species Salinivivens marinus. The sequence goes on from NTKT01000011.1 coordinate 6,114, forward strand.
CTGGAACCTCCGACTGGAAGGATTACAGCATAAGTTCAAAAATTACATTTGAACTGGCATCTAGCGGCGGGCTTGCAGCTCGGGTTCAGGGCCTAGAGCGCTTCTATGCTGCAGAACTATCAAATGAGAATAAGTTTCGGCTATTAAAGTTACTAGATGGGAAAAAAATACTTGCAGAGTATGATATTATGTTTGAGCTTTTTCGAGAATATGAAATTGGACTGAGCGTAAGAGGAAATCTTATCACTTGTTATCTTGATGGAGAAGAAAAACTTTCCGTGATCGACGATAGTAATACGCTCAAATCTGGCGGAATTGGGCTTTTTGTCGAAAATGGTACGCTCAGCACAAACCAAATAATAAAGATTTAAATATTAAAAAATTTCATTATTTAAAAATGCTACAAGCATTTAAATGGAAACCAACCTTAACCATATCACCAGCTTGTATAGAAGTTTGACAATTAATTTGCGCAATCAGTGGATGATCAGTTTGTGAAAGATACACAAGACTTTCAGAGCCAAGCCTCTCTACTAGTTCTACTCGGCTCTCCCAGGAAATTTTGGTTGTACCGTTAACAATCAAATTTTCCGGACGAATACCAAGAGTGATCTCTTCTCCTGGTTTCAAATTAAGCTCTGATTGAATTGATATATCCTCGACAATCTCATTTATCTCAGCATTGAAAATATTGCCTGATTTACTCAATATACGCGCTTTAATTAAATTCATTTTTGGTGATCCAATAAAAGTTCCAACAAAAATATTTTTAGGTTTATTATATAGCTCTAAGGGCTTTCCAACCTGCGAAATTGAACCTTCGTTTAGCAGCACAATCTGATCTGCTAGCGTCATTGCTTCACTTTGATCATGTGTAACATAAAGCATCGTTGCATTTAAATGTTGGTGGAGTTTTGCAAGCTCAAATCGCATTTGAACTCGGAGAGCCGCATCTAAATTGGATAACGGCTCATCAAATAAAAAAACCTGAGGCTTTCGAGTGATTGCTCGGCCGATAGCAACTCTTTGTTTTTGCCCACCTGAAAGTTGCTTAGGTTTGCGTGATAATAAATCTTCTATTTTAAGTATTCTTGCTGCCTCTAAAACCCGCACTGCTATTTCTTTTTTGGGACGCTTATTTAGTGTTAGTCCAAAAGCCATATTTTCAAAGACTGTCATGTGAGGAAAAAGAGCATAAGACTGAAAAACCATTGCTAAATCCCGATCTTTCGAGTCAACATCAGCAACATTTCGGCCATTGATCTCAATTTCACCGGCATCAATATCCTCTAGGCCAGCAATCATTCTTAACAAAGTTGATTTGCCACAACCACTTGGTCCTACCAGCACTGTGAAAGAGCCTTTTGGGATCACCAATGAAACATCTTTTATTACATGCGTTCCGTCAAAATACTTATTAACATTATTTAATTTTATTTCTGCCATTTATCTTCAAGTCCCAGAGGCTGCTAAAATTTTAATCAGGCACATAATTAGTAATTATAATAAATTATTAATACGTATTAATAAAGTGAAAAAAAATGTTTACCGTTAATAAATACATTGAAAATGTTATTATTCCAAAAGTCAAAAGTTGTGAATAAAAAGGCTATGTTTCCCGTGACCCCCTCTTACCTTTTTGTGACCCAGCTTGTGACCCAGACACCCCCGAAAGGGGTTAAGCTATTGATTTATATGGAAAAAAGGTGGCGCGGTTGACGGGGCTCGAACCCGCGACCCCCGGCGTGACAGGCCGGTACTCTAACCAACTGAGCTACAACCGCGTTGTAGGCTGTTTATTGATATGACTGACTTCCGTCAAGCGCTCAATTAATCAAATATGTTTTTTTCTTTAATTTAACTTTTTTACAGTTTTCTAGTGGATGTGTGTCTGTAGAAGTCATCTATTAAAAGCCGCGAGGTTGATATTTTAACTAAATAGAAACTTTTTTCTAATTTTTTCTAATAAAAAGTTAAACTAAAAAAAACAATGGTTGAATAAAACAAATTACACCCCACTTGTTATTTAAGGATAAAAACGACACATCTAAATATTATCGAACATCTTGTCGAGCAGCAAAACGGTGAATAAAATGTCCAGTAAAACAAACCTGTATCCAGTACTTCCTCTTCGTGACATAGTGGTTTTCCCAAATATGGTAGTACCTCTGTTTGTTGGCAGAGAAAAATCCGTAAAAGCTCTTGAAATAGTTATGTCAGAGGACAAAGAAATTTTGTTGTCTAGCCAAATAGATGCGACGGATGATGATCCAAGCAGTGAGGGCATATACAAGGTTGGTGTTTTAGCAAATGTCTTGCAACTGTTAAAACTTCCAGACGGGACAGTCAAAGTGCTGGTAGAAGGTAATAAAAGGGTAAAAATTTCCGACTTCAGCAAAAATGATGAATTTTTTGAGGCATATGCGGAGGAATTGTCAGAAGATGAAGGGGATACTGAAACAATTAAAGCACTCCAAAAAACAATTGCCTCTGAATTCGAAAAATATGCAAAGATAAAGAAAAATGTTCCAGAGGAGGCCTTAGCTTCCGTGGCTAATGCAGAAGACCCGCGTCAACTGGTTGACTTGATAGCTGGACATCTTGGAATTGAAGTTGAAGAAAAACAGAAATTATTAGAAAATCTGGTGATAAGTGAGCGTTTGGAACAAGCTTACTCCCATATGCAAAGTGAAGTAAGCGTTTTGCAGGTCGAAAAAAAGATAAAAACCCGTGTAAAGTCACAAATGGAACGTACTCAGCGGGAGTATTATCTAAACGAGCAAATGAAAGCCATTCAGAAAGAACTCGGTGATGGCGAGGATGGCCAGAACGAGATTGCCGAACTGGAAGCCAAATTGAAAAATATTAAGCTGAGTAAAGAAGCTAAAGAGAAAGCAGAAGCTGAGATAAAAAAACTAAAATCTATGTCGCCCATGTCAGCAGAAGCAACCGTGGTGAGAAATTATCTTGATTGGCTTCTCTGCCTGCCTTGGGGAGCTAAATCAAGGGTGAAGAAAGATCTAAATCGTGCTCAAAAGATACTGGATGATGATCATTACAGCTTGGAAAAAGTAAAAGAACGGATTGTAGAGTATCTTGCCGTTCAACAACGAAGTAAGAAGGTCAAAGGCCCAATTATGTGCTTAGTTGGACCTCCCGGAGTGGGTAAAACTTCACTTGGCAAATCAGTAGCTAAAGCCACTGGGCGTGAGTTTATCAGAATCTCTTTAGGCGGCGTGCGAGACGAAAGTGAAATCCGAGGCCATCGCCGGACATATATTGGTTCCATGCCTGGTAAAATCATACAAGCGCTGAAGAAAGCAAAGACCACTAACCCGTTAATTCTTCTTGATGAAATTGATAAAATGGGACAGGATTTTCGTGGAGACCCTGCCTCTGCGATGCTCGAAGTTCTAGATCCAGAACAAAATAGTACCTTCGTGGATCATTATTTGGAAGTTGAGTACGATCTGTCTAACGTGATGTTTCTTACTACAGCAAATAGCTATAATATGCCTGAGCCGCTACTCGACCGGATGGAAATTGTTCCACTAGCGGGTTATACAGAAGATGAGAAAAGAGAGATCGCTCTTAGGCACCTTTTAGAAAAATCTCTCAAGAACAACGGTTTAAAAGAGAGTGAATTTTCGCTATCCGATGATGCATTGACTGCAATTATTCAATTTTACACGCGTGAAGCGGGTGTGCGCAATTTGGAACGGGAAATAGCGCGGCTGGCACGTAAAGTTGTTACAAAAATTGTAAAGAAAGAAATTCAGGCCGTGAAAATTACGGAAGAAAATTTATCTGATTATTTGGGAGTAAGAAAGTTTAAGTATGGGCTAGCGGAATTACAGGATCAAATTGGAGTGGTCACCGGCCTGGCTTACACATCTGCGGGTGGAGATCTGTTGCAGATAGAGGCTTTGAAGTTGCCGGGTAAAGGTAGAATGAAAACGACCGGTAAGCTTGGTGATGTAATGAAAGAGTCAATCGATGCGGCCAGTTCATACGTAAGGTCTATTAGCCCGAAGATAGGAGTGAAGCCGACACGTTTTGACAAGCTGGATATTCACGTTCATGTACCGGAGGGAGCAACACCTAAAGATGGGCCCAGCGCAGGGCTTGCGATGGTGACATCAATTGTATCCGTTTTAAGCGGTATTCCAGTGAAAAAAGACTTAGCAATGACTGGCGAAGTCACGCTACGGGGCAATGCGTTGCCGATAGGTGGTTTAAAAGAAAAACTTTTAGCTGCCTTGAGAGGCGGGATAAAAACCGTTCTTATCCCTCTGGATAATGAAAAAGATCTCGCGGAAATACCAGAAAACGTAAAAGAGGGACTCAACATTTTAGCGGTATCGCATGTCGAAGAGGTATTGCAGTATGCTCTCGTCGCGGAACCTGAACCGATAGAATGGGATCCAAATTATGATGATGAACAGCAAGGCTCATCTCTTACAGATAACAAAAGTTCGCCCGGTGCAACTGCACATTAGGCTGAAAAAATAATTATGTTAGTTTTTGAACCGGATAGTTTGAAAAAATATAAAAATCTATTGCACATATTTGGAGCTTTAGATAAGACGCGGTCAGGGGTGATTAGCTCAGTTGGTAGAGCGCTTCGTTTACACCGAAGATGTCGGGAGTTCGAGTCTCTCATCACCCACCATCATAACCTGAGCAGACAAGAGCTGACCGTTACGGAATACAGCTGTAAGATAACCTGCATACTAAATGCTCAGAAACGCAAATACTTGAGCATTGTTTAAATACTTCAGAAGTATTTTAAGAAACTTTGTTCAGATCCCTAAAATCTGTGTTATCCGAGTAAATAGAGGACAAGTAAATGAAACTTGAAAATGACATAGGTGTTTGGGAACCTAATGAACTTGTTTATTCTGCAAGTGATCTCCCAACTTATTCTTACTTAGTGATAGAAGGCCAAGCTCAAATAGTTAGCCCAAGTGGGCTGCGGCTGAGTTCCATAGGATACAATGAATTGTTTGGAGAAGCATCTTTTATTCTCGGCAAAAATCGTACGGTTACTGCAATAGCTGGCGAGGATGGATTAACTGCTCGCCTTATAAAATCGGACCATTTAATAGCGAAATTAAAACAAGATATTTTTCTATCCGCGCTTGTTAGAAAACTCGAGGCAAGGCTATCAAATTCTAATGAAAAGAGCGAAGTGCTAGCAAATGGTATGAAAGATGTTTCGAGCGAAATTACTGCATTCATTGACAGTATTAATGAACGAAATTCTAATGGTAGAATTCTAATTGATAAATTGGATGAGCTAGAAAAAGAATTTGAATATCTAAAATGGAATTTCGGAATAGTTGATTAGATGTATTTCATAGTAAGAGTTTAAATTGAGCTTCACTAAATTATCCCAAATATTATCTCTCATATTCCTAGTTTTACTCACCTTAGAGTTTTTCATTCCAGGTGTGTCATTTTTATTGTTTTTATTACTAACTATTATACCGATTAATATATTGCTAATGGATAGAAACAACTAAACTTTATATTTGTTCAATATCACCCTCAGCTCGAACAGAATAAAATTCATCAACGAAATCATCAAAGCTACTTGACCTAATTGAACTCCTAATACCAGCCATAAGATCTTGATAGTACTGAAGATTATGCCAGGTTAAAAGCATAGAGCTTATTATCTCCTGACTTTTGAAAACGTGGTGTAAGTAAGCGCGACTATAATTTTTGCAAGCGGGACATGAACAATTTTCATCGATAGGCCTTGGATCATCTTGATGACGCGAATTTTTAATATTTAAGACGCCCCTATGGGTAAATATTTGGCCAGTCCTTCCTGATCTGGACGGTAAAACGCAGTCCATCATGTCAATGCCGTTTTTTACGGCGCCAACTATATCGTCAGGCTTACCAACTCCCATTAAATATCTAGGCTTTTCACTTGGAAGCAAATCAGGAGCGTATTTTAAAACTTCAAACATTTTTTCTTGTCCCTCTCCCACTGCCAAGCCGCCAACCGCGTAACCGTCAAAGCCAATTGATTTTAACGCTTCAGCACTTTCTTCTCGTTGTTCTGGGAAAACACTTCCTTGCTGGATTCCAAACAGAGACCGACCCTCTCTATAACCAAAGGCCTCTCGTGAACGCTCTGCCCATCTCATAGACATTTGCATAGAGTTCAGCGCTGTTTTTTCATCAACTGGGTAAGGTGTGCATTCATCGAAGCACATTAAAATATCGCTACCAAAGAGACTTTGCAACTCAATTGATCTTTCTGGAGTAATTAAATGGATTGAACCATCTATATGCGACTTGAACTTAACACCCTTTTCACTAATTTTTGTTAGAGCAGACAGGGACATCACCTGAAAACCTCCACTATCAGTGAGTATCGGATATTCCCAGTCCATAAACTTGTGAAGGCCACCAAGCGAGGCTATGCGCTCCGCTGTTGGTCGCAACATTAAATGATAAGTATTACCAAGTAAAATGTCTGCACCTGTAGAGCGAACAGAACTTGGCAACATCGCTTTAACTGTGGCAGCTGTACCTACAGGCATGAAGGCTGGAGTTCTAATATCCCCCCTCGCTGTCGTTATTTTACCTAAACGGGCCTTGCCATCTCTGGCCTCTAAAGAAAACTTTATGCTATTCTCCCATAAAGATATTTTATATTATGTCGAACGATCCTATGTTTCGCTTATTACAGCAAGCTATTCATCCTCGAGAGACTCAACTGCTTTTTGCAATACATTCTTTGTCACTTCTTTTTCAGTCACACTAGCCTGTTCAAAAACATACTCTACAACCTTATCTTCGAATAAAGGTGCACGTATTTGTTGTTGCATTTGCTCATTCTTTTGAATGAATTCAAAAAACTGTCTTTCTTGCCCTGGATACTGCCTAGCCTGTTCCATAATGGCTTGGGTCATTTCTGCCTCAGTAACTTCTACTTCGGCTTTTTGACCTAATTCTGCCAATAACAAACCTAATCTTACTCTTCGCTCAGCAAGTTTGTTATGTTCCTTTGTCGGCTCTATTTTCTCATGATCGTGGCCCTCAACATCTGGATTTTCGTCATGCCAAAGCTGATGTGCTATTTGACCCGCTTCTGCATCCACAAGAGAGGGTGGCAAATCAAACGAGACCATTTTGTCCAATTTATCGAGCAACTCCCGCTTCATTACGGTTTTCGAGGCACCGGCGTATTCCGCCTCCAATCGCTCAGCTATTTGTAATTTAAGACCTTTTAGATCATCTGAACCAAACTTCTTAGCAAGATCATCATTAATTTCAGCATCCACAGCTTCTTTTACTTCTTTAATCTTGCAACTGAATATTGCATCTTTGCCTGCTAAGTGCTCAGCGTTATATTCTTTTGGGAAAGTAACCTTTACCTCTGGCGTATCTCCAACTTTCATACCAACTAGTTGTTCCTCAAAACCTGGAATAAAGCTGTTGGAGCCAAGTACCAGTGGATAGTCTTCAGATGATCCTCCATCAAATTCTTGGTTGTCTACAATGCCATTAAAATCAATCACAACTTGGTCACCATCTTTGGATTTTGATCCTTTACGCTTTGCTTTGTAGTCCTTCGCAGTAGAAGCAAGGTTATTTAAAGCCTCGTCAACCTCTTTATCAGAAGCCTTAACAGTCATTTTCTTAAGATTCACCTTCGAGAATTCCAAGTCAGGTATTTCTGGCAACGCTTCGTAGGAAAGCTCAACCGAAACGTCATCACCCTCTTTCCAATCCTCATTTGTCATTTTGACATCAGGACGCATTGCAGGACGATCTCCCGATTTTTCAAAATGCTTATTCATCGCACCATCAACACTTTCCTGCATGGCTTCACCCAATACCCGTGGACCAAACTGCTTCTTTAATATCGCCATTGGTACTTTACCTTTACGAAAGCCTTTCATTTCAACATTGGGTTGGGCCTCATTGAGTTTCTCGTCAACCTTTTTATCTAACTCTTTCGCAGTTATCACTATAGAGTAGCCACGCTTTAACCCTTCGTTTAAAGTTTCAGTGATTTTCATCTTTTTCCTCTCACGATCCAACTGATAATTCAGTTAGCAGAATTGTTCATTTAGAATTAGATGCCTTAGTAAATGCGCAGTCTATTATGATCAACCCCGAAATTTTATTAGAATTTCAGTAAATACCTATGAATTTTGATGTTGTAAGAAAAAGAGCAAGTCGATTTGCAAGACAGGCGTAAAAAATCCAAAAAAATGGATCGTCTTAAAGTTTTAAAAATCTAATTTAATTTAATCGATTAAATGTAATTTAAACGCAAACCAATATTGTTTTTTGGGTGACAGATTAAGATTTAATTGGCAAGGTTTACGCCAGATAGAGCGCAAAGGAGAGTTAAATGGCAAATCTATATGCAAAAAATTTTAGTGATGCGGATGAAGTCAAAAATCCACCTAAAGCAAAGGTAGAAGTTGTAAAACTGGGCAATGTAAATGCCTCTAAATTAGTCCTACAACCGGGTTGGGTTTGGTCAGAATGTATTAAGCCAACAGTTGGTGGAGAAAGCTGTCAGGCTGGACATGTTGGCGTCGTGATATCTGGAAGATTAGGATGTTCTCACAATGATGGCTCTAAAATCGAAGTTGGACCAGGCGACGCGTATTATTTTGCACCAGGGCATGATGGATGGGTAATCGGTGACGAACCTTGTATCATGTATGAGATTGTCGAAGGTGGAAAAGATTTTGGCCCGTGGAAGCACGCTAATTAACTAGCTTGTTTCACTATTAGTAAGTTGAACGTGGTGCGGGTGGAGGGACTTGAACCCCCACGCCTCGCGGCGCCAGAACCTAAATCTGGTGCGTCTACCAATTTCGCCACACCCGCCGTTGATCGCAAAACAATCTCCGGCTTCTTTAACAAAAGAAAAACCAAGTTACGAGACCCAAAATGATCTTTTTATAATTTTGGACACCGTTGGCCTGTTACAGATAGCCTACCCAGTTTTTATATTTGATTATTTTTTAATCAATTTGATTATTTTTTCATCTTTTTTATTGTGCATCGTCTAAAAGTTCCTATGTTCCTCAAATGAATCTGGGCATTTGATCATAAACAAATGTACCCATCGTCATTAATCGGTCTGGAAAATTTTATGAAAAAAATAGAAGCGATAATCAAACCGTTCAAATTGGACGAAGTAAAAGAGGCTCTTCAAGATGCAGGTATTCAAGGATTGTCTGTTATCGAAGTCAAAGGCTTTGGAAGACAAAAAGGCCACACTGAACTATATCGAGGCGCGGAATATATTGTAGACTTCTTACCTAAAGTAAAAATTGAAGTTGTTTTAGATGATGATCAAGTCGACGAAGCAATAGAAGCAATTATTGATGCTGCTAAAACTGATAAGATAGGAGATGGCAAAATATTCGTCAGCTCAATTGATCAGGCAATCCGGATCCGAACCCGTGAAAGCGGATCTGAAGCTTTATAACACCATAAAAAGAGAGGAATAATCATGGGCGCAGATACAATGCTCAAAACAATATCAGATGAAAGCGTAGAATATGTTGACATCAGGTTTACTGATCCCAGAGGGAAACTGCAGCACGTTACGGTGATGGCAGATCAGGTAGACGCAGATTTTATTGAAGAAGGTTTTATGTTTGATGGATCTTCTATTGCTGGATGGAAATCAATCGAGGCGTCTGATATGAAACTAATGATCGATACTGATAGTGCTTACGTTGACCCATTTTATGCAGAAAAAACTCTATGCGTTCATTGTTCGGTTGTTGAGCCTGATACGGGTGAAGCCTATGAACGTGACCCTCGTGGGACTGCTGAAAAGGCGGAAGCATATTTAAAGTCTTCGGGTGTAGGCGACGTGGCATACATGGGACCGGAGGCTGAATTTTTTCTGTTTGATAATGTTAAATTTTCAAATGAAATGAATAAGGTATCTTTCGAAGTTGATGCTCTTGACGCTGCATGGAATACAGATACAGACTATGAAATGGGAAACACTGGTCATCGTCCTGGCGTTAAAGGAGGCTATTTTCCTGTCAATCCGATCGATGACGGACAAGATATAAGATCAGAGATGCTATCAACAATGAAGCGGTTGGGAATGAAAGTCGATAAGCACCATCACGAAGTGGCGTCTTGCCAGCACGAACTTGGTCTAATTTTTAACAGTCTTACAAAGCAGGGCGATGAACTTCAGAAGTATAAGTATGTGATTCATAATGTTGCGCAAGCGTACGGAAAGTCTGCGACGTTTATGCCTAAACCGGTGGCTGGTGATAATGGAACCGGGATGCATGTTAACATGTCGATTTGGAAAGGCGGTAAGCCACTTTTTGCGGGAGATAAGTATGCCGATTTATCCCAAGAAGCTCTGTACTACATTGGTGGGATACTAAAACATGCAAAGTCTCTTAACGCATTTACTAATCCATCAACCAATTCTTACAAGCGCTTGATCCCAGGATTTGAAGCCCCTGTACTTCGTGCATATTCAGCCAGAAATAGATCTGGTTGTGTCAGAATTCCATGGACGGAGTCTCCGAAAGCTAAAAGAGTTGAAGCTCGCTTTCCAGACCCATCATCAAATCCTTATTTGTGTTTCTCTGCACTCTTAATGGCAGGGCTAGACGGAATAAAAAATAAAATTAATCCTGGCGAAGCCATGGATAAAAACCTCTATGATCTCCCAGCGGAAGAACTGGCCGATATACCTACGGTGTGTGGTTCTTTGCGTGAAGCAATAGAAGAACTCCAGAAGGATCACGAATATCTTCTAGCTGGCAATGTCTTCACCAAAGACCAAATTGATGGATACATAGAATTGAAAATGGAAGAGATCGAGTCCTACGAACATACTCCACACCCAGTGGAATACGGTATGTACTATAGCTGCTAAACTAAGGCTTATTTTAATTTCTTGAAAAGGTGTCGGAAGGCACCTTTTTTAATACAAAGGTATGAATTCCAAATACGACTGCACCAGTTTCTGGTAATTTTAAAAAAGTTTGGCGCTCACTGCGAATATATGAAGCTGCCTGATTGGGACTTAACCTGTAGGGTTGATATAGCGTAGGGTCTGAATATTCTAATAGGTTAAATCTCCACATGGGTTGACCAACTCGAATACCATCGAAGATCCTGTTGACGCGTTTTTCAATTTCTGAACTGTATTCAGGAACATTTATGTGGATAGAAACCAACGGTTTCATAAATTTCTCAAGCAAGCGCCAGTTAGCGGGGAAACAGAGTACAGCCGCGCTCAATACGTGTTGACCATTTCGTTTTTCCATCAAACAGAAATCATTTTGAACCAATAGTCCACAAGTCATTAGAGGTTTCTCATAATCAATTTTGACGGTACGTTTATCACGAGTAATTACTTGTTTTTCTGATACTTCAAAATCATCTGCCTTACGCAGAAATTCTAATAAAATGGTGAGAAGCTCGCGTGCTACTGCCTGGCTGTTGTTATCCAACACAATCACGTCATTATTATTTTTCAACAAATCCTCCCGCTCCGCCATTTGATCGCTATAAGCGTCATCAAATATTAACCATTCGTGTGGTTGTAATGGCATTACACCAGGCAATTTTGTTACTTTTTGCCAATCATACGGGATAGATTTTTGAAAAATTGCTTTGCGCATTTTAATAGATAACACTCACTATTATTTAGAAAAAAGCTTTTTATAAGTCACATTTGTATGCTGAAAAGAAGAAATATAAAAGCGACAAGAATTTTCGCTTTCAGACATGATAAAATTTTTGAAATTCGTTAAATTTTTGTGATACTTGGAGCAAACTAGCCATGAACGAGCATCACAGTAACAATAGAAAGATTGATCCACTTAAAAGTTTTCTTTTAGACGATAATACACCAAACGATAAAAACAGAGTAGAAATTGGCCCCACACTTCTTGCAAGAAGGGAGTGGGAAACTGCTGGTTTGGAACTTCCAGACCTTCAGGCCATGCGAAAATTTAGATGGAAAAGGCTAACTAAGCATATAGTAGACCGTGAGTACGGTGGCCTGTTAATGTTTGACCCTTTGAACATCCGATATGCAACTGACAGCACAAATATGCAGCTCTGGAACACACATAACCCATTTCGAGCAGTTCTTTTATGCGCTGATGGTTACATGGTAATTTGGGATTATAAGAATTCTCCCTTTTTGTCTGAGTTTAATCCATTGGTAAAAGAGCAACGTTCCGGTGCAGATCTCTTTTACTTTGATCGGGGTGATAAAATTGGGGATGCGGCAGATGTTTTCGCTAATGAAGTACGATTACTAATAAATGAGCATGGAAATAGCAATAATAGGTTGGCAGTAGATAAAATTATGCTTCACGGATTACGGTCACTAGAAGCTTTAAACCTCAAAGTTATGGATGGAGAGGAAGTGTCCGAGAAATCGAGGTCTATTAAAGGTATTGATGAGATAAAAGCCATGCGATGTGCCTCATATGCTTGTGAAAAAGCGATCTATAAAATGGAGCAAGTTACAAGATCTGAAGTATGTAATGAAAATCTAAGTGAAAATGATATATGGTCGATTTTGCACGCTGAAAATATCAAAAGAGGTGGGGAATGGATAGAAACACGGCTCCTCACATCGGGACCACGCACTAACCCATGGTTCCAAGAATGCGGCCCTAGAATAGTTCAAAATAATGAAATTGTTGCCTTCGACACAGATTTGGTGGGAGCTTATGGAATATGCGTCGATATAAGTCGAACTTGGTGGATAGGCGATCAATCCCCACGCCCAGATATGATTTACGCAATGCGTCATGCCCACGAACATATTATGAAAAATATGGAGATGCTTAAACCCGGTGTTCATATGAGTGACTTAACAAAAAATGCCCATAAATTAGATCAAAAATATCAAGTAGGAAAATACTCCTGTCTTATGCATGGCGTAGGCCTCTGTGATGAATGGCCGTTAATCTCTTATGCCGATAAGTTCGTTGAAGGCGCTTACGATTATGATATCGAGGCAGGAATGGTGCTGTGCGTAGAAGCCCTGGTGAGTCCAGAGAACGGTGACTTTTCGATAAAACTAGAAGATCAAGTTCTGGTAACTGAAAATGGATATGAAAACTTAACCAAATATCCCTTTGATGAAGCTCTCATGGGATATTGATGTTTATTTATAACATAATTTTCAAACATCGGCCCCTTGCTCAAAAATATCACAGGCGCTAAGTACAAAACTGCACTTTTAATATAAGGCAGTATTTATGATCCCACGCTATTCTCGGCCAGAAATGGTCAAAATATGGTCAGCAGAAACAAAATTTAAAATTTGGTTCGAAATAGAAGCTCACGCCTGTGATGCGATGGCAAACTTGGGACTAATTCCTGAGGAAAATGCTGCAGCTGTTTGGAACGCAAAAGACGTTAAGTTTGACGTTGCCAGAATAAATGAAATTGAAGCAAAGACCAAACATGATGTAATAGCCTTTTTAACCCATCTTGCTGAACATATTGGTTCAGAAGAGGCAAGGTTTGTACATCAAGGAATGACCAGTTCGGATGTATTAGATACATGCTTAAATATTCAGCTGGTACAAGCGTCAGATCTGCTCATAAAAGATATAGAGCAACTATTGGCGGCATTAAAGCGAAGAGCTCTAGAGCATAAAATGGATGTACGTATAGGCAGAAGTCACGGAATTCACGCTGAACCAACTACGATGGGGCTGACTTTTGCACGCTTCTACGCAGAAATGGATCGAAACCTGAAAAGAATGCACGTTGCAAAAGACGAGATTTCCACAGGTGCTCTATCTGGTGCAGTTGGCACGTTCGCTAACTTGGACCCAGCTGTTGAAAAGTACGTCTGTGAAAAACTAGGATTAACTCCTGAGCCTATTAGCACACAGGTTATTCCCAGAGATCGTCATGCTGCATTTTTTGCCACCCTTGGCATCATTGCAAGTTCAATAGAAAATATTGCAACAGAAATCCGACATATGCAGAGAACAGAAGTTCTTGAGGCTGAAGAGTTTTTTTCAGAAGGTCAGAAAGGTTCTTCAGCAATGCCTCATAAACGCAATCCAGTTCTGACAGAAAATTTAACTGGCCTAGCCCGCTTAATCAGAATGGCCGTAGTTCCAGCTTTAGAAAATGTGACACTTTGGCATGAACGTGACATATCACATAGCTCTGTCGAGAGAAATATTGCTCCCGATACTACAGTAAATCTAGATTTTGCCTTGAACCGGCTGGCCAATGTGATTGACAACCTAGTTATCTATCCTGACAACATGCTTAAAAACATGAACAAGTTTAAAGGGTTAGTGATGTCTCAGAGGGTGTTGCTAGCATTAACACAAGCGGGAGCAAGTCGCGAGGACGCATATAAATTAGTTCAACGTAATGCAATGAAAGTATGGGAAGATAACAAAGATTTCCAAGATGAATTACTATCCGACAAGGATGTGAGGCATTTCTTAAGTGAAGAAGATATAAGAGAGAAATTTGATCTAGCTTATCATACTAAAAGCGTCGATACGATTTTTAAGAGAGTTTTCGGAAAATAAACGAATAAATAGAAAGTAAGCTTTTCAAAAACCTCTTACCTCAGTTTAAAATTAAAGCACAGTTGGTAAAAAATTAAGAAAAGTGTATTTTTGTATACAATTGTGCACAATTAGATATAATTACTCTTGAACGCCTCGAAAACATACGTCAAAAGCTTCTCAAACAGGGTTAAATCTTATCAATCAGGAGATTCGAGTGTCTATTAAAGTTGGCATTGATTCAAAAAAAGTGAGAAAAGAACTTTCGGTAAATGGCAGAAAAATTGCCTTTTATTCCATTAATGCAGCGAGCGATGCTGGACTAGGAGATTTCTCCAAACTGCCTGCCGCCTTGAATGTTGTTTTAGAAAATTTATTACGTTTTGAAGACGGTAAGACGGTCAGCTTACAGGATATAAAAGCTTTTTCAGACTGGGCAGAAAATGGTGGCCAAACCTCTCGAGAAATAGCATATCGACCTGCTCGCGTGCTAATGCAAGATTTTACTGGAGTTCCAGCAGTGGTTGATTTAGCCGCTATGAGAGATGGCATCATGAAACTTGGAGGCGATCCCCAAAAGATTAATCCCCTAAACCCAGTTGATCTTGTGATTGATCATTCAGTGATGATCGATGAATTTGGAAATCAACGGGCCTTTAAGACAAATGTAGACCGTGAATACGAAAGAAATATGGAACGTTACTCTTTCTTAAAATGGGGACAGTCAGCATTTAATAACTTCCGTGTTGTTCCACCCGGTACAGGGATATGCCATCAAGTAAATCTAGAGTACCTTGCCCAAACTGTATGGACTGATATTGACCAAAATGGTTTTGAAGTTGCTTATCCGGATACATTAGTAGGAACAGACAGCCACACAACAATGGTCAATGGGATGGCTGTATTGGGCTGGGGAGTCGGTGGAATTGAAGCTGAAGCAGCCATGCTTGGCCAGCCTATATCTATGCTTATACCTGAAGTCGTAGGGTTCAAGTTGTCAGGTGAACTTACCGAAGGAACCACTGGGACCGATCTTGTTCTTAAGATAGTAGAAATGCTTAGAGAGAAGGGTGTTGTTGGTAAATTTGTAGAATTTTATGGAGATGGATTAGACAAACTCCCCTTAGCCGATAGAGCAACAATAGCAAACATGGCGCCAGAATATGGAGCAACTTGTGGGTTTTTCCCAATTGATAACGAAACGTTGCGATACCTTCGAAACACTGGCCGAGACGAAGAGCGGATTTTATTGGTCGAAGCTTACGCAAAAGCAAATAATTTATGGCGAACTGAAGATTATAATCCTATTTACTCTGATACACTTGAACTTAACATGAGCTCCATAGTTCCAGCTATTTCTGGCCCCAAAAGACCTCAAGATTATGTGAGGCTAGATAGTGCGAAGGAAGCATTCTTAGAAGAAATGGAGAAAACCTTCAAAAGACCAATGGATGAAGAAATTAATGTTGAGGGTGAAGATTTTAAGTTGTCTTCGGGAAAAGTAGTCATTGCTTCCATCACATCTTGCACAAATACATCGAACCCATATGTAATGATTGCAGCTGGCCTTGTAGCACGTAAGGCCGTCGAGTTAGGACTTCAGCGAAAACCATGGGTAAAGACATCACTGGCTCCTGGATCACAAGTAGTATCAGCCTATTTGGAAGCTGCAGACCTACAAAAAGATTTGGATCAGATAGGGTTTAATCTCGTTGGATACGGCTGTACGACCTGCATTGGAAATTCTGGCCCATTACAACCTGAAATTTCAAAAGCTATTTCCGATGGCGATCTTGTGGCAACTTCAGTTTTATCTGGAAACCGAAATTTTGAAGGCAGAATATCTCCAGATGTAAGAGCAAATTATTTAGCATCTCCTCCATTGGTAGTCGCCTATGCCCTAGCAGGCACCGTTGACATAAATCTCACGACCGAACCAATAACAACAACACCCGAAGGAGAAGAAGTCTATTTAAAAGACATATGGCCTTCATCACATGAAGTTGCAGAACTCGTGGAGAAAACGGTCACAAGAGACGCTTTTCAGTCAAAATATGCAGCAGTTTTTGATGGTGATGAAAAATGGCAAGAGGTTGAAGTTACAGAGAGAGAAACATATGATTGGCCGTCGACTTCAACGTATGTTCAAAATCCACCCTATTTTGCTGAAATCGCGGAAAACCCGGGCTCCATATCAAGTATCAATAATGCTAAAATATTAGCTCTGTTGGGCGATATGATTACAACCGATCACATTTCCCCAGCTGGTTCTTTTCAAGAAACAACTCCTGCTGGTAAATATCTGACAGAGAGGCAAGTACCTTCACGTGAATTTAATTCATATGGCTCAAGGCGGGGTAATCACGAAGTAATGATGCGTGGAACATTCGCCAACATTAGGATTAAAAATGAAATGCTCTCGAATGTTGAAGGTGGCTATACAAAAAATCCAAATGGTGAAACAACATCAATTTTTGATGCTGCGATGGCCCATAAAGAAAATGGCACTCCTTTAGTAATCATTGGCGGAGAGCAATATGGCGCGGGTTCTTCTCGGGATTGGGCAGCTAAAGGAACTGCATTACTCGGCATCAAAGCTGTTATAGCAGAAAGTTTTGAAAGAATTCATCGTTCAAACCTCGTGGGTATGGGAGTTATACCCTTTGAATTCACAAATGGTAACAACCGAAATTCACTTGCTCTTACTGGAGATGAAATAATTTCAATTCACGGACTGGAAGAAATAACGCCACTTGGCGATACTGACTGCGAAATTCTGTACCCCGATGGAAACATTAAAACGATTAAGCTTAAATGTAGGATCGATACAGCAATAGAGATAGAATATATCGAGCACGGTGGCGTTTTACACTATGTATTAAGAAACCTAGCCAAAGCGTCCTAGACAACTAGCAGAAAATACATCTATTCTTTATTTAGGGCAGACTCGTACGCTGGCAAAAAGCGACTTACGTAGTCTTGGCCCACTAGAGGACCAGCAAATCGAAACAAGACCTCACCTTCGTTATTAATTATAAATGTTTCGGGCGGTGCCGTTACACCCCAATCGATGGCAGTCCTACCATCGGGATCGTATGACACGGCTTGAAATGGGTTACCATACCTCTGCAGATATGAGAGTGCATTTTCTTTATCATCTTTTATATTTACTCCAAAAATAACTGTACCACTTTCAGCTATTTCAAGTAATTTTTCATGTTCAGCCCTACAAGGAGGGCACCAACTCGCCCAAAAGTTAACGAGTTTAATACCAGGAGACTTCATTAATTCAGGAGTTACCTCAGAACCCGAGTATAATTCGTTTTTGGTGATATCTGGAGCTAATTCCCCAATTAGCACGGAAGGCAAAGAATTATCGTCATCACGCTGTAAACCAATATAAAAAGCACCGACAAGAAATATAAAAAAAACAATCGGCAAAAACATCAAGATTGGGATATTTGACATCCCTTTCATGAATTATCTTCTTTTTCCAAATCAATTCGAATTCTATAATTTCGGTACAGAATAAAAGCTACTAGACAGCCAATTAATAGAAATGAAATTCCATAGGACGTTAAAACACTAAAAGCATATTTCCCCAGATCTGGCACGTTCTACTCACTATCCTTTCTTAAACGCAAAGCCTCAGTGCGCCTCAGGCGAATTTCAGTCCTTGTACCTATTAATACTAAAGTTAAGAACAGAAATACAAACCCAAATATTGAAAATAACAAAGGTTGATAAAAGACATCTGCAACGTTTTTTTCTTTGTCTAAAGAAAGCGACGCACCTTGATGCAAGCCTTGGTTCCAGAAATTTACTGCATAGCGACTTAAAATCGCAAACACGGAGCCAACTATACAGAGCATGGAGGTTAAATCAGCAGCGGTATCTGGATTATCTATCGCTGACCAGAGCGCCATGTACCCTAAATAAAATAAAAATAGAACAAGAAACGAAGTTAATCTTGGATCCCACGCCCACCAAGTACCCCACATTGGCTGACCCCATAGAGCCCCAGTTACTAGGGCAACCATTGTCATTGTAACTCCAACGGGAGCAGCTGCCTTTGCAGCCAAGGCTGATACATGGTGACGACGAACCAGCCATATTAGTGAAGCAACCAACATCATAAACCAAGCATTAATCGCCATTAATGCTGATGGAACATGCAAATAGATAATCTTTACTGTTGAACCCTGTCGATAGTCATCAGGCGTGAAAAAAAAGCCCCAAAACAATCCAATAGATAGTCCAATAATCGAAAAACCAACAAAAAATGGTAATACTTTGTCAGAAAGCTTTAAAAATTTTACAGGATTAGCATATTCCCAAAGCGACATCATATCTCCTCTTCATCGCAAGTTAATTCTTAAAACAAAAGCTGAAGCAAAAGGCAATATTGAAAAAGCTGCCAGCGTAACCGCTGTTAAAATCAATAAAGCTCCATTGTTGGATACATCTTCTAGACCTTTACTGGCCACATTTGCACCAAAGATAAGGGTAGGAACGTACAGAGGCAAGACAAGTAAAGATAACAGTAACCCTCCTCTCCTGATACCAACGGTCAACGAGGCACCGAAGGCGCCTATCGCCGACAGGGCCGGCGTGCCAATCAATAAAGATATTACCACCCACTTTAAATCACTGACCTGTAATCCAAGCAGTAAACCAAGAATTGGCGAAACTACAACCAATGGTAGTCCGGTTGTTATCCAGTGTGAAAATGCTTTTATAGTTACCACAGCCTCCAAAGGGATAGGAGACGTCAGCAATAGTTCAAGTGTCCCATCATCATAATCGAGCGAGAAAATTCGATCTAATGATAGGACGCAGGCCAATAAAGCACCTACCCACAAAACACCAACAGAAACTTTTGATAGTATCACCATGTCAGGACCAATACCCAGCGGCACCAAAACAACTACTATTAAAAAGAATGCCACTCCAAGACCAAATCCTCCGCCAGCTCTTACTGCGAGGAGCAAATCACGTTGTAGCAACGCTATCATAAGAATGCTCCTGCACTGGCATTCAAATTTCCACTTTTTGTGCGATAATCCTCTATATTTATGTTCGAGGAGTGTGTTTTCAGGCCAAGATCAGTATGAGTTGCTACCACTGCGGCACCACCCGCTTTTAAATGATTTTTTAGAATTTTAGAGAATTCTTCCATAGATTTTTTGTCTAATGAAACCGTTGGTTCATCAAGCAACCATATACCTTTATCGGCCAACATAAGACGAGCTAAC
This sequence comes from Rhodobacteraceae bacterium MED-G08, assembly GCA_002457055.1. GTDB lineage: Bacteria > Pseudomonadota > Alphaproteobacteria > Rhodobacterales > Rhodobacteraceae > Salinivivens > Salinivivens marinus. Next base: position 25,912 of record NTKT01000011.1, read on the forward strand.
GACAACCTTCTTTTTTGCCCTGCAGATAACTTGCCTGCAAATCTATTCTCAAACTTTGTTAGATGAAACACCTCCAGCGCTTCTTCAAACTCTTTTTCACCAAAAATAGCACTCCAAAAACGTAAATTCTCTGATACTGTTAATGACGTTTTTATTCCATTCGAGTCGCCAGCAAAAATGAAGTTATCGGTCTCTATTAATATCTCACCCTCATCTATCGGTTGCAATCCAGCTATAGATCTCAATAGTGTGGTTTTTCCAGTGCCGTTACCACCAGTCAACGAAATGAATTGGCCAGACGATAGAGTAAAGTTTAAACCCTTAAACAGACTTACCCCACCTCGGGAAACACTTAAATTATTTACTGATAACAACATGCAGAATACATAGACTAATTTTTATAACAGAAAAAGTGACAAATTTAAGTGTATAAATAAGCTATTTCGCCTTAAAATAATATCATAAGATACTGCTTTAATTTAATTATTTATATTTATTCGGAATTTATTTTGCTCAAAACTTAACTCATAAGTCGATCACTCAATAGTGGAAGCCCACTCAAAGCAGACAGCGTAATTATTAAGAAGGCAATCATCCTATACAGTTTCTCCTTCTCTGGGTTAAAAAAGACTGCGCCGATAACATTTCCTAAACCCATTGGGATTGCTAAAACTAACCCAAAAACAACGGCATTTATATTCAGAACGCTCGCAACACCAAGAAAAAATAACGCAAAAATATCAAATCCAAAAAGAAAAAGCAGATTATTTGCTCGTATTACTTTTACTGGATGAATGGTCGCCATGTAAAATAATATCACCGGCGGTCCAGGCACTCCAGCTATCCCACCAGTTACACCAGCGACACCTCCAAGCCCAATTAATGCACCATTACCAAGATTACCATGAAACCTCCATCCCGTTGCGAGCACAAAAACCATAAACAAAGCGAGACTACTTACAATATATCGGAATATTTCCGTCTCCATATTAACTAAAAAGTACAGTGCTAGCGGAAGTGTAATTATCATGCCACCAATTAGCCGCAACAAATCTGGTTTGTAGGCATCCCGCAAGGCTTTCGGCACTATTAAAGCTGGACCACATAAATCCATTATAGTTAAAACGATTATAGCCGTAACAGGATCAAAATATTTGCCAGCCACCGGCAAAAATATCATTGCTGTGCCGAATCCGGAAAAGCCCCTTACGATACCCGCAATAAGTGCTGTTAAAGCGACAGTTAAAAGTCCATTTAATTCAAATATCTCGACAAAAATGTTTGGTATCATGGCTGCGGCATGGAAGTGCCAGCCTCTGCATTTGGTTTTGACCAATCGCGTTTTATACCCAGGAGCAATAAGATATTTGAGGCAACAAAAACGGAACTATAAGTACCCACAACCACTCCCCAAATCATAGCAAATACAAACCCCCTGATGACGTCACCACCTAGAGTAAATAATGCAATCAAAGCCAGCAGCGTAGTTAAAGAAGTCATAATCGTACGGCTCAAAGTATCATTAATTGATAAATTCATTACATCAATCAGTGGCCTCTTTTTGTATTTTCGTAAATTTTCGCGCACCCTATCGAATATAACCACCGTGTCATTCAAAGAGTAGCCAACTATGGTTAGTAAGGCTGCAATTATTGCTAAATCAAACTTAATTTGCAAAACAGAAAAAATGCCTATGGTAAGAACTATATCATGTATAAGAGCTGAAACAGCCCCAAGCGCAAATTGCCATTCAAAACGCAGCCATATATAAAATAACACCGCACCAATCGCTAATAAGATTGCCATTACAGCTTTTTTTATCAATTCGCCTGATACTTTTGGACCCACGCTTTCTACTGCTTGGAATTTGATGTCCTCAGATACATTAGCCTTTAAAGTGCTAAGTATTATTTCGATGATTTCAGATGTCACTGCTTCCTGACCATCCTGCGCCTCAATTCTTATAAGAGCAACATTTTGATCAGCTTCGAATGTAGGGTCAAAAACTTCCGAAATTGCAACGTCACCTAGATTTAGGCTCGATAGCGCGTTTCTATATTTAGCTATTTCAATTTCTACTTTGCTTTCCGAACGGATTGAAGTACCCCCTTTGAAATCAATTCCAAAGTTCAGGCCTAATATAATATAGGTTATAAAGGATAGAATAACCGCAAAAATTGAGACGCCGAAGAAGACGTTTGATTTTCCAAAAAAATTGATCGTAGTTTCATTCGGCACAAGTTTTAATCGCATAATCAAACCTCTACTTTTCTTGGGCGACGGCGTTCAAACCAAATCACAATTAGAAGTCTGGTCACAAATATCGCAGTGAACACAGAGGTTATAATCCCTAAACCAAGCGTAACCGAAAAGCCCCTAACCGGACCTGATCCAATAGCAAATAAAATCACTGCTGTTATAAATGTAGTGATATTTGCATCGATAATCGCAGAAAGTGCCTTCTCATATCCCAATTCTATTGCTCTAGCTGGACCTTTATTTAATTTGATTTCCTCCCTTATGCGCTCAAAAATCAAAACATTTGCATCAACCGCCATACCTATAGTCAACACAATTCCTGCAATACCGGGCAGTGTTAACGTAGCCCCGATGGCACTTAATAAACCAAAAATTAAAAATACATTTACGATAAGAGCAACATTTGCGAACAGACCAAACATACCATATGATAAAAACATAAACACCAACACGGCTGCAAATGCTACAATACACGCCATTTTGCCTGCTTTAATACTATCAGCACCTAACTCTGGCCCAATTGTTCGCTCTTCCAAGAACTCAAGGCCTGCTGGAAGCGCGCCAGCTCTGAGCAGAATCGCCAAGTTTGTACTCTCTTCGACAGTAAAATTACCTGTTATTATACCCGACCCACCGGGGATGTGAGACTGAATAACAGGTGCACTTATGACTTCCTTGTCCAAAACAATTGCGAAAGGACTTCCTATGTTTTCTGCTGTATAGTCACCAAACTTTCTTGCTCCTGTTGGATTAAATCGGAAATTTACCGCGGGTCTTCCATTTTGATCAAAACTTGGCTGAGCATCCACCAATTGCTCACCCGTTACTACCGCGGCACTTTCAAGCGTGTAGAATACTCCCTCTTCATCCAATGAAGGTAATACTTCATTGCCGAAAGAAGGCGTCGTCGAAGAAGAATTTTTTCCGATGACAGCCTGAAATGTGAGCTGAGCCGTCGTACCAATTAATTCTTTGAGCTCTGTAGCCGAACCTATACCCGGAACTTGGATCAAAATACGATCTAATCCTTGACGTTGTATCGTAGGTTCCCGTGTTCCAACTTCATCAACTCGCCGCCGAATAATTTCCAAAGACTGTCGCATTGTTCTTTCATCAGTAGCCAGAACTTCGGCATCAGATAAGGAAATTAGTAGAAAATCACCGTCTGAAGATATTTTTAAATCTTCAGCACCTGCCTGTGTCAAACTAACTACAGGCTTTGAAAGCGCCGCTACAGCCTCAATCGCTGTTTGCATCGCTTCTGGTTTAGAAATTTTAACACGTAGTACCCCAGGTGTACTGTCTTGTAATCTAATTGTGCCAATATCGGATCTCTTTTTCCTGAGAACATCGCGAACATTTGGCCACAAGCTCTTAATTCTTTGAGCATGAACATCACTTGTGCGCACTTCCGCTAGTAAATGAGCGCCGCCTCTTAAGTCCAGACCTAAATTAACGAGAGAGGATGGTAAGTAATCGAACCAAAGTTGCTGCTCATCTCTAAACAAATCAGGATCTTGACCATTTTCAATTGCTGAATTTGCGTCATTGTAGCTTTCTACCCTTGAGTAGAAAGCATTCGGCAAAGCAAATAAAAGGCCTGCCAGAACAAGACCATAGATTATTATACGTTTCCAAAGCTCTATTTGCAGCATTAAAAAATCAACACAATTTTACGCTGCGGGCTCTGTCTTTGAGAGAACCTGCGCGACCGTAGATTGTACTACTCTAACTTTTACGCCTTCGGACAACTCAACTTCAAGTTCATTGTCTTCCTTCACTTTTGTGACTTTTCCAATTAGTCCACCCTGGGTTACGATCATGTCACCCCGTCTCAGACTTTCAACCATTTTTTTATGATCTTTTAACTTTCGTTGCTGTGGTCGAATAAGTAAAAAATACATGATAGCGAAAATAAGAATTAGAGGGACAAATTGTGCAAATGCTTCCATGAGGAATTCCTTGTTATTATAAAGTGCCGTGCTTGGCGGAACCTAGGCCCTTGTTGCTCAGTTTGCAAGGTACCTTCGACTATTATTTAGTTAGTTTTCTAAAGGGTAACAAGCTCCAAGCCTCATCTAAAAATTTTGCTTATAGATCTTATAAAAGTATACACTTTGTCATAGTAATGTTGCATAAGAAGCCAGAAAACTTGAATAGGTTTAAGATAATGCATGACATAAAATACATCCGCGAAAATCCTGAAGTGTTTGATAAAGCTTTGAGCCTTCGCGGGCTTTCCAAAATGTCGGCAAAAATCCTTTCCCTCGATGAAGAGCGCAGATCTGCAATTTTAGCAGCCGAAACCGCGACAGCCGAACAAAATAAAGCGGCCAAAAAGATCGGGAAGGCAAAATCATCAAATGATGAAACCGCCTTCAATACACTTCGAGATTTGGTTGCAAGTAAAAAGAAAGAGGTTACCTCATTAGCTTCACAGGCAAAAGAATTAGATCAGGAATTGGCAGATTTATTAATGACTATTCCCAATATCCCACTGAGCGACGTTCCTGCTGGGGAGGACGAATTAGAAAATATTGAAATATTCAAATGGGGAACACCTCCGCAAATTAAAAATGCAAAAGAACACTTCGAAATCGCAGGTGTTAAACCTGGTATGGACTTTGAGACTGCATCAAAGCTGTCAGGATCCAGATTTGTTTTGTTGCGTGGATCCATCGCTCGAGTTCATCGCGCTTTATCTCAGTTCATGCTCGATATACATATTAATGAGCATGGTATGACAGAAACCATGACGCCAGTTTTGGTCAGAGATGAAGCAATGTATGGAACCAACCAATTACCTAAATTTGCTGAAGACAGCTATAAAACAACAAACGGCTGGTGGTTAATACCAACATCAGAAGTAACTCTAACAAATACAGTCTCAGGCCAAAACCTAAACGAAACCGATTTACCTATTAGGCTTACTGCACACACTTTGTGTTTCCGATCAGAAGCAGGATCCGCTGGCAAGGATACATCTGGAATGCTTCGGCAACATCAATTCGAAAAGGTCGAGATGGTCTCAATAACCCATCCAGCTCAGTCGCTGGAAGAACACTCCAGAATGACCAAATGTGCTCAGGCTATATTAGAAAAGCTCGGCCTACCCTATAGAACTGTTGTGTTATGTACGGGTGACATGGGCTTCGGTGCTCGAAAAACTCACGATTTAGAAGTATGGTTGCCAGGACAAGGTAAATATAGGGAAATTTCGTCTATTTCGGTTTGTGGAGATTTTCAAGCCAGACGGATGCTTGCCAGATTCAAACCTGCTGAAGGGGGAAAACTTCAGTTTGTCCATACCCTCAATGGATCCGGAGTGGCAGTTGGTCGGTGCTTAATTGCAGTTTTAGAGAACGGTCAAAATGAAGACGGCTCAGTATCCTTACCTCCAGTATTAAGTCCTTATTTAGGAAATTGTACCCGTATAAATTCTACCGGGGGCTTGGAATAACCAAGCTAGGGTCTCAAGTTATCAAAACGGAACATTTACACCTACTAAAGATGTTTTTTCAACTTCGAGGGTTGTGATTTTTTTCTATTTTTGAATGGATTTTTGTCAGATTGCGATCGCATTGTTAACCTAATTGGAGTTCCAGGCAGATCAAACGATTCTCGCAAACCATTTACCAAATACCGACTGTAACTTGTAGGTAATTTACTAGGATTAGAACACATAACGACGAAGCCAGGCGGCCGCGACTTTGCTTGTGTTATGTACCTCAATTTTATTCGCTTACCATTAGGGGCGGGCGGTGGGTGAGCCGCCACCATATCACTCAGCCAGATATTAAGCGGAGATGTAGCTACCCTTTTGTTCCAAATTTTATGGGCTTTCATTATTTCCTTATTTAATCGTTCCAATCCACGACCATTTTTTGCCGAGACGGTTACTAATGGCGCACCTCGTAATTCAGGTAATAGTCGATGAAAAGCCTCGCGCATGTTACGCAGTTTTTCTTGCTTATTTTTTTCAATGTCCCATTTGTTTACTGCAACAACCACAGAACGACCTTCTCTCTCGGCAAGGCCAGCAATTCTAAGATCTTGTTGTTCGAATGGTATAGCCGCGTCCAGCAAAACGACTACAACCTCGGCGAACTTTACAGCCCTCAGACCATCTCCTACCGACAATTTTTCTATTTTATCATTTATTTTTGCTTTTTTGCGCATACCTGCCGTATCAAAGATACGCATCGGTATCGCCTGCCACTCTAACTGAATAGAAATTGCATCACGGGTAATTCCGGCTTCTGGACCAGTTAAGAGTCTTTCCTCCCCAATGATTTTATTAATTAATGTTGACTTGCCAGAGTTTGGTCGGCCTATCACCGCCACCTGTAGTGGCCTCTCCCTTGTTGGAGGATTATATGTAAAAATATCTTTAGCGTGATTGTCATCCGAAACATCAATGTCTACTTCCGGTGAAACATGAGCTCCCTCTTGAAATGGTTTATCGAAAAGCGGGACAAGTTCAGACAACAAATCCGTCATGCCCTCTCCGTGCTCTGCTGAAATGCGTAATGGTTCTCCTAGACCAAGACTATAACTATCAAGAAAACCCGAGTCTGCAGCTCTACCCTCAGACTTATTTGCAGCCAAAATAATATGCTTAGCCTTTTTCCGGAGTAGATCCGCAAAGAAATGATCTAATGCCGTTACTCCCACCCTTGAATCAATAACAAATAAGCAAACATCAGCTAAATCAATTACACTTTCTGTTAATTTTCGCATCCGGCCCTGCAGACTCTCGTCAGTCGCCTCTTCCAAGCCAGCTGTATCGATTGCTACGAAGCGAAGATGACCTAATTTTGCCTCTCCTTCACGTAAATCTCTTGTAACTCCTGGTTGATCGTCAACTAATGCAATACGCTTTCCAACCAGCCTATTAAACAGCGTTGACTTTCCAACATTAGGACGTCCAACGATTGCTAGAGTGAAGGTCATTTCAGTGCTCCAAAGATTCAGGCATCACATTTTGCATAAAATATATTAGCGAAAAGCGTGCAGGTCGCCGTCTCGCGACACAAAATATAAAACATTATCCGCTATTACCGGATTACTTGTAGCACCGCTGGGCACTCTTACATCATCTATAAGCGATCCATCTATAGGATTGAATATTCGGATTTTTTTATCACTAGAAGCTAGAATAACCCTACCACTTGCGACAATAGGCCCAAAATGGGCTACAACTTCCTTACTTTTTCTAGGGTTAATTTTTAGAAAGCTAGGCAACTGAACCGACCAAACTATTTCGCCAGAGTACTTATCCATTCTAACGAGCTGGGACAAATCATTTACCAGAAATAAGCTATCACCCGCCGGCCAGATATTTCCAAGGGTTCCTAAGGGTTTTCCCCAGATACGCTCACCATTATCAAGATTTAATGCTGTAATCCGACCAGACGCGTTTGCCACAAAAACAATAGAGCCATCTACAACCGGCGATGTAACAATGTCGTCAACAATACTTACAGCGCGTCCACTTCGCCCTCCAGAGATAGAGGTGCTCCATATGGCTAAACCACTCTTTCTGAATACAGCTTGGACTTCACCAGAACCATAGCCAAAAATAGCAAACTTTTCAGACAAGGCAGGGGCAGAGTTACTTATCAAGTTATTTACATCGGAAAAGTTATCCAATGTCCAATTTACTCTTCCTGTTTCAGCATCAACCGACCAAGCGCTTTCATCATTCGATACCAAGTAAACCAAACCATCATAATATGCAGGCCTCGTGCTACCAGAGCCTAAAAGACGTTGAGACCATATTTCTTGGCCAGATGAGGGGTCTATAGCATGTAAAAGTCCATATGCCGTTGTAACAAAGATTTTACCGGCACCCGCTGCCAGACCGGCGCCGCTTACCTCTCCACTACTCTCACCGTCCGGCGTCAAATCTTTTCGCCACAAAATTTTACCATCTTTAGTCGTCGCGCTCAAAACCATAAGACTATCGACTGTAAAAATTTTACCCTCAAATACAACGGGTTCCGCAGTTATGCGGTGACGGGATTGGTCTCCTTTCCCTATTGAAACAGACCAAAGTAAATCAATCGCTAAATCTAGAGATGGATGTGATGTTCTTGTGATTTGAGTACCATGACCTTGAGTCCAAGATTCATTTGCCTTAGCATTTGAGATAGAAAAAGGCCTGGAACCGTTTTCTATAGAACCAGACATATTATCCAGCTTTGCTTTACTATCGACTGAGCTTATGGGCTCTCGTTTCCCCGGCACCACTACTTGTTCCTGGGCGCAACCAAGTAATAAAATCAAAGACACTAACGTCGTTAAGCCAGTTTTCAGCTTCAATAAACAATACTCCCAAACATTTCCATTAAACCCAAAACTCAGAGGCTGGATGGATCAACACCCAATGACATGAGAAGCTGTGACACTCTCTGTCTCATAGTATCAGTAAGTTCTGCATCCTCCAAAATAGATTTTAGTTTATCGACTGCAGTATCAATGTCTTGAGTTTTTAACGTCAGCAGCGCAATCTGCTCCTCTGCCAATAAGCGAAAAGGATTACCCGGAGAAGCCATTTCTTTGAAACCGGCTAAAATCAAATTATCTTCGACATTCCCATGACTAATCAAAAGGAATTTAAATTTTGCCATGTCTCGGTAGACTCGCGAAATAGATGGGTCCTCGAAAATAGCATTTAAGCTCGCGCTAGCAGCTTCATAATTCTCCAGCGAAATCTCTTCGGCTGCCAAAAGCATAGCCAAGATTGCTTTTGCTTCGGAGTTTGAGACTTCTATCTTTCTTAATTCTTCAGCTCTTTCCTCTAAATTGGAGATATCAAGCGCGTTAATAATAGCAGTGCCAACTGCTTCTGCTTCCGTCCTCGCCTGTGCTTTCTGAAATTCTAAATAAGTTGTCCCACCGACGATAGTTACCACCGTCAGAATGCCAACCCATGCATACTTACGCAAAAATTTGTATAAGCGATCGCGTCGCACCTCTTCGCTTACTTCTTCAATAAAACTATCCGTATCGCTCACAAATAACCTCACAATGACATTTTCTATCATTTCTTAACCGTTCTAATGGCTGAGGGGAAGCCCCTATACTTTTGCTGCACTTGCAAAAAGAGTTTGAAAATATTAATCTGAACTGGTGAGTTCAGCGTAGTGTTTAAGTACTGGTTTGTAAGGAACCTCGTTTTATGAAAATTATTTCAATAATCACTGCAATGGTTGTTATCTTTGCTTTGTACGTTCTGGTGTTTGAAAGGGACTCTTTTGATAAGTTAGCAAGTGGAAACAGCATCAAAAGTGTGGTTGAAGCGAGACTAGAACAACAAAACACTAATGCTGAAACAGAAACCTCAGATCAAGAAGTTACCCAACAAATTGACAATGTCTCTGAACTTGTCAGTGTTGTTGTTTATGCATCAAGTTCACAAACCCTGGGAAGTTATGTTATTTTGCGGGGAGAAACCGAAGCAGCGCGTTTTGTTGAAGTTCGGTCAGAAACTTTCGGTCAGGTTGTATCAGAACCCTTACGAAAAGGATCGTTTGTTAAAAAAAATGATATTTTGTGTAAGTTGGATGAGGGTACAAGAAAGACCGCGTTAGCAGATGCAGCAGCTAAATTAGAAGAAGCAAAAGCCTTGATCCCACAAACGGAGGCAAAGTTGGATGAAGCAAATTCTAGACTTGAAGAAGCCAAAATAAATTTTAACGCTGCAACAAAACTATCTCAGGGCGGCTACGCCTCAGAGACCAGAGTGGCCTCTGCCGAGGCGGCCATGAGGTCGGCAGAGGCAGGGGTGGCCACTGCAACTGCAGGCTTTGAAAGTACCAGAGCACGCATTCAATCTGCCGAAGCAGGCGTCGCTGCTGCTGAAAAAGAAATTGAAAGACTAATAATAAAAGCGCCCTTTGAGGGAACATTGGAGTCGGACACAGCTGAGATTGGATCTTTACTTCAACCCGGCGCCTTGTGTGGCACTATCATACAACTTAACCCAATCAAACTAGTAGGGTTCCTACCCGAAACAGAGTTATCTCGCGTAAAATTGGGGGCTCCCGTCAAAGCCAAGCTTACAAGTGGTCACGAAATAGATGGCAATGTAACGTTTCTTTCCCGTTCGGCTGATACGACAACCAGAACATTTCGAGTTGAAGTAAATGTCCCAAATGACCAACTAGAAATAAGAGATGGCCAGACTGTTGAAATAGCAATTGGATCTGACGGCAAGAAGGCGCACCTGCTCCCGCAATCAGCATTAACTTTAAATGACGATGGAATACTGGGAATAAGATTAATAGACGAACAAAACACGACCCGGTTCGCAGCGGTAAATCTAGAGCAAGATAGCAAAGAAGGTGTCTGGGTTTCAGGGTTAGATGATAATGTTGACGTTATAGTTATTGGACAAGAATTTGTTAGAGAGGGCGTTAAAGTCTCTGTGACTTACAAGGATGTATCCTTATGACTGGCCTAATAGATTGGGCTTCTGCGCGCGCGCGGATGATCATAGCGATAATTGCCTTATCGCTGGCGGCGGGCGTTTACGCGTACACGGGTCTTCCAAAAGAAGGTGAGCCAGACATTGAAATCCCGGCATTATTCATATCCGTGCCATTCCCTGGGATTTCTGCTGAGGATAGCGAGTCTCTGCTAATAAGAACTATGGAAACTGAGTTGGCAGACTTGGATGGCCTCAAAAAAATGAACGCCACGGCATCAGAAAATTATGCTGGAATAGCGTTAGAATTTGAGTTCGGCTGGGACAAGACAAAAATTATGGCAGACGTCAGGGATGCCATGAACAAAGCGGAGACTAAGTTTCCTGCTGGAGCGGACAAATACTCAATTAATGAGTTCAACTTTTCCGAGTTCCCAGTGATTATTGTAAATTTAACCGGGAAAGTGCCCGAGCGCACAATGACAAGGGTCGCAAAGGAGCTTCAGGAAAAACTAGAGAGCATGGACGCAGTGCTGGAAGCACCTATTTCTGGCAATCGTGAAGAAATGGTGGAAGTATTAATAGATCCACTAAGGCTCGAGGCCTATAACGTTACCGCGAATGATTTAATTAGTGTCGTTAGAAATAATAACCAGTTAATTGCTGCAGGAAATATAAATTCAGACCAAGGCGCTTTTTCCGTAAAAATTCCTTCAAGTTTCGATGAACCTTCAGATGTATACAACCTGCCAGTAAAGACAAATGGCGATCGCATTATAACTTTGGGAGATCTTGCAGAAATAAAACTAACCTTCGAAGATCGTTCAGGTATAGCGCGATTTAACGGTGAAACAACAGTGGCAATTCAAGTTGTAAAACGCCGAGGCTTTAATCTCATAGACATGGCAGAGGAAGTAAAATCTGTCGTCAAAGCAGAGTCACAAAGCTGGCCAAAAGATCTGCAAGTTGCCGTCCAAGTAGGAACCTCTAATGATCAATCCAGTCAAGTAGCAAGTATGGTTGGGCAATTAGAGGGTTCTGTCCTTACAGCTATTGCTCTGGTCATGATAGTGGTGCTAACCTCGTTAGGGTCTAGAGGGGCAATCCTAGTGGGCTTTGCGATCCCAACATCTTTTTTGTTATGTTTCGTTTTACTGGGCGTTATGGGTGTAACAATCTCAAATATGGTCATGTTTGGGCTAATTTTAGCAGTCGGAATGTTAGTGGACGGCGCAATTGTAGTAGTAGAATATGCCGATAAGCGGATAGCAGAAGGGACTGGCCCAATGTCCGCATATGTTGAAGCGGCTAAAAGAATGTTTTGGCCAGTGGCCAGTTCTACAGCGACCACCTTGTGCGCATTTTTACCAATGCTTTTCTGGCCAGGCGTGCCTGGTCAATTCATGGGTATGCTGCCAGTTACATTAATTTTTGTTTTATCCGCTTCGCTTATTGTAGCATTAATCTTTCTACCAATCATTGGTGGGGTGTCTGGTCGTTTAAGCCGCATGTTTGAAAATGCTTCGAACCTTTTGCGTACAAAACTCCCTTGGTTTATTCGGGCAGCTTTAGTCCCGTTAACAATTTTCTGTCTTTTCTGTACTACTATGCAGCTTATAAACCCAAGTTTTTTGATGAATATAGAGAGCGGCCAGTTGAGTATTATCAGCTATATACCTGGAGGAATTGGTCTAATCGTATCAGCATTTTTAGTTTCAATTACAATGGGTGCCGCTGAATTTAAGCGCGAACGTCAAAAGGTTGTTTCTGGATACAGGAGAACGTTCTTCGGACGTTTTATAAAAATTATAGTGGGCAACCCAATTATGCCATTGGCAGCAATTGGTGGTATAATATTTTTGACAACTTCAGTCTTTACTTACTTCGGCCAGAACAACTATGGCGTGGAGTTCTTTGTAGAATCCGAACCAGAGCAAGCAATTGTTTACGTTCGTGCGAGAGGCAATCTATCTCTTCTAGAAAAAGACGAAATTGTAAAAGAAGCAGAAAAGATCGTCTTAGCTCATCCAGGAGTAGATAGTGTTTTTGCGTTTGCCGGCGCAGGTGGGTTGAACCAAAATACAGCGGGGGCATCATCTCCAAAGGACACCATTGGTCAGATACAATTGGAAACTATTCCTTGGGATAATCGAAAAAATAATCCAGATCTAGATGGAGATCTTGTAATTGCAGAATTATTGGCTGATTTACAAAAAATACCTGGGATAAAAATAGAGGTACTTGAATTAGCCAGAGGTCCTGTAAGTTCCAAACCCGTACATTTGCGTTTGAAAGGCAATGATTGGGATGAACTTCTTATGGCTACTCAAAATATGAGGGAAATATTTGAGGAAACGGAAGGTCTTACGTTAATTGAAGATACCCGACCATTACCAGGGATAGATTGGCAAATAAATGTCGATGTGGAAAAGGCCGGGAGATTTGGCGCAGACGTGACGACTGTGGGTGCCATGGTTCAGTTAGTAACTCGGGGGGTCTTACTTGATACAATGCGAGTGGATAGTTCGGACGAAGAAGTTGAAATTAGGGTAAGGCTCCCGGAGAACTACCGCGTTTTGAGCACTCTAGACACATTGAAAGTTCGTACAAAGGATGGCCTGATCCCACTGTCTAACTTTATTACTAAATCGCCGGTAAAAAAGCTGGGTGAAATAAATCGGATTGACCAAAAGCGCTTCTTTGACATTAAAGCTGGGGTTGCGGATGGATTAACAACGACACTGATCGATCAGAATGGAAATAAAACAGAAGTATTTATCAATGCAAACGAGAGAATAGCACATTTGACAAAGTATCTTGAGAAAAACCCTCTTGGACCAGGAATTAGCTGGGAGTGGACTGGAGATCAGGAAGACCAAGCCGAAAGCCAAGCATTTCTTTCGACAGCTTTTTCAGCAGCTTTAGCACTTATGTTTATTATATTATTAGCTCAATTTAATAGTTTTTATAACTCTGTAGTGGTGCTCTTGGCGGTGATACTATCAACCGTAGGCGTGCTTATTGGAATGCTGGTTATGCAACAGCCATTTTCTGTTATTATGACAGGCACCGGTATAGTTGCTCTTGCTGGAATTGTGGTAAACAATAACATAGTCCTCATCGACACCTATCAAGAGTTTTCGAAATACTTACCACGCATCGAAGCCATAATTAGAACAGCAGAGCAGCGTATAAGACCCGTATTACTAACCACAATTACGACCATGGCCGGGTTAGCTCCGATGATGTTTGGTTTGAGCTTAAACTTTATAAACGGTGGATATTCAGTTGACAGTCCGACTTCTCTCTGGTGGAAACAATTAGCAACAGCGGTAGTTTTCGGACTTGGAATTGCCACCATGCTAACCTTGGTTTTCACTCCATCCCTTCTGGCACTTCGTATCTGGATTGTTACATATGTGGTTTGGATAGGTCGCTTCCTTATTAGAATTGGTGCAGGAAAGAGTGGGAAAAGTGCACAAGATTGGGCTTTGAGACGGGCTGCGAAACGGCAAAAGAATACAGAAATAGTTTGGAATGAGGGTTATTTGGCATCCAACATGGTAGGCCTCAAAAATATGGAATCATCATTCACTCTGGACGCTAAGACTCAAGCCGCCGAATAAGACATTTTTAAGTTTCTGATTTAGCCAGCCTTTAGCTGCATGTTCCAAAGTTCAAAGTAACGACTTCGGTTTTTTAAGAGATTGGAGTGTTTACCAATTTCAACTATTTCCCCACGTTCAAGAACAACTATTTTGTCAGCATCTGAAATAGTTGATAGACGGTGCGCTATTGAGATAACCGTTCGGCCCTTACCTGCATTTTCCAGAGCATCTTGTATTTCACGTTCAGTTTCTGAATCGAGAGCCGATGTTGCCTCATCCAGTAATAAGATTGGTGGATCTTTCAATAGTGTCCTTGCAATACCTACCCTCTGCTTCTCACCGCCAGAAAGCTTTAAACCTCTTTCACCAACAGTAGCGCCATATCCATCTGGTAGAGACGTAATAAAGTCGTGTATTTGAGCAGCCCTGGCCGCCTCTTCTACCTCTGCCGCCGTAGCATTATCTTTGCCGTACGCGATGTTATAAAATATGGTGTCATTAAACAAAACTGTATCTTGGGGAACAACTCCAATTGCGGTATGTAAAGATGATTGAGTAACATTTCTAATGTCTTGTCCATCTATCGATACAGAACCTCCTGACACATCATAAAACCGAAATAAAAGACGACCAAGTGTTGACTTGCCAGAGCCAGAAGATCCTACAATTGCAACCTTTGCTCCACCTTGAACCTCAATACTTAAGTCATTTAGAATTGGACGCTTACTGTCATAACTGAAATAGACATTTGAAAACTTTACTTGGCCGTTTGTAACATTTATCGGCTTGGCGTTAGGTTTATCAACAATCTCTGTCTCCTGCTCTAATAAATTGAACATTTCACCCATGTCGACGAGTGCCTGTCTTATTTCTCGGTACACAGTGCCAAGGAAATTTAGAGGCATTGTTATCTGGATCATGTAAGCATTTACCATTACAAAGTCTCCGACTGTCAAAACACCATTTTGGACTCCAAGAGCAGCCATCACCATTACTGCTATTAATCCTAAAGTTATTAAAACGGCTTGGCCAAAGTTCAGAAAACCCAATGAATATGCCGTCTTTAGAGCTGCATCTTCATAACCTGCCATAGCAATGTCATAACGATTGGCCTCTCTTTGCTCGGCATTAAAATATTTAACTGTTTCAAAGTTTAGCAAGCTATCTACAGCTTTTTGTGCTGCATCAGTATCTTGCTCATTCATTTTCTTTCTTAATTTTACGCGCCATTCAGTTACTTTAAAGGTGAACCAAACGTAAATTCCAATAGTAACAAAAATTACAGCCAAATACCTTATATCAAGCATCACATAGAGTAAAATTGCGATCATCAATAATTCAAGCACCAAAGGACCAATTGAAAACAATAAAAACCGAAGTAAAAACTCAACCCCCTTCACACCTCTCTCTACAATTCGAGAAAGCCCACCAGTTTGACGCGTGATGTGATATCGTAGAGATAATGCGTGTATGTGCCGAAAAGTTTTAAGTGCAAGTTTACGGAGAGCTCTTTGAGCTACCTTGGCAAACAAAACGTCTCTCAACTGCTGAAAACCATTGGTAAATATTCGAGAGACGCCATATGCAACCGTAAGGCCAAGAGCCCCAAGAAAAAGCTCGTCAACCCCTTGGTTTGATAAAGCGTTAACTGCATCACGATAAATAAGAGGAGTGTAAACAGCAATTACCTTTGAAAGAATTAGGGCGAGCATTGAAAAAATAACTCGATACTTTATTTCAGCCTGCCCTTGTGGCCATAAGTATGGCGCTACTCGAATTATAGTGCGCATACCTGATTTTCTCTCCAGATATTCGCTATTCTGTTCTTCTTTTTTCATTTAATCTGTAATGTCCGCAATCATAATTATTAATCAACTGAGTGTTGCTTTAGTCAAATCTTGGTTTAATAGTTTTTCTAATTTGTTCAATTGAGATCGGGTAAATCAAACAACTGCCCGGGATAAATCAAATCAGGATCCTTAATTTTGTCACGGTTTGCTTCGAAGACACGCACGTACAATAATCCATCACCATATCTCTTGCGCGCTATAGCCCAAAGTGTATTACCCGGTTGTACTGTAACAATGTTAATGCGAACAGGGCTTGAACTTGGAGCGATTAACGCGGCAAGCTTCTGACGATCCTCACGTTTAAAAGGACTTTCCAATCTAGAAACCACATCTCCCCTTGATCCAAGCTCATCAATACGCAGAGTGTACGTGCCTGGAATAACATCAGACAAATCTGTCTCCCAATAGCCAGAATCGTCCGTTTTTGCTGCTGATATAGCCTCATTATTGACGTAAAATCTAACAAGGCCATCAGGGTTGGAACGCCCGCTCAGAGTAACGTTGCCCAACGGATCATAAGCTATAGAATCGAGCGCCAGTTGATCTTTTGCTCCTTGATCATCCTGTAACACCTTAACCCCATCACTGTCGGCAACCACTACTTTTGGTTGCGACGTGCTTGAATTCATTGTTGGGTTTGCAATATCTGCAGCATTATCTGGAACGCTGACGACAGAATCGCTCTCGGAAATATCCGCTTTATTTTCTGAAATTTCAGATTTTTCTAATGCCTCTTGCAGTTCTGTCTGCGTTTCCTGTGACTCTAACTGTGATGGATCTACTTGCACCGTCTCTTCTTTATCTAACCCGTCAGAGACCTTAACCTCTTTTTGCTTCGATGAAGATGTCTCTGCTTGATCTTCTTCCAAAATCTCGGCTTCATTAACTTCGATGTCAGGTTTTTCAACAGCCTCCGGTTGCACTTTATTTTCCGAAGTCAACTTTTCGTCAGATTTGTCAGTCTCTACTTCTTGGCTCTCAACGGATCCTTTCATTTGTACTGACCCGACCGACGCAGTCTCATCGGCGGGTTCTAAACTTGCCACTTCGTCTAGCAGCTGCAAATCCTCTTCTAAAGCCTTCTTTGCTATTTGTGATGGCAAAATAACTAAACTTTGGTCTGCATAAACAAAATCATCACCTTTGAGTGTTCTCAAAACAACTACACGAATTTCTTCACTTGAGCTTAATTCAAAAATTGATGCAAAGCTCCCATCTTTTCCAACGGATATTGTCCCAATTAAAGTCTCACCGACAAGGACTTCTATAGTTGCTCCGGGTTCTGCTCTCCCAGCGAGAGTAACGAGCCCATCAACATCAACCCGAGCCGTATCCAAAAAAACTTCGACCGGTATAACTTCAGTATCTTCAGGAGTTGGCTCTTCTTTTTCTACGTTTTTCTCAGCAGACGGTTTTAATTCAACCTTAGATGTAGAGCTATCAGCTTCTTTTGTCGTCTCATTTATTTCAACTTGGGTTTGTTCTTGAACATTTTGGATATCTACGCCCGAAACAGACTTCTCTTCTTGTGTATTCAAAGTATCAAATAAACCATAAGTTACTACACTTACGCCAAGCACGCCGAGCCAAAACCAAACGGAACTTAATAATTTCAATTTTGTAAATCTCCAAAATTTCAATAAACCATTTCTACAGTTGAGTGAGGGCATCAACAAGGGTAAAGTTTATAGGTCACTCTAAAACAAGGATTTTAATATGTTATCACTTTCTGTTTGTGTGTTTTGCGGTTCACGTTATGGAAGCGATAACGCCTACAAAAAAGCTACCGAGCAACTAGGACGACTGCTTGCGGAAGAAAACTGTCGGCTAGTTTATGGGGCTGGCAACATAGGTCTTATGGGCACCGTAGCTCAAAACATACAGTCTCACGGTGGAGAAGTTATGGGAGTAATTCCAGAACATTTATTGGAAGCAGAGGTTGGTAAAACCAACAATAACAATTTTATAATTACACAAAATATGCATGAACGCAAAAAGGTCATGTTCATGAATTCTGACGCTATTATTATTTTACCGGGTGGCGCAGGGACACTTGATGAATTCTTTGAAGTATTAACCTGGGCACAGTTAAAATTGCACAACAAACCAATCATTATTTTAAATGTCAGCGGGTTCTGGGACCCTCTCATTGAATTAATAAACCACCTTGTGGAAAATGGATTTGCGGATCAAAGTTTGAACAAACTATTTAAAGTTGTTTCATCACCGGGAGAAACTATTGAGGCGCTCAAATTAAATTCTTAGTGGATATGCTTGCAAAAGAATAAATAAACAAAGCCAGCCAGATTAAACCAAATGCCACCGCGTGCCAAAGTCCGAACGGTTCCAAAAAAATAAATATGGCAACGAAAAATTGAAGCGATGGATTTAAATACTGAATTATGCCAAGTGATGTCATTTGTACACGCCTTGCTGCATATGAAAAAAGCATTAACGGTACGGCTGTCATAGGCCCACTAAAAATTAAGAGAGATGTTGTCGTAATATTAGTACCGAAGCTTCCGGTTCCATCCAAATGCCAATAAAGAAGAAGTATTATAGCTACTGGCAACAGTAAAATCACTTCACTTGTCACGGATAGAACGGGCCCTAAGCTAATCTGTTTTTTTAGCATGCCATAAATCCCAAAAGTAATAGAAAGAACCAATGCGATAAAAGGTAAAATATTTTGCGATATGGCCAGTATTAATACTGCGATTGTAGCTAAAACTACAGAAACCCATTTCATTAGGGACAATCGCTCATTGAAGAAAAACAATCCAAACACGACTGCAACGAGGGGAAAAATATAATATCCAAAACTGGCTTCAGTGGCACGATCGTTATGAACGGACCAAATAAAGAAGAACCAGTTCGTAGAAATCATAGCAGCCGCCCAAAACAAAGTTTGGACTAGTTTCCTATTTCTAAATACTATCTTCAACTCCTCTAATCTGTTCTGTAGCCGCAAAAAAAGAGTGAAAGCGACTACCGACCAAATTGTCCTATGGCAGAGGACTTCTATAGGAGGGGTTTCAGATAATTGCTTATAATATATGGCGGAAAGGCCCCATATTGTACAAGCAACTATCATAGCTATCGCGCCTTTCAGATGCTCAGACATCATGCCGCCCTTGACATACCAGCGGATAAAATGGCGCTGTTAATATTTTTAATCACAGACCCCACTGCAATGGGGTCTGTTAAAAACCTTAGTTGTTACATTCTAGATAAAACATTTTCCCAATTAACAAGTTTATCGAGAAAATTTGTTAAATATGCCGGTCTCTTATTACGAAAATCAATGTAGTAAGAATGCTCCCACACGTCGCAACCTAATAATGCAGTTTGACCGAAGCATAGTGGATTCACACCGTTTTCGGTTTTTGTAACTTTAAGCGAACCGTCTTTATCTTTTACCAGCCAACACCAGCCTGCGCCAAATTGTCCAGCACCAGCTGCGCAAAAATCTTCCTTAAATTTATCGACTGAACCAAAATTTTCATTTAGAGCGGACGATAGCTCCGACGGCATATTATTTCCTCCAGGACCCATCATTTCCCAAAACTGAACGTGGTTCCAATGCTGCGAAGCATTATTGAAAATGCCATTTTGAGCAACGGAGCCAGCTTGATATGTTCCAACTATAATCTCTTCTAGAGATTTATTAGCCCATTCAGTGCCTTCAATTAATTTGTTACCATTATCCACATACGCCTTGTGGTGTAAATCATGGTGAAACTCTAGGGTCTCTTTAGACATACCAAACTCAGATAATGCATCGTGAGCATACGGTAGATCAGGTAATTCAAACGCCATTCAAAAATCCTCTTATTCAAAATATGAGCTCTACAGGATGGTAGGTTTACTCACAAAACTTCAATAGTAAATAAGCAAAACATGGTAAAGCTATAAAAATCCCAGTAAATATTGCAAGTTGTAAATAGTCTACCAGACGCCTACTTCACTGCCTTTTTTACAGGAAATTAATAACAAATCTCGAAGATATTTTTCTACTGACCGAAAACAAATGATAGTAGCTCTATTTTCCTCAGTCAGCCAAATTGCAGCTGCGACTTGTGAAAGGCGTGTTCGTCTAATCTCACCCAATTCCAAACTGTTGATTGCTGTATCAATTGGTGCCAATTTAGCTATTACTTCTCTGACCTTACCTCCCTCTAATGAAAAAACTACTCTTGCATCAGATACGTCCAGTGAAAGTGAATGATATGACGTCATGGTCTCTTTTACGCGATTTAATCGGTTAACAACCTCCGATTTCATGCAAAAATAAAGCAACTCATCCGGTGACATCCAACCCAACAAAGCATCGGTGGTTGCTTCTGTCTGTCTGACCGATGGCATACTTATTCCAAGAGCGTGACGCAATTTTCGTTTCAGTAGTTGGTTTTCAAGATCTAGGCGCAAAGTAATCATCCCTACATCCCTGTGTTGGAAGACTTTGAGATAATTCGTCTCATCACTGATCTGTATTTTAGAATGATTAAACATTTTGCTTACTGCCACTTTTGTCATAAAATACAGGATCTACGATAGTTGCTTCCACAATCTCGCCACTAATTTTTTCAAATTTTATCACTTCGCCAACCCGATCTGGTCCATTTTGAACTAGCCCCATGGCAATGCCTCTATTAAGGGTGGGTGAGAAATATGTAGAAGTCACTCTCCCTATAGTATGTTTCTGCCCATTTAAATTGTGGCCAGCACCTGCGGCATATGAGCCATCCGGAAGTACTGATCCATCTAATGTCTCCAACCCAACAAGCTTCCACCTATCTGGGTTTCGCATAAATATCCTCTCATGCGCTCTCTTGCCAATAAAATCATTTTTCTTTTTCGAGATAGCCCAGTTTAAATTGAGATCTTGGGGAATTATCGTCCCATCTGTCTCATCACCGATCATTATGAAACCTTTCTCTGCTCTCATTACATGCAGTGCCTCTGTTCCATACGGCATTACACCATAGTCAGAGCCCGCATCTAGTAGTGCATTCCAAAAATCGAGCCCGACTGACGCCTCAACAGATATTTCGAAGGATAATTCTCCTGAAAAAGAAATTCTAAAAATACGTGTTTGAAATCCGCCCAACAAGGCATCGGTCCATTCCATGAAACCTAACGCCTCTTTTGAAATGTCTGTCCCCCCTAATTTATTGAGTAATTTTCGGGAATTGGGCCCTACCACAGCAATTTGGGCGTATTGCTCAGTAATATTTTGTACGAATACCTGTAAGTCCCACCACTCTGTCTGCAGCCATTCCTCCATGTGTGAATGGATCCGTTCTGCCCCACCAGTGGTAGTATGGCAAAGAAACGTATTTTCATCTATTCGAGCTACAACACCATCATCGATCAAGAACCCATTTTCAGAACACATCAAGCCGTAACGACATGTCCCGATAGTGAGATTTGACATCATATTAGTGTAAACTAAATCCAGAAACTTTCCTGCATCAGGACCAGAAACTATCAGTTTACCAAGAGTAGATGCATCAAGCATTCCAACTGAAGAGCGCGTTTGCAAGATTTCACGATTCACTGCCTGTTCTGTGGTTTCACCTTTTTTAGCAAAGCAATAAGGTCGGCGCCAAAAACCAACTGGTTCAAAAACTGCATCGTGCTCAACATGCCAACCATGAATTGGCGACATTCGTACAGGCTGAAAGACACTGTCACGGGCAGAACCAGCAATAGAACCCATTGAAACCGGAGTGTATGGAGGCCTAAAAGTTGTGGTGCCAACCTTACTAATTGGACTGTCTAAAGCATTAGCTAATACTGCTAAGCCATTGATATTTGATAGCTTTCCTTGATCTGTAGCCATTCCAAGAGTAGTGTACCTTTTTAGGTGCTCAACACTTTCAAAACCCTCACGAGCAGCCAGCTCGACATCGCTTATTTTGACATCATTTTGGAAGTCTAAAAACGTTTTATTTCGTAACTTTCTTTTAGCTTTTCTGGGCGTAAGCCAAAATGGTTCAACAGGATTCTCAAGGTGTGGCTTCACCTTAGGCACATTAGATCGAATTTGTTTTCCTCCAAATTTTCTACCAATGGACAATCCTAATTCAGTAGCTTCTTTTACAATTTCATTGAGTTGAGTATTGCCAGAAGCAGCTCCAGCTGTTTCCATAAAACCTTCGCCATTTTCATTTGTAGGTGGCCGAGACTTATCGGGACAAAACATTGAGCTTTCATCATTCCACTCCAATTTGCCCCCACAATGCGACCACAAGTGAACTACTGGTGACCATCCACCTGACATCGCAACCGCGTCACATCCTATTCTCTCTGTAGTTTCGCCTTCACCAGAACTTAAACACACATTTACGCCCAGAACTCTTTTTCTGCCAATGACCCTGGAAATCACCTTGCCATTCTCGACACGTATTCCAATTGCGCGCGCTCTAGCAGCTGCCTCACCACCCCCATGTTCTCGTGCATCCAGTATAACAGGGACTTCCAAACCACTTTCTTTCAGAAAAATAGCGGTTTTGTATGCATCATCATTATTGGTAATAACAACCGTTTTTTGCCCAATAGATACCCCAAAATTGATAGCATAATCCCTTACTGCTGATGCCAGTAGAACTCCGGGAATATCATTACCTGCGAAACTAACTGGACGCTCAATTGCACCAGTGCAACATACAATTAGCTTAGATCGAATTTTCCATAATCTGTGCCGCGGCCCATCCTTGTTTGCTTTATGATCATTTAACTGCTCGTACCCTAAAAAATAACCATGATCATAAACTCCCACACCAGTCATACGAGTTCTCAGCGACACATTTGGCATGGAAGCCAACTCTTCTAAAACCTTATTGACCCAACTATTTACAGGAGCATCATCTATTTCGTCTTCATCAATCTGAGCGCGCCCACCCCAGCTCGCGAGCTGTTCGATTAGAAGTACTTTAATCCCACTTCTACCAGCAACTAAAGCAGTCTGAAGACCCGCTATTCCACCTCCAACAACCACAACATCGTAGAAAGCGTGAAAATGCTCATAGGTGCTCCCGTCTTTTTCCTTTGGTGCTTGGCCTAGACCGGCCGACATTCTAATTAATGGCTCGTATATATACTTCCAAAACGGACGTGGATGAATAAACATCTTGTAGTAAAAACCAGCGGGCAAAAATCGAGCTAGCCAACTATTTATCTCACCAAAATCAAATTCCAGCGCCGGGAAATGGTTCTGAGACGTCGCGGTCAGACCTTCAAAAATATTCGTCATAGTACCACGTTGATTGGGTTCAAAAAAATGGTCTTTCCCTAAATTTACTAAAAAATTTGGTTCCTCTGGTCCGGAAGAAACAACCCCTCTCGGCCTATGATATTTAAATGAACGCCCAAGCAATAATTTACCATTGGCCAACAAAGCAGACGCAAGAGTGTCACCCTGATAACCGGTGAATTGCACTCCATTAAAATGAAACTTAATTGGCTTATCAGCCTGAATTAATCTGCCTTTATTGGAAAACCTCCTACTCACAACCAGACCCCCTGGAGCTTATGAAGTACATCGGTTATGTCTATTTTAACATTAAAACTTTTCATGAAAATTCTTTCCATTTCCAACCGGGTCTTTTTATCGAAATATTATTTGTAATCTCTGTCGGTGGCTCTAATGTTTGTGCTGGATATGTCCCAAAAACTTCCATAGTTACGGTACAGCGGGCTGCATTAAACCACTTGCCACAACCATTTATATGTCTCCACCGTTCGAAGTGGACACCTTTTGGATTTTCACGATTAAATAAATAAGCTTCAAATTCATCATCGCTGGAACCCGGGCCAAATCTCTTTAAATGCGCCTCACCACCAGCGGCTAGGTCCGTTTCATCGGCGAGTACGCCACAATATGGACACTCAAAAATAAGCATACAAATCCTCTTTAATGCGCAACACCGGCTGCTACACTTTCATCAATAAACTGACCCTCGCGAAAGCGAGTGACCCTGAAATCTTCCGCTAAAGGGCCAGGTTCACCTGTAGCAATAAGCTCTGCCATCGCCCAACCTGAGCCAGGTATTGCCTTGAAACCTCCTGTTCCCCAACCACAATTTATAAATATATTTTTGACCGGCGTTTTTGAGATGATAGGCGATCGGTCACCAGTCATGTCAACAATACCCCCCCACCACCTTAACATCTTAAGTCTCGAGATAATTGGAAACGTTTCAACTAATGCGCGTACTGTCTCTTCAACATGATGAAACGACCCTCTTTGAGAATAATTATTATATCCATCGGCACCACCACCGATTACCATTTCGCCTTTATCAGATTGGCTCATATAGCCATGAACGGTATTTGCCATTACGACAACATCCATGCAAGGCTTAATAGGCTCAGATACTAAAGCTTGCAATGCAACCGATTCTATTGGCAGACGAAACCCAGCCATATCGGCCAAAACACCAGAATGTCCAGCGACCACAATACCTATTTTCTTGCAAGCAATCGCACCTTTTGTTGTCTCCACTCCGACAACTTTACCATCGATAGTATTAACACCGGTTACCTCACACTGCTGGATAATATGCATACCCATATCGGAGCAGGCTCGAGCATATCCCCACGCAACCGCGTCATGTCTCGCCGTTCCTCCTCGAGGCTGCCACAGCGCTCCTAGAACTGGGTACCTAGGCCCATCTATATTTATAATTGGGCAAAGCTTCTTAACCTTTTGCGGGCTTATAAACTCTGTTGAAACCCCCTGTAGAGCGTTGGCATGAGCGGTCCGCTCATAACCTCTTATCTCATGTTGCGTTTGAGCCAACATCATAACACCTCTAGGACTAAACATAATGTTATAGTTCAAGTCTTGACTCAAGTTCTCATAAAGCGATCGAGCTTTTTCATATATCGCGGCTGACGGATCTTGAAGATAATTAGATCGAATTATGGTTGTATTTCGGCCAGTATTACCGCCTCCTAGCCAGCCCTTCTCCAGAATAGCTACATTTGTAATGCCATAATTTTTGCCAAGGTAATATGCAGTAGCTAACCCATGCCCACCTGCACCAATAATAATAACATCATATTTCTTTTGAGGTTCGGGTGAACTCCAGGCTCTCTCCCACCCTAAATGATCGCGTAATGCTTCACGAGCAACTGCAAACGCTGAATATTTCTTCATAAAACCAATTCCAATTTTCAGTACTGCAATAGTTTAATAAAAAGGGTATCAGGCTTCGTTTCAGAGCGCCACGTTAAAACAATTTTGCGCCATTGAATTATGAATATTTATTTTTGGGCTTTTTAAATAAACCCTCAAAGGTTACACATTTCTTAAATTAGTTACGATGGGCTTTTTTATGACGTTTTGGATAATAATATCAATAATATGCATACTAATTTCTATACTTTTTTATTTAAGCATAACGCAAGATACGCCTAACCTAGTACCCAATTCAGATTTAGAAGTTTATAAGGATCAACTTATTAATGTCGCGCGAGATCTCTCCAGAGGTATAATTACAAAGGACGAAGCCGAAAGAATACGGGCGGAGGTTAGCAGGCGTATTCTAGAATTAGATAAAAGAAAAGAAAGATCATTAGAAAAAGAAACAAAAGTAACAGGTCTGCTTTTTAGTATAGTTTTTCTTTTAATTTTTATAGCTGGAGGTTCTTTTTTATATCAAAAATTTGGCGCTCCAGGTTATGAAAATTTATCTCAGAGCCAAAGAATTAAAAATTCAAATGAACTTCTTTCAAAAAGAGCCACGCAAGAACAATTGTTAGAGCTTCGGCTCGTTGAAAAAAGCCTGATAACTCCAGAAGGCAACTATGGGGAATTAGTAAAAAAACTAAGACAAAAGGTTTCCGAGCGCCCTAACGATCTGGAAGGTTTAAAATTACTTACAGGCATAGAAGCCAAGATTGGCAATACTGATGAGGCTGTAAAAGCTCAGCAGCAATTCCTACAATTATTGGGAGATAAAGCGTCGGATTTAGACCACTTTAATTATGCCGATTTACTTATAAACCAAGTCGAAGGAGTTGTGTCTCCAGAAGCTGAAAAAGCATTGCGAGCGTCACTAGAAATAAATCCTGAAAATGGTGGGGCAAAATATTATATAGGCCTCATGTTGGCACAGAATGACCGTCCCGACTTGGCACTTAGAGTTTGGAAACAACTACTTAGGGCTGACGAATTGGACGCCCCATGGATACCATTAATTAGAAACGATATAGAGAGGTTAGCAGTCTTAGCGGGCGATACAAAATTTGAATTACCCCCCATTGATTCAACTGCGGGTCCAACAGCGGAAGATATCGAAAATGCATCACAGATGAACGACGAGGAAAGACAAGAAATGATAAAAGGAATGGTTTCCAGATTATCAGAGAGATTGTCGACTGAGGGTGGAAGCCCTAACGAATGGGCAAGGTTAATAAATGCATATGGCGTTCTTGGAGACTTTCAAAACGCCCAGTCAGCATGGGAAGAGGCGAAAAATATTTTTAAAGGAGACGCCAGTGCTCTGGAGAAATTAAGTGCAGCAGCCATGAATATAGGCCTCAAATAATGATTTATGAAAATATTTTAGATTTTGCTGGATCGATATCTAAAGACAAAGCCTTGATGGGTTTAGATTTAGGTAGTAAAACGATCGGAGTTGCTATTTCAGATAGCCTTAAAACTGTTGCCACACCAATTAAGACGATTAAAAGAACCAAGTTCAGTGAAGAAGTCACCACCTTGTTCACACTAATATCAGAGAGAGATCTATCAGGAATTATTCTTGGACTGCCCAAAAATATGGACGGATCAGAGGGAGCACGATGCCAGTCTACCCGGGCGTTCGCCAGAAACATAAACAAATTCCAAGATTTCCCGATAACATTTTGGGATGAAAGATTATCAACTGTAGCCGCAGAGAAAGCATTGCTTGAGGCGGATATAACCAGAAAACGTCGCTCTGAAGTAATCGATCATGTCGCAGCATCTTATATCCTTCAAGGAGCCTTGGATAGGATGTCGCATAATAAGTCTTTAAAATAAACGCCAACATGACCGAATATATTTGGAAAAGAAACGAGATAGATTCTCCATGCGTTAATATTTGCATCGTACACACGCAGGCAAATATATGTGCTGGCTGTTTTAGGACAATTGATGAAATTTCGGGCTGGTCAAACATGAGCGCAGCACAACGAAAAGAAATAATAAAAGAACTTCCCAATAGAGCTTTAAAATTAAAAGTAAGACGCGGCGGAAGAGCTAAGCGTTTAGGAAATTAGTTGATGGCAAGCCAATCTTGAACATTTTGTAACAATGGTCGAAAATAAGCGACTTGTCTGCTTTCACTTTCCGGACCCTTAATAGGATAGACCCAAGACGCAATCCCGTGGAGCAACAAAGGGTGCAAGGCATATCCTGTGCCAACTGAGCCTGTTATGGTTATTCGGTTACAATTCTCAAAACAGTACTTTCTAGCTTTTTTGTAAGTATCAGTCAGATCGACATCTTTCCAATCAGATGGATTTATATTAGAAAATAGTTTTGAGAACTCTTTTTGCATTATAAAATGCGATCCTTCCCAAACAACTATTGGGCTGGCACCTGGATGCGTATTATTTAAGGGAATGCCCAAAATTACACCGTGGGGCTCGACAAGATATCGTCTTTTTTCTTCACCAATTGGTAGAAGCCCATCAACGTGAGCCGCATCTCTCTTCCTTCTATATTCAAAAGCGGCTTCACTGTCTCCTTTCCGCGGCTTTGGATAGCCAGGAAATATTACAGAAAGTTGAGCTTTATGATATGGTTTTAGATTAATTTTACCCAAAAAGCTCTTAAAAACATTAGGTAATTCGGTATTTGTGAAGTCGCCTCTTGAGTTATTAGGCAGGACATCAACTCCAACAAACCATGTGCCCTCGCATTGGAGCCACTTTTGCAATTGAGCTGGATCGGCAAGAATTCTATTACCCTTTTTTTTTGCACATTCAGCCCATTTTGCTATTTGCTTGTCATATCCAAATTCTATGTATCCTGTTTTACCAAACAACATAAATCTAACTCATAATTATTCTTCATAACAAATTCCAAAAACTTCGACCCGTTAGATTAGAAACTATTCCTACAGCGAACCCTCTATCACTTTTTCTATCCGTTCAACATCGTCAGGATTATTAAGTTCCCAAAAAACTCTGCCTCGCGTTGAAACTGATACACATTTCACTAGCTGATTGTTTTCAAGAAACCTAAGTTGTTCTAGTCCTTCGAACCTCTCTAATTCCCCAATGGGCCATTCCACGTAAGAACTCAAAGCATTTGGTCGGTATGCGTAAACTCCAACATGATGGAATACCGGAATATCAAACTCAGCACTTAGTTTTTCCATATCTACAAAGGGAATAACCTCCTTGGAAAAATACAGCGCATATTTATCAACTCCAAATACTGCAGTGGTCCCACCGACAAGTCCTTTTTTTCGATCTTGCAGGAAATGACCATAAGTTACGCGATCAAGTCTTACGACTGGTGTTGCCATAGAAGATTTGTCGTCCTCACCCATTGCGTGGATAAGATTTTCTACAAACCAAGGAGGAGTAAGTGGAGCATCTCCCTGAAAATTTATTATTAGATCAGAATCTAACCTAGCATTTTCAACAGCTTCAGCGCATCGCTCTGTGCCATTCCGGCAATGTGAAGACGTCATAATAACTTTCGCTCCAAATGCCCTGACCGCATTAGCTATTCGAGTATCGTCAGTCGCAATGAAAATATCATTAACATTTTTAACCTTGCCTGCGGCGCGCCAAGTTAACTCAATTAATGACTTTTTTTCTCCAGTTGGCAACTTGAGCTTAACCAAGGGCTTACCTGGATATCTGCTGGACGCATAACGCGCAGGTATAATAATTGCAGTTTTCATAGGTTATTCATTCCAACAAGGCTTGGGGACTTTTAATTAACAAGATTCAGTATTTATATGTTTATAAATCCCACGTTAACGACTTTATAATAACATAGTTTGAGAAGTTCCACAGCGAACTGGTTTTTACAAAATTCATACCAAACATCTATCTGTAAACTAGTTAATTTTAATTGATGAAATCAGAATTAGGCTACTGCTGTAAATTCCGTTAAATCTACACCGGAACCTGGCAAAACATTAAAAATTTCTTCACTACAATCTTCTACAGTGTAACTATCTGGCTTTGAAAACAACTTACGAAGTAGTGAATTAGTGATAAAGTGTCCAGCCTTATGACCCTCGTATTTACCTAATATTGGGGCTCCGGCCAGAGCCAAATCACCGAATGCATCAAGCATTTTATGACGCACTGCCTCATCTTGATAACGCATACCGCCCGGTGACAAAACCTTATCACCGTCAACAACAACTGCATTAGTAAAATTTCCGCCCAAAGCCAGACCGTTCTCTCGCATTGTCTCGACATCTTTGTTACTGCAAAAGGTCCTACTGCTACAAAGCTCTTTTACAAATGAGCCGTTAGACATATTGAGTATCTTACTTTGTTTGCCAATCACACAATCATCGAAATCAATAAAATACTCCATTTCTGGACGATCATATGGGGTTAAACTTGCCCAGCCAGACTGATTTTCAAAAATCACTGGACGGGTAATCCTTATAATTCTCGACGAGGAACTAATTGTATTTAGACCCACCTCTAATATTTGCTTAACGAAAGGGGCTGCACTCCCATCTAAAATAGGAACTTCCTCACTATCAATCTCAATCAACGTATTTGTGACACCGCAACCGGCAAGTGCCGCCATAAGATGTTCTATAGTTGAAATTGCAGTACCATCTTCATTCATTAATTTGGTACAAAGTGTGGTTTCCGACACATAATCCCATCTCGCTCGCACTACCGGATTTCCGATTTGAATATCTCTCCGTTCAAATAAAATTCCATGATTTTCAGGTGCGGGCTTAAGGGTAAGTGTTACGTCTCTTCCTGAGTGCAAACCTATTCCAGAAAATGTTATTGAGCTTTCAAGAGTTGTTTGCAACGTACTGCCTTTGAGTGATACAATATGCATAACGTATATCGCAAAAATACAGTAGACAACTCAAACTTTGTAACTGATTGTTACAGAGCATGTTTACAAAGTCATTTGCTTCTTAAAACGCATTTTGCCTGAAATTATAGGTCACTTAGTTTGCTTGGCGTCTCAAAAACGCGGGAACTTCTATCTTTTCCTTGTTAGAATCTAATTCTTCATTTTCGGCATTATAATTATTCTGGCCATTATCTTTATGAGCCTTTGGAATATCATTTTGCGTAGGCTCTGCCTGACCGGTACCTGCCATTCTATTAATTAGCGAGCCTATACCAAAACGCGGTTTGTCTTTAATCTCTAGGTTCTTGGTGGCAACCATCGGTTTCGAAGTTAAGGTCTGATTATTTGGTGATTTTGATACGGCAGCACGAAGACGCTCCATGGTTTCTTTGGACGGAGTACCCGGCGGCGGCGGGGTCAAATTATCAGCACTGGTTTGCTCATTACTACTTTGATTACTTTGCGAGGCATAAACAGAATTAACTTGCTGATTAAAGGACGTATCTTCACCGGCTATAGTAGGGTCGAATTCAGTTCCAGCTAACTTATTTTGTGTCTTGAATAGACCTGGTTCTGTTGAAGGCATAGATACTTCTTTCTCATGATCCTCCATTTTGGCTGAATTAGCCTTCTCTACCAATCCATTTATATTTTTACTCTCTTCCACAAAGGAGACCCGCCTTGGCATGTACGAAGATCGTTCTCTTATACTATCAGAAATAGGATTAAGTTTACTAGCAGCGTCTATGCCTGTTGCGACAACTGATACACGCATAACACCTTCCAAATTTGGGTCAAGAGTTGAACCAACAATGATATTTGCCTCTGGATCAACCTCTTCTCTAATCCTATTCGCAGCCTCATCTAATTCAAAAAGAGTCAAATCATAACCACCTGTGATATTAATGAGAACACCCTTTGCTCCTCTTAGGCTAATCTCGTCAAGAAGTGGATTTGCAATAGCCTTTTCGGCCGACTGAATTGCTCGGTCTTCACCGTCAGCTTCTCCAGTGCCCATCATTGCTTTACCCATCTCATCCATGACTGCCCGCACATCTGCAAAATCTAGATTTATTAAACCGGGACGAACCATTAAATCCGTCACGCCTTTTACACCCTGATACAAGACGTCATCTGCCATACTGAAGGCTTCAGTGAATGTTGTTTTTTCTGTGGCAATCCTGAATAAATTTTGGTTTGGAATTATAATTAGCGTATCAACCATTTTCTGAAGCGCTTCTACACCTTCCTCTGCCTGACGCATGCGCTTAACGCCCTCAAATTGGAACGGCTTTGTTACAACACCAACGGTCAACACACCTAACTCTCTAGCAGCTTGGGCTATAATTGGGGCAGCCCCAGTGCCGGTACCGCCACCCATTCCGGCCGTTATAAAGCACATGTGAGAACCGGCAAGTTGATCAACAATCTGCTCAATGCTTTCTTCAGCGGCAGCTGCGCCCACAGATGCTCTGGCGCCAGCCCCTAGACCCTCGGTTACTTTAACTCCAAGCTGTATTTTGCTATTCGCACGGCTCTGCTGAAGCGCCTGAGCATCAGTATTTGCAGTGACAAAATCAACTCCGTCCAGACTTTTTTCAATCATATTGTTGACGGCATTGCCCCCAGCACCGCCAACGCCGCAAACAGTAATTTTAGGTCGCAGATCATTCTGCTCTGGTATCGATAAATTTAAAGTCATTGTCAGGTCCGCCCGTTATCCAATAATGGATTTTATTTTTTCGAAATTAATATATGACTCGTTTATAACTAAAAATTTATAAAAGGTCACTAAAAAATGACAGATTTATACATAATATAGTATCCACTATTTATAAAAGGCTGTTATTTTGATAAGATACCTATATATAGATCCTACCAATTTTCGCGTAGCCAACGCACAGCTTTCCGAACAGTTCGGGATGAATAACTGGAGTTTGGCAATTCAAAATCCCACCACTCATCTTGGGGATGCGCCGCAAAAAGTGCTAGCCCAACCAAGGCCGAACAGCTTGATCCAGAATAAGCTTGAGGTAAACGATGTATTCTAAGTGGTCTGCCAATGCGAACTTGCTGTCCAAGAATACGACTTGCAAGGGTATCTAGGCCAGGAGTCTGACTTGTTCCGCCAGTTAAAACAAACTTTTGACTTTTTAGCTCGTAAAAACCTGCTATTTCCAATTGAGCCCGAACATCCTCTAAAATTTCTTCAATACGTGGCCTCATGATACCTATAAGCTCACTGCGGGTTACGGTGCGTCGATCATGCTCCCAATCACCTGTTGTTTCGCCCCCAACTTCGATTAAGTCACGATCATCAATACCAGTAGCTATCAAACCCCCATTCTTAGTCTTAATTTTTTCAGCAACCGCCATAGGAACCTGGAGACCTAACGAAATATCGCGGGTCACATGATTGCCCCCAAGCATTATCGAACCTGCGAAAATCATATGCTTTTTCAGAAAAATAGAATAGCTTGTGGAGCCACCACCAAAATCAATACAAACTGCTCCGAGCTCCTGCTCATCTTCTACCAATGTTGATCTGCCAGAAACATAAGCCGCTGACGCCACCCCAGCCAACTCTAAATCACACCTTTTTACACAATGAGCCAAATCCCTGATTGTTTTAGCTCTCACAGTAAGTATGTGTAAATCCACGTCCAAATTGTTTCCGATTTGGCCCCTAGGGTCTACCAGCCCAGATCGGTGATCTAACGCGAAATTTACAGGCTGTGCATGTAATATTTCTCTGCCATCACCTATATCAGGTAAATCGCATGAGCTCAGAACTCGTGCAATATCTTCGTCTCGCACAATTTGATTTTCAATTTTAACAACACCGTTTAATCCATACGAGCGCGGACCACCGCCTGAAAAACATGCAATCAAGTGATCAACTCTTAAATTAGCCATTTTCTGAGCAGATTGTAGAACCGTCCGAATTGCCCTCTCTGCTTCTTGCATCGAGGATATTTCGCCAAATTCAATTCCACGAGAGCGGGTTATTGCAGATCCAACAACCTGAAACGATGACTGGCCGGCTAAAGATCCCACTTGATCCGAGGCGAGACTAGGATCCAGACCATCAAAACGTAAAATTAAACACCCAATTTTTGTACTGCCTAAATCTAGTATCGCCAATGCACCACGTTGCAATGCTGATTGGCGCATTGCTCGCATTGCTCGCTGCAGCTCGTATAAGTCAGCCATTATTATAAATCCCCACTGCTATTGTACATTAAAGTGTCCATGGACACTCCGCGCACCCTCACTGTTGGCCGTTCTATTAGTCTCAGATCAATAGTTGATAAATGGCCAGAAAATAACGAGCCCGAGTCATTCATTAACATCATGCGATCAAATGCGGCTAAAAACTCCCTTTGAGGGAGCAAAATTCGCAGATTGTTGTCTAAGACAAGGTCCCACCGACGTTCCCCAACTCTTATGAAAGCCCTCACCTGATCCAAAAATTTTCGATTATCTTTCATCAAACTCGATACCTCTGAAACTGCCAGATTTGCGGCTTCACCTATGATCAAGGGAAGTTCAGGATAATCAATCCGCGAGCTTGCTAATCTTATAAAATTACCATTAACATCAAGAACAGACATCAAATTATTCTTCCGCCAAATAAAAGCCGGCGTGCGCTCCAAAACTTCAATCTGAAGAACACCGCTTACTGTAATTTTTATAGACGCGGAGGCAACCGCCGGAATATCGTTAACAACTTTGTGGAGGTATTTTATGTCTAAATCAAAATAGCTCACCGGAAAATCTAATGGTATTATTTCTCTAATTTCGTTTGCCAACTCATCAGAAGCACCATCGATCGCAGCTACTTGTATCATGAATTCAGGTCTTTCAACGATTAAACGTTTCAAGTCTTTTTTTAATACATCAATATTTTCCTGAATATTAGTATTAAGAAAAAAAACTAAGGTACCACAAAAAAGAAAAAGCGATGGCAGCCCTAAAGTGAGAATTAACCGTAATCGGGGCGAAAGCAATAATCGCATTAGGCGGTACGAGACAATCGAAGGAGCGGGATCAATTTTTCTTCCCAGCTTATATTTCAACGATCGCATGATGCGTCCTCCACGAGCCAGTGGCATAGATCATTAAAATTAATCCCACAGATCTTTGCTTGTTCTGGGACAAGAGAGGTAGGTGTCATACCAGGTTGAGTATTAATTTCCAGGAGAATTATTCCATCCAATCCCAAACTTTCATCCCAACGAAAATCCGCTCTACTTATTCCTCGACATCCGATCAATTCATGAGCACTGAGAGCATATTCAAGGCATTTTTCTTGGATTATTTTTGGAATTTTGGCAGGCACCTCGTGAATGGATCCGCCTTTTTTGTATTTGGCATCGTAATCATACCAATTTTGTGTGATTATATCCGTAACAGCTAAAGCTTTTTTACCCATCACAGTTACTGTAAGTTCTCTGCCTGGAATATATTCCTCTACCATAAGAATACTTGGCATGTCAGAAGCAACTTTAAGTGGCGGATCTTCTTTTGGATTTACAAAATAAACGCCAATAGAAGATCCTTCATTAATTGGTTTTACCACATACGGCTTGTCCAGTGGATGCGAAGTCAATAAACCTGATTTTTCAATCATAAAACCTGGTGCCGTTGGTAAACCAGAATTGGAGAAAATATGCTTACTTCTCTGTTTATCCATGGCAAGTGCTGACGCCATAACTCCAGAATGAGTATAGGGAATTCTCAACCATTCCAGCAATCCTTGGATAGATCCGTCCTCCCCCCATCGACCATGCAGAGCATTAAAAACAACATCAGGTCTTAATTCAGATAAGCGCTGAACAACATCGCGCCCAGCATCAAGCTCTATAACCTGAAACTCTTTGCCCCTTAAAGCTGCAGAACATGCCTGTCCAGAAACGAGCGAAACCTCCCTCTCCAAGGAATGGCCACCCATTAGTACTGCAACTCTGGGACCTTTTCCGCTCGAAATGCCCATCGCCTCACTTGCCCTTTTTAGGCCTTTGCGCCTTTTACATGACGTCTTTTTTAAGGATCTCCGACCCTAATAATTTCCCACTTTAAATCAATTCCAGAATTTTTGAAAACCTTTTTTCTTACAAGCTCACCCAATTCCTCAAGTTCCAATGCTGTGGCGCCACCGGTGTTCGTTAAAAAATTTGGGTGCTTTTCATGCATTTTGGCCGCACCCATTTGATAGCCTCTAAGCCCAGCATCCTCAATTACTTTCCAAGCTTTGAGCTTATGATCTTCATTCCCCTGGCCTGAACTCGAAAATCCACAAGGATTACGAAACGTACTTCCTGCGGTAACATCCTTAGTTGGCTGCTCATTATCTCTTTTTTGTTTCTGTATACGCATTTTTTCATGCAAGACCTCAACCTCACCATAAGGCGGTGCAAATGTGACGTTAACTATGACAAGATCAGCTGGTAGAGCTGTATTCCTATAGGAGAAAGAAACATCAGTCTTATCTAACTTTACAAGTTCACCACTTCGGTTCACGGCATTTGCTGATACAAAGTAATCTGAAATATATCTTCCATAACACCCCGCATTCATTTTTAGGGCACCGCCTATAGAGCCAGGAATAGTGCGGAGGAATGTTAGGTCATAACCATGATCAGCAGCTGTTCGAGCAACAAAAGCATCCAAAGCTGCGGCGCCTGCTACCACTAAGCCATTTGACACCTCAACAGAATTAAATCCCCTACCAAGCCTAACGACTACACCTTTTATACCACCATCCCGAACAAGAAGATTGGAGCCAACACCTAATGGGAAAAATGAAATATTGTCCGGTAAATTTGACATAAATCTCATCAAATCTTCCAGGTCAGCGGGTTGGAAAAAATATTCAGCCGGGCCACCTACTCTTAACCACGTCAGTTCAGAAAGCATCCGATTTTTATTAAATTTACCACGAGCTTTAGGAAATTTTACTAGCATGCTAACACTCAGAATCTAATAATTTTGGAAGGCTATTGGCCCAAGAGCTTATAGTACCAGCCCCAAGACATATCACAATATCGCCAGATTTAGCATTTTTTGCGATCAGTTGTGACAAGTCTTGTAAATTAGAAACCGCAACAGCATGACGATGGCCGTGACTAACCAAGCCAGTTACGAGATCATCTCTACTTGCTCCTGGTATTGTCTTTTCTCCAGCGGAATAAACATCCCCAATTGCAACTATGTCGGCGTCATTAAAACAGGAACAAAAATCTTTGAATAGAGCATTAAGACGGGTATACCTGTGAGGCTGATGAACGGCTATAACTCGTCCCGAACTTATCTGCCTTGCAGCCCTTAATACTGAGGATATCTCAACTGGGTGATGACCATAGTCATCAATTATAGTGACACCGTTGACTTCACCCACCTTAGTAAACCTACGATTAACACCCTTAAATTTCGCTAAAGCCTCACGGATTTTAGCATTTTCAATACCTAGATGGTGTGCGACCGCAACTGCGCCCAATGCATTTGAAACATTATGGTCGCCAGGCATAGGAAGAACACAGTCCTTAATTGTAAACTTCTCCTGCTGGAACCAAATATCAAAATAGGCTCGACCATTTTTATAATTTATATTTATTGCCCGAACGTCAGATTGGGCATTTAGGCCAAAGGTTTTTATTCGGCGATCAGAGATTTTGCCAATAAGTTTTTGCACTTCGGGATGGTCGCTACAGCAAATGGCTAATCCATAAAAAGGAATATTAGAAATAAAATCCAGAAACCCTTTTCTTAATGACTCGAAGTTACCCCAATGCTCCAAGTGCTCAGGATCTATGTTAGTGACAACCGCTATGGTTGCGGGTAGCCTAGTAAAGGTTCCATCGCTTTCGTCGGCCTCCACAACCATCCACTCACCATCTCCAGCCCTTGCATTAGAGCCGTACGCATGAATTATTCCTCCATTAATAACTGTGGGATCAAAATCACCTTCGTCTAACAAAGTAGCGACCAAAGTGGTAGTGGTGGTTTTACCATGTGTGCCAGCTATCGCCACGTTTGATTTCATTCTCATTAGCTCTGCTAACATTTCGGCTCTTCGTACGACCGGCAAACCTGCGGAACGAGCATAGTTCAACTCAGGGTTTTCCTTATTGATTGCAGACGAAATCACGACAACAGCCGCGTTCTTGAGGTTATTTTTATCATGGCCAATTTTTATTGACGCACCCATTCGCTCTAATCGTGAAGTAATTTCTGTTTCCTTCAAATCCGAACCTTGAACAGAATAGCCTTGGTTAATTAAAATTTCCGCAATACCAGACATGCCGATACCACCAATTCCAATAAAATGTATTGGTCCAATTTCTACCGGAAACTTTGTAGAGACATTCATTACTAAGTTCCCTTTTTTGATGGCTTGGCCGCAAGTGTCGATACTTCTTTTTTTCCTTGTGCCAGATTAAGTATTAAATCAGACAGCATTTTAACAGAATTTTTAGAAGACCTATTTAATGCCGCTGCAGCCATTGCCTCAGCTTTCTTTGGGGAAGATAAAAACTTAGTAATGCAATTTGCAAGCTTATCTACAGTGAAATCATCTTCTGCAAAACTTATGGCTGAATTTACGCTCGTCATGCTTAAGGCATTCACGGACTGCTCATCTCTAATAGCAGATTTTAAAGGAACCAGAATTGATGGGCGACCAATTGTAGCAATGTCTGCAATAGAAGACGCTCCTGACCTACTTATAACTAGTTGGGCTTCTGAAATTCGCCTAGGCGCATCATCAAAAAAGCTAGCAACCTCTGCTTTGATGTTGTTTTCAGTGTACAATTTAATCACTCGATTTATATCTTCGGGTCGAGCCTGATGACCGACTCTTATATTTTTTATATTCTTTTCTGACAATTTTGATAAAGCAATAGGTACGATGTCGGACATAATTCTGGCACCCTGACTACCTCCAATAACCAATAAATTTATTGGATAATCGCCGGGAGGAATGTAAGGAGATGCACTAAATTTTAAAACAGAATTTCTAACGGGATTGCCAACATATATGGCATTCCTAGGGTTGAGCTGTTCTGATGCTATACCATAAGCCACAAAATCCACCCTTGTAGAGAAAAGTTTATTGACCTTCCCTAAAACGCCGTTTTGCTCATGCAAGATTGTTGGAATCCGCCAAATAAAAGCTGCCAAAACGGCAGGAATGCTCGGATATCCACCAAAACCCACCACACAGCTTGGTTTGTTATTTTTAAACCAAAGCAAGGACTGCAACACTCCATAAAATATAACCAATGGAACCAATATCTTTCCTAAAAAAGAGCCTCCTGAAAAGGTTGCAGATTTAATAATCGAAACCTCAACTTCTGATGGAAAGTTTTTGGCGTAACGTGCGCCTCGCTTATCCGTGGACAGCTTTACTCGCCAGCCGATTGATACCATTTCCTCAGCAAGTGCCTGTGCCGGAAACATATGGCCTCCCGTTCCACCAGCGGCTAAAACCAACAAGGGAGCACTCATAAATTAACGCCCATTAAAAATATCGCCTATATCTTTTTGAGGCCTTACCCGCGTTAAGGCCAAAAGCATACCTACAGTAATACCCATGGCAATTATTGAAGAGCCGCCATAACTCACAAATGGCAATGTCATACCCTTAGCAGGAAGCAATCTTACAGCAACGCCCACGTTTATAATGGCTTGAATTCCAAACATTGCAACCAGACCAGAACCAGCCAAACGGTTAAATGCATCTCTTTCCTTTAGAAGTCTAATTAATGAAGCAAGCACTATCCAGGTAAAAAGAAGTATAATCAAGACAACTAAAAGCAATCCATACTCTTCGGCAGCGACTGAAATTATAAAATCTGTGTGAGCATCAGGCAAAGACCATTTAACCTGTCCTTCACCAACACCCACTCCAAAAAAACCACCTTCCTGTATCGCGTTAGTTGCGTAGCCAAGTTGCGTACGCGGATCAATATCAGGCGACAAAAAACCATCTATCCGCTTCGCAAAGTGCTCTGAATATGAATATGCCATTGATCCTGCAGCCAAAACCAACAAGGCTAACGCTGCTAACAAAATAAATGAAGCGCCTGCAACAAAATAAATAATACCCCAACCGAAAAGTATTAGGCATGCTTGCCCAAAGTCTGGTTGGATAATTAACAAAGCCACAACGAGCATTGTAATAATAAATGACCACAAACGCCCGGGTGGCCCATTAATTTGACCGTTCGCCGAAATTAGCCAGGCAACAGTCACAATAAAGCCAGGTTTTAAAAATTCGGAAGGCTGGACTGATGCAAAACCCAAACCGTACCATCGTACGGCGCCCTTCCCAAAATCAGTACCAAAAAAAGGTAGCAAACCTAATGCTACGAAACATAATAAAAATCCAATTACACCGAGTCTTCTAATGACTTTGGATGGCAGCATGGAAAACACTACCATTACAAACAGCGCAAGAGAACCGAATATAGCCTGCCGATACACATAATGAAACGGTGCTAACCCATTTTTTTCCGCTAACGGCGGCGACGACGCAAGACCTAATAACAATCCAATACTGAAAAGAATAAGGATGGCGGTAAGAACAGACTTATCTAATGTCCTCCACCAGCGCGAAAGAACTGCCTCTCCTTCTACAGTTCCAACGGAACCATATGCCATTTCCGTCATTTTACCTGCCTAGCTCTGCCTATTGTCCCATTTACTGGGATCTGATTATTTATATTACAAATTTTTTATAAAAAATACTAGTCTTAGTTTGCTTTAAATCGGCAAGTGGATGTCAAAAGTGTCACATTTAGTAAGCAGTCTTTTCATGCAAGTTGTTAATAATTCTCTCTACCTGCCCCGCAAAATCCTCACCACGGCGCTCAAAATTATCATATTGGTCGAAACTTGATGCTGCAGGAGCCAATAAAACCACATCGCCGCTCTCCGAGTCTTTTACAGCGCATTCAACTGCCTGTCGCATATCGCCACAAACGATATTTTCACATGTTAATTGCTTTGATATATTTTCTGCTTCAGCTCCGATAATATAAGCACGCCTAACTTTTTGTGTAACTGAGTTTAGTTT
>NTKT01000012.1 GCA_002457055.1 Rhodobacteraceae bacterium MED-G08
AATCAAGGGGCCGTGGGTTCGAATCCTACCCGGTGCGCCACAAACAGCCTAACTTTATAGAGTAAAGCTAACCTAAGCATCTGACATCACTCAGTTATTCTTAATGCCATGCTTTATGGCTTATCTGGAGTACTGACCAAAATGCAGACCAAAAGTATCCCATATACGTTTAACAGGGGTGGCTACTATTATTTCAACTGATTTTCCTTCATCCATAGGTCGAGCGTCAACATACCATTCTGTAATTTTGTCACCTGACTTCTTTGCAAAGATAAAGCACCTGCTTTTCCAGTCGCCATCTTCGGCCTTACCCCAAGCAGCATGAGTTCCAGCAATACTTTCATCTGTATCATTGACGATTACATAATCATCAATACCACTGCAAATACCAGTTTCAGACCAGTCGAGTGTCTCCTGCCTTGTCATAGTTTCATTAAGGTCAGTGAAATGAATTTTACAGTTATCTGCCAAAATTAGGTCAAGGTAAGACCTATCTTTATTTACGAAAGCATTATTAAAGGCATCTAAGAATTCTGTAGCAGTTGTCATTTGTTAATTCCTTTGTAATCGTCCAATAAAGATCAGCATACTGCGAGTATTTTTGACAACTTTATAGTTTATGAAGCATATCGACTGGCGACTGTTAAATTGTGAAAATTAACTACAGAATTTGTACTATTTTGTAATAGTCAATCGGGTACTTCTCTTTAAAGCACGGTACCCGATGTTGTCAGTGTATAAATTAAAATATTATTAATGACATGAAAGATAGATTAATGATTGATACAAATTCTCCAGAGATTTATTGGTTAGCTCTTACTGTTCTGATGACTGCTTTGTTATGGATCCCGCAGATTTTACACTCTGTTTTTAGAGCTGGCCCAAATAAAGCTTTTTTATATCCTGATGAGGCAGCAAAGGAATATGCTGATTGGGCTATACGATCTAAGGCCGCACATAATAATGCAGTTGAAAATTTAGTAATATTTGCACCATTAGTCTTTTTAGTTTTGCTATTGGGTATAGGAAATGAACTTACCGCCCTAGCAACGATGATTTATTTCATAGTGAGAGTGCTTCACTATGTGATGCATGTACTGGCTATTCCTTTGATGCGAACACTTGCATTTTTAATTGGGTTTGCCTGCCAAATAATAATGGGTTTATCTATAATTGGAGTGTTTT
Source organism: Rhodobacteraceae bacterium MED-G08 (assembly GCA_002457055.1). Taxonomy (GTDB): domain Bacteria; phylum Pseudomonadota; class Alphaproteobacteria; order Rhodobacterales; family Rhodobacteraceae; genus Salinivivens; species Salinivivens marinus. The sequence goes on from NTKT01000012.1 coordinate 1,186, forward strand.
AGAGGCTGCAAATTGAAGCATATCACTAAAACTTTTTGCAACTGTGATCCAAACTCAATGTCGCTCGAATAATGGTACAAGTTTTGTAGTTGTTTTTTAGTGGGTATTATTTAATGAAAAGGTTCAAACAAATTAATAAAGGAACCTAAAATGGCATCTCAATTCTACCTTGTACATCATCACATTAAACCAAACATGTCAGAAGCATGGTGGGGGATAGTCGGTGGTCAGACTGAAGAAGACAGCAAAGAATATGAGAAATCGGTAATGGAAAAAGGGTTTTTCAACCATTCTTTTATGCCAATGGGACCAGACGGGCCGATGTACTGCGTGTGGGAAGTGAAAGACGGAATATCAGCTTCGGAGTTTCAAGACTTCATTGACGGTCCTTACGGAGTTAATTTTGGCCTTGTGGCCTTAAACAACAATGTGATGCAACTTAATTTAGAATTGACTGGTGGGCAAACACCATACGAGAGAAAATTCTAAAACCCTAACAGTCAAACTGTGATCCAAACTACATGTTGGTGCGAACTTTCTGTGTGTCACGACATAAATAGTACGTGTTAACCAAGGTTAGTAAACATCTCCCAATTCTTATCTTTACCTTTTGAGGGCTAGCCATATAAGCTAAGCCCTTTTCTTTTTTAGGTAACTGTAAATTTGATCAAAACTTTAAAAGGCTAAAGCCAAAACGCTTTTCTGTAACCCACACTTAATTTGCCAGAGTTGCCAAAGTTACGAAGATGGTTGCGAAATTACCTGATGATTACATCATGTACATCACATAGAGTTCCGCCAAAGTCGTCAGGCCGAACCCAACAACTATTAGTCCCTTAAATGCTCCCCATTGAACACTATCAAAACGTTTCTGAAAGTGTGTATTAACTTCAGCTTCTCCACGATCCATGCCAATTGCCTTAATATCGTCCAGACAATCCAGACTTCCCATTATACCAATAATAGTACCGAAGATTATAAAAACAGTTATTGGTAGATTGGCAGCTGTACCTCCAAAAGCGATGATGCCAAACACTACAAAATGCATTACGGCCGTTATGCTGAATATCCAAAATAAGTCTCTACTTCTTACTGTTACTGCTGCTATTCGATTTGCCCGATCCTGTACCGTGTTCATAACTTACTCCTTTTTTTGTGCCCTCTAAATTACCAAGACTAATTACTACCACAGGAGTTTCTAACTTTAAAAATTTCTAGCAAGTATAAGAAATGTACTAGTTAGGAAAATATAAACTTGCCATTATCGACAGACCTTTTGAAATTCCAAAATTAATGAAAGGAGATAAAATGTTTGGATCGAGAAGAGTTTTAAAGCCACATAGTGGCAAAACAGAGTTGGCTAAAGAGCGATTGAGAAAAGCGTCAAAGATAATGGTAAATAATGGTGCAAATGCCGTTGACCTTACCCAGGTGCTTGGTGGATATGGAGCGGAAACACTCCACATGTACTCTTTTTTCAACTCAGTTGAGCATGCCTTTCAAGTAAGCGCCAGTTTACAAAATGATAAAGCTTGGAGCAATTTAATGGCAGAGAGAGAAGCTGCTCCTGCAGCAGATATGACTGGTCCAGAGTTAGCCAGAGTAGTCGCTGGAGAAGGTAATCCAGATCACAATGCAGCCATGGTAAGGGAGTATGTGCTCCCACGTAAAAATTTGGCGGAGGCGGCTGCGATGGTATCTACTGTTCCAGATATGCTAGCTGGCCATGATGTAAATGTAACGATGTGGGCACCTGTGATTGCAGAAGATATGAAGAGAGCTCAAGTTGTTTATTCTGCACCAGATATGGTGGCTATAGGCAAGGCGATTGATGAAGTTGGTATTTCGGCAGAGTTTCAGGAAATGCTTGTTAAAGCTTCAAACCTAGGAACGCTGGACAGAGCTTGTGGAATGGTGAGATTTGAATAAAAGCATTCATTAGGCTTTCAGAAACCTGTTGCCTGGCAGAGATAGAGGCTAAGATAAGCGAAAGATAGTCTGGTTCAGCAGCTCCTTCCTTGTTGCTGGCCTGGCTAAAACCCTAAATCTCATTCTAATTAATCACTCTTTAAAATGTTTATAAAATTGGAAAGGTACCATATGGCTGATGACGGTGTAAGACTAGTGAAACCGGGTATGAAATATGAAGGAGCCCAAGGGGTCACATACAATGCTGGTGTGTCTAGGAAAACCGTTGGAGCAGAAAAGGTTTGTATGAATATTTTGCCTATGCCTCCTGGTGTTAAATCTAAGCCACACATACATAGAGGCATTGAAACTATAGCCTATATGCTAGAAGGCGAATGCACACTATTTCATGGTAAGCAGCTTGAAAACCAAACTTTGATCAAGCAGGGTGAACAGATATTTATTCCTGATAACGTACCTCACGCACCTTATAATCTAAGTGACAAAAAGTGTGTGTGGGTTGTTGTTCATTCATCGGGTGATGATCAAGATGAACTTATCCGAACAGAAGAGTTAGACTATGTTCTCGAGAGCTATGAACAAAGAGAGCCATAAAAATGTAGAGGTTAATTGGTGATACCTAAAAAAGTTGAAGACGAAAAGAAGGGTTATGTTTTTCAAGCGATAATAATTGCTTTGACATTTTTCGTCTTTGTGGCTTCGTGCGATCCGTCTGACTATACGGCTCTAGGATGGCTTATCCTGCTAGTAGTAGTGACAATATTTGTTGGCGCTTTCGCATATAGTGTCCGTAAAGCTATTCAGTTTAGGTAGAATGAAACTAATGAAAAACATATAGTCATAGTTTCGATTGTTCTCTTCGCCTAAAACCAGCTACAGAATTTGTACTATTTTATAATAGTCAGTAGGATACTTCTCAATAATAGGAAAACACTTGGAAAGAAGCAGGATACTGTATGGTTCCTGACAAAACATAACTTGGAGTATCTACTATGAACATATGAACATTTTTTTTCACGGAACCATTGCTGCTGGCTTTAATGCGATAAAGGGCAAACTTGAAAAAGACATGGCTGGGCCAATGGGTCAGTGGATAACTGAATATCGTCTAGCTGATCTTGGCAATAATGAGGTAATGTGTGCAATGAATTGTAAAGACATGGAAGCTTTAGGAGCATTTATGTCTGATCCTGCAGAAATGCAGTGGGATGAAGATAATGGCGCAGTTTACAAAGCTTATATTATGTCAGAGATGACTGAATAACCAGGCACCAAGCTCTCCAATTAAAAAAGACTAGTGCTCAAGGGAACAAGTATAAGGGTAATTGGTCGCATTGTTTTAAATTTTATGAATGTATACCTCCGATGTGGGGGCAGGTTCGATAGCGACAGGAGTTCGCTAGGACTGCTTTTTATTGTAGCCAACAGTGTAGCCAAAGGGGAAAGTTAGTGGCCTACCCCCACCAATTTCACAAACCCGATAGGGGAACTGTATCACTCTACAGGCTCGATATTTTTTAGTTATTAAGATTTCGTTAACAGAATTATAGCAATATCTTTAATTGTTGGATGAAAGAAATGAGTATTTTAGCAGACTTGTTACGGACAATTTTCGAGCGAAACCAAGGGAAATCAGACTTTAAAAATGATCAAGATGAAAGATCAATAATAGAACTTTGTAATACCCTTATTAGCACTACCAGTGAAACATCGGCACTTTTTGTAGCCAACAAAGTTCTCACAAAATATTCGAGTCTAAGCGATTTAGATAAGTTATCTTTCTTCCAATACTTATCTACTCAGATGACGATCGACCCTGATCTTGTGCGCAGGGCACTTAAGGATTATGAAAAATTACCATCCCGTGAAACTTATCAGGCATTTTCAAATGCTGCAGAACCAAGCAGGCAAGAATTAGTAAGACGCCTCAATCAACCTCCAGGAGCAACAAAAAAACTTGTTGAGATGCGTGCAGACTTGCTGCGTCTGGCAAAACAAAGTCCTGAGTTGCAAGCTTTTGATTTGGACTTCAAGCATTTGTTTGCGTCTTGGTTCAATAGAGGGTTTCTCGTTCTGCGACCAATAAATTGGGAGAGCCCTGCGCACATTTTAGAAAAAATTATCGAATATGAAGCCGTACATGCTATCGATAGCTGGGAGGACCTCAGGCTGCGACTGGAACCGAGAGATAGACGCTGTTTTGCTTTTTTTCATCCAGCTATTCCTGATGAACCTCTAATTTTTGTTGAGGTGGCACTCACAAAAGGAATGCCTACTTCCATACAGGAGTTACTAAGCGAAGCCCGAGAAGAAGTCGCAATTCAACAAATTGACACTGCAGTATTTTATTCGATTTCAAATTGCCAGGCTGGTTTAGCAAATGTTTCTTTTGGTAACTTTTTAATAAAACAAGTAGCTTCCGATCTCGCATTAGAGTTAGAAGGTATAAAGAAATTCATAACCCTTTCACCTATTCCAGGGCTGGGAAATTGGTTGCGCAAAACACATCCAAATTGGAATTCTGCTGATGAGGTCAGGTTGCGTTCTCTGACAGCACATTATTTAATAAATGAAAAATCAAGTAATAATTTACCACTAGATCCAGTTGCACGCTTTCATTTAGGAAACGGTGCAATTGTTGAACAAATCCATGTTGAAGCTGACAACTCAGAAAATGGCAAATTGCAATCTTTAGGTTGTATGGTGAACTACTTATACGATCTTGAACAAGTAACAAAAAATCATGAGGAATTTGTTTCTGAAGGAAAGGTTACGGCCTCTCGAGAAGTAAAGAATCTTGCTAAATCATTTAAAATATAAACTTTACCTGCTTGCATCCGTTTGGATCGTCTAAACACTTATCACTGAGCCCAACACTGGCGCTTGATATCAACGCAGTTGCACCAAGTAAAACTTTCAGACTCAACTTAGACATACTCATTTGTAGAGTATAAAAGTGTTAAGCCAGTATGTGTGGTGAGTAGTAAAGTTGTAACATTTTGATCAAGCAATATGGCTACCATTGATGCATTTAAGAAGGTAGGTACATTTAAATTCAATACAAAATCTGTACTTTTCAAAACTTTTATACTTTGAGAAATTAAAGGCGAGCTAATGCTTGGAGATATTTTACGTTGTGAGTTTCATTGATTTTAGCAATATGGAAAAGCGAGATTTTAAAAGACCTAAAGTTAAAAAAGAGACTATACACCGTAGTCTTATCTACGATGCTCGACAGTTAACAAACGGTGGAAAAAAAGCTATTATCAAATTAGATAATCAAGAGTATACTTTGCGCATCACCAAGAATGCCAAACTAATTCTTACAAAATGAGCCTTTTATTCTTGCAAAGGCTCGTTGGCGCAGACAGGAAGTGCAGCAAATAAAGATAGCATTAATGATGTAGAGTTTTACTGGTGAGATCTGCCTATAATGTTTACTAAATCGAATTTAATAAGAAATGGAGTGCCGTCATTAGTTGCTTTTGTAATTCTTTATTTCTTAGGTGATAGGTATGTGCTTCCTGCTGTATTCAGTGCCACAGATAGCGGTAATATGAATTTATTTATATGGCTTGCCATTGATGCAGCGATGTTATTGTCAACGTTCTACGGAACTAGATGGACACTTTTCAAGTTTGGCCTTATCGATAATTGGCTAAGTAAGTAGCGGTTTATTGGTGATGGTATTAGAGAAATTTATCGAAGGCATAGCCAACCAAGATTTGCCTCTTTTAGAAAGTCTTTTGCATGAGGATATGCTCTTCGTGCAAGAAACAACTTTAGAGACCAAAGAAGAGTGGATGAAAGATACCAAACAACAGTTTAATAATGGTATGCTTGATGCAACTAAAATGGAAGTCACAAAAAAATTTGAAACAAAAGATATGGGCGCACTTGAGGTGACCATGAAGAAAGATAGGCACTTGATAACATTTTCAAACGTCTTTTTATATAAGGATAATAAAATTTACAGACATTTGATAAATGTGGTTACAGATAATTTAACAGAGTGAGAAATGAAAAAACTATTAGCCATATTATCTGTAGTTCTGTTTGCTTATTAGTCAGAGCCACACTGTTGACTCATCACTTACAACTGTGCTCGACAACCATTGTTCTTAAGGGACTAGGGCCACTCCAGTTAGTGCTTTTTGGGAGGACGCTTACTGTAGAGTGGCCAATTTAATTCTAGAAAATTACATTTGATTAAAGTGCATACCAGCTTTGCATAAATAACATATTTAGTTTTCTGAATATAAACCTACATTAATCTTACAGGGCGTACTTCCTCCCAGAAACTGCCCTAGATATATTAAACCCGAAAGTCCTCTCCCTATTACTTTCGGGTTTTTTATTTGGTTAATCATTATGCAACCAGACGATACTTACCTCTTACCTGAATCAAATACCCTAAGCAGACAAATCACCACATATAAAGAGCAACCATTACCAACCCTGCAAACTGCGATACACACTCATCCTGCTAATGTTTAACTGCTTGGCTATAAGCAACACCCTATCTGTGTAAGAGCGTATATACATACTACCCATACACCCACTATGGCCCCTGCATGGGTATGTCTTACACACGGTTAAGCGGTCCTAAACATACAAGCGTAAAGAGATTAAGCAGCTAGATCGTCTTCGAGCAATCGAGCAACTTTGTGACCCATTGCAGTAAGCTTGTTATTTTTATCGAAATAACCACTTAATCGTCCGTAATGAAGTGCTTGCTCGTAGCCGTTCATAGTTTTGTCACAGCAATATGCTAATACTGCCTCATAGTCATTCAAAATTTTTGATGCGGACATTGCTCGTCTCCTTTTTGCATAGGGGTACGCTAGCAGTCAGGAACTGGATCAAAAAATGAAGGTAGGGGGGCAAAAGTCGCGGCTTTGAAATATGTGAGTACCTACTCTCACATTTTTTTAGCAAAGGGTGCATCCCATTTTTCCCCATGACTGAGCGCTCTGAATTTATCATAGGGAATTCGTTGATTTTTTAGGCTCTGAAGTAAACGCTCTGGTGGCTCGTCCATTCGTTCCGTCGTTAGCTTGAATGTTCCCCAGTGGATAGCAACTCCATATTTCGCTTGCAAATCTTCAAATGCCTTCACCGCTTCTTCTGGGTGCATGTGAGCATCTTTCATTAAATGGCGAGGCTCATAAGCGCCGATAGGAATTGCTGCGAGTGTTGGGCTGCCAAGCCTTTTGGCTGTTTCTTTAAAGTCACCTGAATATCCACTATCACCTGCAAAGTAGAATGAAAAATCATCCCATTTTATCATCCATCCAGCCCAAAGTGATTTATTACGATCAAACAAAGAACGGCTCGACCAGTGCTTTACTGGAGTTGCCTGTATTTCTATTTCCTGAAATTTAACAGCTTGCCACCAGTCCAGTTCTGTTACATCGACAGCGCCCCATTTATAAAGTGTCTGAGCAAGGCCCAACGGAACCATAAATTTTATTGACGGTTGATGCTTGACCAAATCTTTGATGCTAGAGCGATCTAGGTGATCATAATGGTTATGGCTTATTAAAACGACGTCGATATTTGGTAAGTCTCCTATCTTAAACGGTGTGGGAGTTACTCTTTTTGGTCCACCAAAAAACAGTGGTGATGCTCTATTTGAAAATTGAGGATCGGTTAGAACTGTCAAGTTTTTGTAGTTCAATAGTATTGTCGATTGCCCTATCCACATTACACTATCTAAAAACGTTGATATTTCGTTCTGTTCTGAAATCTCAACGGGAAAACCATTGTGTTCAAATTGATCGTATTTTCGTTTAGAAAATTCTCTCATCATCGCAAAGAGTTCAGATGGTTTTTTATTGCTTGGGTCACCATCAGGATGCTGAAAGCGATTTAAGCTCGAGTTAAAATTTGGTGAATGATAATAATCCATTGAAAAGCTGCAAGCAGTTAAAGCTGAGATTAGTGTTACTACGATAAATCGGTACATTTTAATCTGTCTTATATAAGACAATGAAAAGTAGAGCGGTTCGTAGAAGTGGACAGCAAATTGTGAAAATTTTACTAAGAGTTATCACAATTTTCTATAAAAGGTATTTCAATGCAGCTCCGGCAATGGCAATGTGCGTTAAAGTAATAATTACGGACAGCCCATGCAGCATTCCCCAAGTTTTTTTGTTCCCGGTATCCGCAGCATTGTTGATGGCAGGCATAAGAAATTGCCGATTTGGAATAGTGGTTACAAATATTAGAATAAGTAAAAGAAAAGCTGATTTGTTTTCAAAGAAACTTAGGACAGCAGCAATTCCAGAGTTTGCTAATACATAAAGGTAGAAATATGGGAAAGTATCTCTGATAAACGAGCGTGCTGCGGCCTTGTCTAATAATTTGAAAGCCAAGGTCCCAAAGCCGCCTGCAAAAAGTAACATCCCACCAAATAGTGAAGCCACACATAAAATAGATAAAAGATACAAGCCTTAAGCTCCTCTTGATATTGCGGTTAATTTGTGGGGTCGTTTAAACCATCAGCGCACATTTTTATTATCTCCGCGTGAAGACGAAAGTCAGATACTAGTTTGTTTCTTATTAATCGCGCATCTTTATCAATTTCAAACAAGTTGTTCCAGATCATAGAGTGGTCTTCAGCAGGCAACTTTTTCAAACTCGCCGTAATATAGGCCGTTTTTTTGTAAAAATCATTCGTCAGAGCAACATAAAGCTCTTCCAAATTAGCTTCGGCATAAAACGCTTCGTCAATTTCAGTCTGCATCTTTGTCCGATTTATTTTTGCCTGTAAAACATATGGCTTTTCAGCTTCATCTGGTCGCCAACCATTACCACCCCAAGGCATTAATGCATTCCCACAAGTTGAAAAACCCTCCACGGCCTTGATGTACAACATCCGCGCGTCAACGCCTGCGAAACAAAAATTTGGTAAGATGACGCAAATGAACAGTAGTTGTCTCACCTGTCTTTCCTCACTTTATTTTAAGTTTAAAAAATACGGCTACACTTTGTATTGTATACGCTTGTGAACTCTGTTTGGATTTAAAAGCTTCGTTTGCCAAACTTTTTAAAAACCGATCTATGTGTTAATTGCCGTTTCCTAGCCAACATATTTTTTTCTCAGTCCTCAAGACCATCTAAATATTCTGCAGCAACTCTTTTTCCTAATTTGTAGTCTGCTTTTAGAATCTCAGTATTTTTTGAGTCTCTTTTTGATTTTAGTTTTTTGGGAGGGCATAGTTGGACAATCTCACAATCATTCGGAGGATTTTTTATAAAATCGAGTGCCCGATTATAAGTTTTGTCATGTTTTAATAGTGCGTTTCGCAATTTTGGATATTTTTTTGAAAATAAAGCACCAATATAATTTTCAAGCTTCATCTTCCTTTTAAATTTTTCTTCATATGTTCTAATTAATATTATTTTTTTTGCTCCCATTTCATATGCTTTTTCTACTGGTAAAGGATCTGCAACTCCTCCATCAAATTTCCTACGTCCATTTATTAAGCTTGGTGTTCTTACCAACACAGGTAAGGTTCCAGAAGCGATCATTTTTGGCATCCAATCACCATCCCCAAATGAATAATATTCAGCATTTGCTTCAATCGCATCTGTAACAACTGCAATATACTCTTTCCCCTCCAAATTATTTTTAATTTTATCCATACTTGGTTTAAACATTTTCTCACCATCTTCGTACATCTGATGAAATTTTAATATGTCTTTTCCTGTAAAAATATTCTTGTAACTGAGGTAGTCACCTTTAGCAGCATAGAGCATTTTCTCTAAATTATTGTCAGTTTCTCTAATTAGATACCAGCAGAGAACAGCCACGCCATTTGAAACACCAATATAAATATCGAATGGATCATAATTCCTAGCGATAAAAGTGTCAGTTATTCCAAAAGAAAATACACCTCTTTGACCGCCGCCTTCTATGATTAGAGCTGTTTTTTTATTTTCCATAATGGCTATCAACTAGAAAAGTTAATTAAAAAATCAAATGTGTTCAAAATTTCAAAAATTGAGCAGTTAGGATTATTGCAATTGTTCCTCACTGACTCGGCGTATTTTTAAACTGAATTGACACAAGATTTCATTGATCTAACGGAGAGGCTTCGTCGTATAGTTTTAAATCAATGGAGGTCGATTATTATGAAAGCAATTTTTTTAGGATCAATCGGGACAATTGCAGATACGTCAGAACTTCAGTTGAAATCATTTAATCTAGCTTTTGAGAAGCATGGACTTGAATGGGTCTGGTCTCCGCATGAATATACTGAGATGCTCGAAATTGCTGGAGGTAAAAAGCGCATCCAATGTTATGCTGCCCAAAGAGGTGAAGCGGTTGATGTAGAGTCTATTCACCTTACAAAAACATCAATGTTCCAAGGCCTTCTCGCAACAAAGCCCGTTTCTATTCGTTCTGGAATTAACGAAGTCATCGATCTAGCGCGTGAAAGAGCCTTAAAATTAGCCTTAGTTACTACGACTTCGTGTGGTAATGTTCATGAAATATTATCTGCAACGTGCATTAATCGAGATCAATTTGACGTAGTTATCACTAATGAAATGGTTAAGTACGAAAAACCAGAACCAGATGCCTATAATTTAGCTTTGAAAAAACTTGGTCTTCTGCCCCACGAAGTTATAGCCATAGAAGATAACTTAGATGGCTTAAAGGCCGCAATGAGTGCTGAGCTTAAGTGTTTCGCTTTTCCGGGCAGTATGCAATCTGAAGCTATATTCAAAGATAAAAGTATCCTTACACACGATATTTTTAAAAGTGTTTCCAATTTTTATAATAAGCGTTTAGCTGCCTAACTCTCATTGTGGACTGAAACTAGTACTTTCCATTCAGTGACTTTATTGTTTTCGAACTTTCCATAATACATGACATCTCTTCCCTCTCCTTGAGGGTTAAAAGCAGTGTGGGTTCCAACTGCTACGCCATTCTCTTCAAAAATAACCTTAAATCCGCCTATTCTTGGGCTTTCATCTGAAACACACCAAGCAATATGCTCTTCCTTCGTTTGAGAAGAACTGTCTTTACCCATAAACTCAATAACCAAATCATCCGCAAGGTGTTCAGAAAGGTAATCCACTTTTTCGGAAAATAATTCTCCCACATTGATAATATCGTTTTCGCGTCCATAATCAAAAATTTCCTCGATATATTTTTAATTAATTCTTATCCTATTCATTTTATTGGTCTTTTACCATTATAAGTTTGTTAATTGAGCCAATCTGTAAAAATAAGGGCTTTAGTGAGTGATAAGTGGTATTGTGAGTAGGGGTAAGGTTGCCTGTGGACTAGTAGACTATGTGGACATCCGGAGGGGCAGCGGATCAAAAGTCAAGCGAGTATGATATGCAAATATCCTACTCTCACATTTTTTCCGAAAAAATGTGATGCTAATAATTTTTTTACGGAGCCACAGTAAAATAAAAGCATTGATTTAAAGTGCTGCATATAGATTGCTTTTTTAAAAAAATAATGGACTATATTCGAAAACGGAGCTTCAAGTGTCATTACGGCGTATTATCAAAAATTTCGGGTTTAAGGATTTTGTACAGATGGGGGTTGCCGCAGCGACCTCGAGAAAGATGGCAAAGCCAGTAGTTCCTAGGAATGAAGCACTACGGCGAGTTAAGGTGGCAGAGACTGGTATTATCGGTCAAGATCTTTCTAGCCAGTTTGAAATATTTGGGGAAATGGTTAAGCTCGTCACTGGTGCAGATTTCAGTATGGTCAATATTCTTGACGGTAAGAACCAGTTTACGGTGGGTGGTTGTGGTATACCGGTAGATCCTTTAATGGCTATGCCTCAAGATATCTCAATTTGCCAATACGCATTAGCGTCCCCAGAACCATTTATCATTGCCGACCTTTCTGAGGATGAACGGTTTGCGGGAATTATGATGACCAAGCCGCCAATGAATGTCTCGGCATATGCTGGCTTTCCTCTGAATACGACAGAGGGCGTTGTTCTAGGCACTTTATGCGCTTTTCATAAGCGTCCAATCCGATTAAATCCTGAGCAGGTGCGAATGATGCGCCAGCTCGCTAAGGCAACTACAGACCAAATACTTCTTCGAACCCAAAAAGCCAACTTATACGCATCAGAGATTGGGGCTTTGCTTGGACGGTTTGTCCGTTTTGCCCCAGATGGTACAATTTCTGAGCTTATTGGCTTCCTTGATTTTTGCGCTCATGGGGCTGCACTACCAGAGGTAATTATCGCCTTGGAGAAAGATGGAATAATTACACAAATTGATGGGAACTGGATGCTAACTCAAGATGGTGTCGACCTAAAAGCAGAATTAGGACTTGCTGAAGATGGCTATCGAGGCGCTCAAGTAAATGTCCCTTCCGTTGGTAGCCAACTGGAAGATCTGCTTGAGAAAATGGAGTAGTTTGCAATGTACTCTTCGCAACTGCAGTTGAAATTTAGTAACGTTTCTGAGGCCAAAATAGCTGCCCAAAGTTTATGTGAACTTTTGAAAAGTCGCATATCTGTATTTGATTTTCATGGTTTGCAAGTGACCGTTGGGAAAGATGGTGATCTTTCGATTAGTGTCAGGTTTCAGGATGTTAAAGCCATGAATGATTTTGAAAAAGATATTCCAAAGATTATAGAAGATATAAAACAGGCTTTTTTATTCAAAATGACAAAATTTACAGGCGTTTGTGTATTTTCTTTTGAGCGTGAAGCAATGTCTTCATCAATCTCAATTGATGCGAAGTAGAACCAAAGAGTGCCATATCTGTGAAGTTCAGGAGGATGCTTTGTACCGCTGTAGATACGATGGTGCGAAAGAATGGTCGTTCTTGTGTGGTAAGTGCGTCACGGAAATTAAGGCTGAGCACGAAAAGACTTATCAGTATGGTGGCACATGGAAGCGTAAAAAGCGGTAAGACTGATTGCTGCCGAAGATGAGTTTAAAATAAACGACGCAGTCTATTGAAACTAAATCAATGCCGCATATTTCATATAGTAAGTAACGACTAAGGAGATAAAATGAACACCTTTGATGACAGGAAAAAAGCGTTTGAGTCAAAGTATGCAAATGATGCAGAAATGCAATTTAAAGTTATGGCAAAGCGTAATAAATTTGTTGGGCTGTGGGCGGCAGAACTTTTAGGCAAGTCTGGTGATGATGCAGAAAATTATGCCAAAGAAGTTATTAAGTCCGACATGGAAGAAGCTGGTGATGAAGATGTCATACGGAAGGTTAAAGGTGACTTAGGCAATCTTGCAACTGATGAAGAGATAAGAGCTAAACTTAACGAGTGTTACGGAAAAGCGATGGACGATTTAGCAGCATGACTATGCCTTTATTTTGCACCACTTCGCTTGGCTTGCTAAGTTGTAGAAATTTCATCAAATAGGGTCTTTATGATACCAGAAATGCAACTCGTTTTATTCTATGCGCTGAGCGTAATCATTATGTTAATTGTGCAGTCTTATTTAGCAACGCAGCAACACGGTATGACGATTTTAGCAGAGCGTAGAGAACATATCACCTTAACTGGTATCGCTGGTAGATCAGACAGAGCGGTTAAGAACTCTATTGTCTCTTTGGTATTTGTTTTGCCTGCAGTAATGGCGTTGGCGCTAATTGGACAAAGCGCAAAAGAAACGGTTATAGCTCTCCAAATCTTTCTAATCGTGAGAATTTTATATTTTGTCGCTTATTTATTTTTAATTACTTGGGTTAGAAGCTGTCTTTGGTGGGCAGGTACAATTTGTATTTTTTATCTATATGCAATCGCAATTAGCTCAACTTAGGTTAAAGCTGCTGAACCCTGAAAACTGAGCTGATCGTTATGGGAGGCTGACGGTATTTAAAAGGATAAAGTTAATTTGTGGGAGTTAATTTGTCACATCTGAAATTCTTGAGAATATCGCCTCTAGGTTTAACCTTTACACATGAGATTCTTATTTAATGTATTTGTTTACAGTGTATTAATTGTAATGTTCATTTTGGTTGCGTGGCGTTTTGCAGACGTGGTTTTGCTGTAGCATATGGCCCTCTACTCATCTGTGGCATGTAAAAGTTTTAGCTACGTAGCGCAGCGAAGTGTTGGATTTCCACACATACCTAAACATGGCTGTAATGGAACATAAGTCGTATCTGGTGCAAAGCAAAGAAGCTGTTTAATGGAATGTATCGAGGAATATTAAGGGTTCATTCGTGGTTCAAAAGATCTTTTTGATTATGGGAGTAATAGTTATTTGAGCCGGAATATTTTGGCCATATTTATCCCGTCTGCCACTTGGGAAAATGCCACTGGATATTAGTCTCAAGTATGGAAATACCCAAGTCTACTTAGCAATAGGATCCTGCATTTTGTTGAGCGTTAAATTAACTATACTGCTGAGGTTTTTGAGATGAAAAAACTACTAGCCATATTTACATTGATGCTGGTAAATGGATGTAATTTCTATGCTGAACAGGCTATCAGAGGCGAAAAAATCATCAAGTCCAATAGCCCAAGCGTAAAATTTAACATGTCTATTAGCCAAGGTGTAAAAATTAAAAAGTAATACATAGCAATAAAAAAACTAAATTGTGTTTCAGGTTGTTTTATGGATTTGAGTATTGTGATACAAAAATTGTACTTTTAAACGGCATCAAAATCATTAACTTAGATCAGGCTCAAGACTGAACTCAAAGGGAGAAGTTCAATGCATATTCAAGTAATTAATTTTGGTATAAATGTTTCACATGACGATTTTTTATCAGGGGCGACAGAGTTGGCTCCAAATTTTGCGTCTATTCCTGGACTAGTAAGTAAACATTGGTTGGGTGATGAGGAAAACAAAGTTTATGGCGGTGTATATATCTGGGAGAGTAAAGAACATTGCGAGGCTTATAAAGCGGGAGAAATATTTAGCATGGTCATGAATAGTGAAAACCATGTGAACCCTACTTCAAAAGACTTTGGAGTTTTAGAGGCACCAACCAACATAACAACGTAGTAAACGCGTTCCGAAGAACAAGACTCTTACTTGTGAACTTGATGTTCGTTTATTGTTTGGAGAAGGTTAATATGTAAAAAATGAAAAACTACTAACCTTCCTATTCGTTCTTCTCTTTGCTAACCAAGCTGGTACTGAGTTTATGAGTGATACAACATGAAATTTAGAGGTGGCACAGCCGATGATTGCACGACGCTCGCTCTAATTCTTGATGCGGCAGGCAGAAGAATACCTGCATATTTCTGGAGTTTATATGCAGCTGAGGGGCAGTCCTTCTTTGAATTTGGTCGTGAGAATATTCGTACTAATGATGATGGGAAATCATTTCATAAAAACTGGAAAATAGCAGAATTAGACAATAAACTCTTAGGAGCATTTTTTGGGTTTAGAGTGGCAAATCCATATCCTGAAATTAATTATAAAGAAGAACCAGAATGGTGGATACCATTTCTAGAACTCGAAGAAATAGCGGCTGGATCATGGCTGCTTCAGGCCATATCTATTCTGCCTGAATATAGAGGGCAAGGTCATGCAAATGCACTTTTGGCAAGGGCTGAAGAAGAGGCAAAAGCTAGCGGTGCAAAAAAAATTTCTCTTCAGGTGGAAGAAATTAACCAAATTGCTCTAAAAACATATACCAGTAATGGATATGCAGAATTAGCTCGGAGAGAATTAATACCATTTCCATTCTCTCAAGATACGGGTGACATTATCCTTATGAGTAAGAATTTAGGTGCCTGACAAAGCACGCGTGCTCTGCGCTATCACAAACATTGGGTTTGTTAACCGGATAGTTTTCTATAAGTTTTAATTCCAGCTAGGGCGGATCAGTTCAATAGGGAGAGAAAACTGATCCGAACCTGCCCTGCCGGCTACAAATCATAATTAATTTTAAACATATTCGATTCAATGCATATATTGTCGCAGGTATATGAGATAGTATAGTTTATTTAATTACATATTTTGTACTTAACTAAACCGAAATAATCTTATTAACGTAATTGAGTATCAAATAAGGAGATTACTATGAAATATGCAGTGTATACTAAGTGGAGATGGTCGGGTGGTGTGCCAGATCCAAGTCATCTTCAATCAATGATGAAAGGTTATCGGGACAGTTACGAAGGCGAGTTTCCACCTGAAGAAGTTTTATGGTGGAAAATTGATGATGATCACCATCAGGCATTGATCGTATATCCCTCGGAAGAGATAGCGACTGCAGAACGAAAAAAGCTCGAGGAAGCAAGAAACAAATCTACCAAAGACAATAATAATGTAATGGTTGAAGAGTTCGTAGGACCAATTGTAATGCAATTGACTGCATTATAATGATGGACCACTGATGGGGATTTTCAGAAAGAGCACTCGTTTACACTCAAGCTACTTCCCTCAGTTTTTTTCTATTGGTTACTTGATGTAACTCTAATACACTGGATTGTGAACACAATAAGCCTGAGGTTAAAATAAATATTACTATTTCCTAGGGTTTAGTTCTAAAGGGAAATGAAGAGTTTATGGATGATACTAACATATAAAATATATATCTTTGGTACTGCCGCAGTCATTTCGATCATTATTGCGTCATGGGTTTCTAATGAATACTATTCTGCTTACTTTGTTTTAATCGGTTTGGTATGTGGCATAATTGCCTGTTTATTTGTAAGTTTTAAAATGCTGACATCGAATAAAATAAAGGTTAGCACTAACAAGAATTCGATGGGTGGCTTTGGCGGTGGTGGTGAATTTAAGTGACAAAATATCGAATAGATACAGAGGCTACTCGTTGGAACTACCGACCTAAAAAAGGTGTTTCCATGAACCCGCTGTTTGAATGGCCACCAAAATTTTTGCCAGTTTTACGTTGGTATTCTGCGTATTGGTTGGCAGCATCTACCACAACCCTCGCTATTATTTTATCAATTATCGCATATTTTGCGATTTTACCATCTTTAGATGTTATGCAAGATCCTCGGTTGCATTGGATAATTAGAGTATGGCTTGCTAATCTTGTTCCTCATATAGTTTGCGCTGGGCTACTGCATTTTTGGCTTTATACTGTCAAAGGCCAAGATAAGAATTTTAAGTTTGATGCACGGCAACCTGCAACCAATAACGGAATTTTCAGTTTCCGTAATCAGATTCACGATAATATATTCTGGTCTCTGATAAGTGGTGTTACTCAGTGGTCAATGATGCAATGCATCGTCTTTTGGGCTATGGCGAATGGTTACGCGCCAGCCTTTCTTTTCCCAGACAATATGATATGGTTTTTTTTGATGTTCCCTTTCCTCATTTTATGGGCAAGCTTTCATTTCTATTGGGTTCACCGCGCACTCCACTGGCCTCCACTCTATCGTATTGCCCACGCCGTCCATCACAGAAATATCAATGTTGGACCGTGGTCAGGCATTTCAATGCATCCGATCGAGCATTTCGTTTTCTACACCAACTTTCTGATCCACTTCGTTGTGCCGAGCCACCCTTTGCATATAATGTTTCATGGCTATATGCAGTCAATTCATCCAATTTTCTCTCATTCTGGATTTGAGAAGCTTTACATTGCGGATAAAGAGAGGGCTAATATAGGTGATTTTTTTCACCAACTTCATCACAGATATTTCGAATGTAATTATGGGACCGTTGAAATGCCTTGGGATCGGTGGTTTGGTTCATTTCATGATGGATCGTCACAAGGGACCGATGAGACGCGGGAACGCAAGAAAAAGATGTATTCTTAAAATTGAAACTAAAACTTAAAGTAAATGGTATATACTTAATTTATATCTATGCGTATAAAATTCTATCAAACTTAAAAAAAAGCCAACATGCTAACCCCAAGACAAAAAACTCCAGACTTAGTATTACCCACAGTGAATGGCGAAACTTTTAACTTGGCAAATGAAACTTCTGAACGGGGAACTGTAATTTGTTTCTAACGTGGATTGCATTGTCCAATTTGCGCAACATACCTTAATGAGCTCGAACGTTTGACGCCTGAGTTTAAAAAAAGGGGTGTTACCACAATAGCAGTGATTACAGATGGTGCGGAGCGAGCAGGTGAAATGGCTAAGCGGATTTCAGCAAAAACGCTGCGAATTGGATATAATTTAAGTTTGAAGAACGCTCGTGATTGGGGTCTTTATATTTCAACATCTCGCGTGAAAACTTCAATTGGCATTGAGGAACCTGACTTATTTCCAGAGCCTGGTTTATTCATGGTCACGCCTGAACAGTCTCTTTATTATGGTTCTGTTCAGACTATGCCATTCGTTCGCCTCTATTTCTCTGAATTGATTGGTGCGCTCGATTTTGTAATAGAAAACGCTTACCCGGCAAGAGGCGAATACATTCGCGAAGTATAAATAAAATCAGAAACCTTCATTAAATTCATCGTTGAATATTCTTTAAAAATTCTTGGTGATCTTTTTAGTGTGATCCAATCAAAGTGGCCTTACGTAAATATTACAAATCATAATTACAGAGCTCGGCTTCAGTCCGGTTGATTAATTTAGGATTAGTAATGATACCTGATCATGGCTTTAATAATTTTTTTCCGAGACACCAGCAGCAGTGCAACTGTGAGTATTGTAGATCACTTAATGTGGATTTGACGAAATTGAGCAAGACTGAAAAAATGGTAAAAGCCTTAATTCTTAAAGCTAATATAATGGCTGAATTAAATTCATCAAAAGCGAATTTTGATTAATTAAGAAATTATATGTCCGTATTCTTTCGACCCATTGGTAGCAATAATATCTTCTATTTTTTTGAGGATAAGGAAATTTCAGGGTGTATAAAAACCATTTCGTATAATCTCGACAAAGACGGAAATATCAACGGAAAGTGGGAGAAACCTGGTACGGTTGCTCAGTTAATGGGCGCAATTAAATCGGTTGAGCAGGGTAAGCTGGAGATAGTTTCTGAAGCTGAGTGGAAAAGCTTGCTAGGTGCAGAGTAATTGCCGGAGCTTTATTATTTGTTGTCTAAATTGAAAAAAATCGAATAAAAATTTTTTATTTGATCCAATAAAGCAGTCAGGGCGTATCTAGAATGTGTCACGACAAAAATAGTGCGCGGTAAGCATGGTTACTTGCCACTCTCCCAATAGTTTAACATTATGGGGCGGAGCACTCCACTGCTCCGCTCCCAACTGTAAGGTACGCCAATTAAAAATTTTCAGACTGCAATTATTTTCAAATCTATATTTCGACTAATTTCCAAGCCAGTAATCACCGATTGGAGTGATTACAGTAGTTGATGATACATCCGCACCTGCTTCTTCCCTTGCTTTCACAACATCAGGTCTTAAGCCGAATGTCTGCATGAAATCAGGATTTGGTACGTCCATCATCACATAGACAGAAGACTCATCTGGGTTAGTTGCCGCCCAAATTATCTTGGCGCCTTCTGCACCAGCCTTCTCCTCCATCGACTTCGCCATTTCTGTCCAAGTTTTGAAACCTTTAGATATTTTGACAGTGACTAACATACTGGGCATCATTTTTCCTTTTCGCATGACCGTGAACTTAAATTTAGATTGTAATGTAATATAATGATATTTAGGTTTGTCCTGCTGCCGGTATTCGGTTATTCAACCAGATCACCTGACAGAGGAATAGTGTGACGGTTAACGGGGTCATATTCTTGTAGCATTGGTCTTCTTTCATCCAGCCAATTTACTACACCATCCTGGGCTTTTTGCTCAAAGTTGTCGGCATCTCGCACTACAACCGCAATCACTTCATCACCTGCCCTTACGCAAAAGTGTGGAAATTCTGGATCACGATCCTTTCCGTTTTCGATCACATCATTCAAAAATGCTTCATAATGTTCTGGTTTTGGCTTGAAACGAATAATACTTAATTTTTTTGCCATTTTAATCTCCTAGAATTGATTTTAGTAGTGTGAATTACGCTTATTTTTTTGAAAGTACAGATACTGTAGTAATAAGAATTAAAATTTGCACTGATTTAGATTAAGAAATGTTTTGAACTCTGTACAAAGACGATTTACTTTTGCTTACAGTCAAAGAGCTAAGGTTACTGTTAAAAAATTTTAAAGTGCATTTGGGTTAATTTAGAAAAATAGAGCTGAGATGCTTTTTCGTATCCACCATTATAAGCTCAGCTTTTTCTTCTTACCGGAGCATGTTCAACAATTCGATCCCGAGCTACACTACGAAGATGTTCAATTGATGAATGCCCGTAACGCTTAAGCTAACCTGCCAATTCATTTCTTTATTGGTGAACTTCTACGTAGTAAAAGATTATGCATTTAACCACTTTGGGTAATCACTAACTAGTAAATGAATTGGTGCGGTATCCTCATCAATGTAGGAAAACCGCGAGACTTCGTCACGGAAAATGTTATCTATCACGTCGTCGTTTACAGTAGAAACTTCACCAACAAGGACATCGCCGTCGTGACCCCAAAAAGCATGCCAATCTCCAGGTAATAAAGTTATACTCTGACCAGGTTTTAGAATAATAATTTCACCTGGGGAGTAAGATCGTTCTATGCCATCACAAAAAACGATGCCTCCTTTCTCCTCATCACAATTTCCATGTGGATCTGATCCAAAAATTTCTACCGCTAGGCTTGCCCCCCCACGATTTATTATATCTTCTACTTTTTTAATGTGAGTATGCATCGGTGCTACCTGGTTATGCCGAGAGATAAGTAGCTTTTCAGCGTAACACATCCCTTTTCCGGATGCTAAGTCTGCCATCTTTCCATTTCGCAGTGTGAATAGGAAAAGTCCAGTGGTTTGAAAGTTACCCCTACCGTAATCAGTAATATCCCAGCCGCAACCGGCTCGAATGATTTCTTTTGCTTCTTCCTGTTTTTCTCTAAATTTTTCAACAGACCAATACGCGAAGTCCGGTAGATGATGCCCAAAGGATTTAATCATCTCATTAGCTTCTAATATTATATTATTTATTTCAGATCTTTTCATAAATATGGCTTGCTTCTAAAATTTATATTTTTGCACCGCTGCTGTCGAAAAAATGAGTATTTTCCCTCATAAACTTCAGGGTAATCGTTTCACCTAAATTGAACTCTTGGGATCCATCAACTCGTACTGTAATTACCCCTAAATCTGCACAATCTACGAACAGAAAACTATCGGCACCTAAGTACTCAATCACATCGATCTTTCCATTGATAGCGCTCTGCCTTTTAGAATCTATTTTTATATGCTCCGGGCGAATTCCAAGTTTTTGAGGAACAACCCCCAGTTGCTTATTTGAACTAATGTCATCGATGGCAGAAGTGGTTAGGTCGCTACTATTTATAATATTCATTCTAGGTGAACCAATAAATTGAGCAACGAATAGATTTGCAGGGTTTTGGTATAATTCACGAGGAGTTCCCACCTGTATTATTTTCCCATCATCCAGTACAACAATGCGATCTGCAAGCGTCATTGCCTCTGTTTGGTCATGTGTCACGTAGATCATAGTTGATTTAAGTGACTTATGAAGCTTAGCAATCTCGAGTCTCATTTCCACTCTCAATGCAGCATCTAAATTAGAGAGGGGTTCATCAAATAAAAAAGCAGAGGGTGCTCGCACGATGGATCGTCCAATCGCAACACGTTGTCGTTGTCCTCCAGATAAATCTTTAGGATGGCGGTCAAGTAGCTCTTCCAGTTTTAAAACTTTAGCTGTTTCTATGACCTTCTTTCTAGTTTCTTCTTTGTTTTTCCCTGCGGTCTTTAGGCTAAAACCCATATTTTCTCTTACTGACATATGGGGATACAGAGCATAAGACTGGAAAACCATTGAAAGGCCACGTTTTGCAGGTGGTTCGTCTGTTACATCTCTGCCGTTTAGGGTTATTTTACCTCTAGAGGTTTCTTCTAAACCACCGATCATCCTTAGTAATGTTGATTTGCCACAACCAGAGGGGCCAACAAAAATGATGAACTCACCAGCTTTAATGTTAAGATCGATGCCTTTTATGACTTGTGCTTCACCAAACCATTTTTCTATACTAGACAACTCTATAGAACCCATTAGTACTCTCCGTTCGATGGCGAAGCCCAAGCAAGCCAAACCGCTGCAGTCCAAGTAAAGCTATCACCGCCGCCTGGTGTGCCATTGATAGGATGAAAATATTCTGCAAAACCTTTTTCAATTATTAAAGATTGTGTTCTTTTTCTTAACAGTGTTGCCTCCGCTACATGTCCCATTTCGTACAAACCAACCCCTATTAAAGAGTTTAAAATCGCCCAGGTTGGCCCACGCCAGTATCTCATTCCATCGAACTTTTCTGAGTTAATTGAGAGACTGGGAATAGGATATCTCGTTTCCTCAAGAGTTTTTGTTAAAATCTTAAGCGTTTCGTCATCATCAATTCCTGCATACCAATTCAGAAATGATGCAGATGTTATATTTCCTGAGTGTTCATTGGTTCGACAGTTAATAGCATTAAAGAATCCTCCATCTGGGTTTCTTAGCGTTTCGATCCCTTCCCTGAGCCTGGAGCACCATTCGGAAATTTCGATATTATCGACATCAAGGGCTTCCGCCATGTGTAACAAATCTTGAGATGCTCGGAGTAGTATGAATGTCATTGTAGGGTCCGCAACCTCAAAAGGCCTATTCACCGACATGAGTTCTTCGTCCCACTTTAGTTTGCGACCTCGTTGGACCAACCATAGATACCGATCATAATCTTCTTTAGTTGGACGCATTGATCCATCGACATGGCTGGTATCACGCCGCGTATATTCTCCTACACCGACGGGATTAATTGCTCTCATTGCATTGTCCCAATCGGGGCTGTTATCTCGTCCTGCCTCCCAAGGATGCGAAATAAAAATACAATTTCTGTTGGTAAGTCGCCAAGTCATGAACCACTTATGCCAGGCCTTAAGCTTAGGGAATATTTTTTTTAATCTGTTGTTGCCAGTGGTTTTATCTTTTTCCCAGATTGCACGCACAAAAGTCGCAGCAACTGGTGGCTGACTAATGCCACTTGATGAAATAGGCCCGCATTCTTCAGTACCCCATATGTCAGGCCCAGGAAAATAATCAGGATCATTGCTTCTAAATAGAATATGAGGGACCATTCCGTTATTCCATTGGCCTGCAAACAGAGACTCTAGTTCTTGCCATGCGCGCTCAATGTCAAAAGTTGAGAAACCCCAGCCGGCAAAAGCGCTATCCCAGTTCCATTGATAGGGGTAAAGGCCCGCTGTCGGAACGGTAAAACCACCTCGATCATTTTTTATTAAAATATTTTGTGCTCTCTCATCTAGCTGTAGCCACTTACTATTTGTCATCCTTTTACGCTCCCTGCAGTAAGCCCTTTTGTCATAAAACGTTCCAGGAATAGGAATATAAGCAGAATTGGTACTGTGGATATGACTGCTCCCGCCATCAGATGTTGCCGTGGGACTTCTGATGAGTTAAGCGAAGCAACGCCCCTTGTAAGTGTAAATGTTAGGGGATCATCCAGTAACATAAACGCGAGTAAAAATTCATTCCAAGCAATCATAAAGACATAGAGACTTACTGATGCAAGGGCTGGAAGCGCGAGTGGTAGTGTTATCTTCCAGATAACTGCGAGACGAGAAAGCCCGTCCATTAAACCGGCTTCTTCGATTTCATATGGTAAGCCTCTGAAATATCCTTGCAGCATATAAAGAGCCACTGGAATTGTTGTAACTGGGTAAATTAGCACAAGCCCAAGAATTGTGTTTCGAAGGCCAGTAAGGGAAAACAAAATGTATATTGGCAGGGCAAGTACGATCATTGGAACCATGTAGATCAGTAAAATTGATCTGCTGAATACTGAGCTCCCTCTGAACCTAAGTCTTGCTACCGCATAGGCACCAGGTATTGAGAAAGCTAAAGTAACCAGCACCGTCACAATAGAAACATAAAAACTTGTCCATAAGTAACGTGCAAAACCAAAATCTTGGAATAATTCGGAGTAACTTCTAAAGAGCATTAGTCCTTTTGAAAGGTCTATACTGAAGTCCAACGGGTTCAATAAGAGTTCCTGTTGCGTTTTTAGACTGGTCATCACCATTACATAGAACGGGATAAGAACAATCATTGTAAAAAAGATTAGACCAAACCCAGAAGAAAACCTTATAAAAGCTGCTTCTATTTCATGTCTGCCAGGATCATGAATTGAGAGCCCAGAAAGTATTTTTGTTAGTGGAAAGACTGTGCTTATTGCAAAGAGTGCCTGAGAAAAATATTTCAGCAGGTAGGAAATATCTTGGCCAGTTGTAATGGGTCCATAAGTTAAAGAGTTTAATAAAATGGACGAAGTGATCATAAGTAAAAGTATTGTAGTGGACTTCACGGAACTCAGTACGACAATGCCTGCAATTCCTCCAAGGCTAATTACGATTAGTATGTTTGGTTTTAATGGAAACCCCGAGACAAATGATAATACAACGGATACAACAATTGACATTGTTAAAGCCCAGAGTGCTCCGATAGTTAAAGCTGTGAGATAAATATTCTTTTTATAGATCACAGCCCTTCCTCCTTACTAAAAAATTTGAAGAAGAAAAGTGAAAAGATCAGAAGGAAAATAAAAATAACTACGGCTACAGCAGCTCCGGCTCCTATATTTGATACTGCGAACGCCTGCTCATAGACATTCACTGTCAGTGTTCGAGTTCCTGAAGCTCCACCAGTTAAAAGAAAAATATCGTCAAATTTATTAAACGTCCAAATAAAGCGAAGCAAAAAAAGGATACTCATTATACCAATAAGCATCGGAAGGCTTATGTACCAGAATTTCTGAAGTGGACTGGCGCCATCCATATCTGCTGCTTCATACATTTCGGTATCTATTGATTGCATTCTTGCAAGAATAAATAGAAAGGACAAAGGAAAGTATCGCCAGATCTCGAATACCGTTACCATTATTAGAGCATTGGGTCGTTGGCCAAAAAAGTTAATTGGACTGGTTAAAACGTTCATTTGCAGTAATAAGTTATTTACAGATCCTGAAAATGGATCAAAAAGATTTATCCATGAAAAGGCTACTGCTATTACAGGAGCAACATAGGGAAAAAGATATAAGCCCCTCACCAGTCCTTTGCCTCGAAAGTTAATATTCAAAAGTAGTGCTGCGAAGAGGCCAACTACAACAGCTCCGACAGTTCCAAAAACAGTATAAAAAAGAGTCGTAAGAATAACTGTTATAAATTCTTCGCTATCAAAAATCTTACGGAAATTTTCAAAGGTTAATTCAGAGTTGGTTAATATATTGTCTCCAACACTTGAGGTGCTCGGCTCCGATAATTTGTACTCTTTTTCAGATCCAAAAAAGGAATCTTTTACCAGAACCTCAGCTTCAATAACCTCGCGCTGGCCACCTTCCAAAACACCTATGATGCAGTATATTAGATTAGTTTCATCAAACGAACATCTGTCATCAATACTTTGAATATCAAAAGAATTAGGAATTGTATCTGAAATTGTTACATCATTCAGTGGTTTGGTTTGACTGGAATTCCTAATTCTGTAGCGGATTTTTGCCGCATCACCTGCTGAATTGATCGGACCCTTTAACTGCTCTTTAATCAAAACTGTCGGTGGGCGTAAATCTGCTAACGAAATTGGTTTGAAGCTAATCCAGAAAATTGCACACAGTGGTAATATAATTATTAATGAGACTAAAAAGATTGTTGGGAGTAGCATACTCCATGCGAATCTTTCCTCGCGCTTTCCCAAGGGCCCCAGCCCTGATGGTGGCACTTTTTGCATTGTGCGCTCCAAATTAATTTAGTGGATAAGTGCTTTATTTTTAGGAAGGCGGCAAGATAAATTACCGCCTTCCAAGAGGAAGTTCCAATATTAGTATACCTAATTTATTTTAGATAATTCGGAGTTCATCTTTGCTACAGCTGCGTCTGCTGCTATATCACCATCAATAAACTCCCTAACAACGCGGTTTATCACTTGGCTGTTAATAATTTTGGATGCTAGTCCCAGTTGGCCTTCTGTGACACCCCATCTTTGTGCTACATCTAAGCCTTCTACTATACTAGATATCACATCGGCAGGATACAAGTCAGATAATGGAGCTCTGCGATCAACTCCAACGTCTAGTTTAGCCCACCCATCAATATATTCAGTTGGGTTACTAGAACTTCCGTTTCTGCTTGGAAACTTTCCTTCTGGCGCAATAGCTAGAGTGTCTAAATAACCATCGCCGACAGCAAATTTTACAAAATCCTGTGCTGCCTCAGTGTCGGCATCGACAGTTATCCCAAAATATCTTGAGTCGGCCCATGCTGCACCAGCTGGGTTAGATGGTCCAGAGAAGTTTGTTACGAAGCCAGTGGCGCTTGCTAGTTCACGGCTCGTTGGGTCAGAATTAATAGTGGGAGGAGCAGAATCTCTTAATCCTGCCAACTCGTCCATAATAAATGGAGACCAAATAATCATTGCTGCCTTCCCTGCAAAGTAAAGTTCGCGAGATTGCTGCCAAAATAGTTCACCTTCAGGAGATGCATCTGCTATCGCCTTATAGAATTCTAATGCTTCGATTGTTTTGCTTTCATCAAAACCTGAAAATCCAGAATTGTTTACAGGCGTTGCCCCATTTGCCAGAAGGACATGTTCTAAAACCTGGCTCATGAAGTTTTCATCAACTTTGGTGGCTGCAACAAATCCGTACATACTTGGAGGATTGTGCAGTTTTGAAAGTGCCGTAGTCACATTTTCGTAGCTTGAAGGAGCTTCAAGCCCGTTCGCTTCAAAAAGGTCTTTACGGTAAACGACCATTTGGGTCCAGCCATCAACTGGTACACCTGCCACGCCGTTTGGAGTGGCGGCCATTTGAATAGGACCTGGTGCAAACGTATCAGAGCCAAGCGCATCTACAACTTCCTGAGCTGCTTCTGGATCTAGTATTCCTGCTTCAGTCCACGGTAATGCGTATTGTAACCCGTAATAAATGACGTCAGGAAGATCGCCTGCAGCGAATGCAGCAGTGGCTCGCGTTCCCATTTCGCTTTCCTCTACCGGGATCATTTCAACTTTCACACCGGTTGAAGATTCATATTCTGCCGCCATTTTTGCTTGTCTTTCCAATCGGGCTGGCTGAGTTTCAGTTGTCCACACCTTAATTTCTTGACCAATCACTGTGGTGGTTGAAGCAATCATCGCAATTAACGAAATTGCGCCAGTTATTTTTTTTTGTAATTTCATAAATTCCTCCCAATACTTACTACTAAAATATATATTTTTAGTCCCGTAATAATACTTAAGTATGATATAACGTTATATCATAAGTCAAATATAAAAAGTTTATTAAAATTAATATATTAGAGATTTTTACATAATATAAATTTGCATAATTTAATATTTTAGATATAACGATCTCGCATTAAAGACGTATATAATGAAAAATAAACCTAACTTAAAATCCGTTGCAAAACTCGCTGAGGTATCTGTTCCAACCGCTAGTCAGGTAATGCGTGGAACAGGGCGTATTTCAGAAAATACCCGTAAAAAAGTTTTGGAAGCTGCAAAAACCTTACACTATGTTCCAGACGGCCGTGCTGCCGCGATGAGGTCTGGAGAAAATAGAGAGATCGGCATGATCATCCATCAGATAGCTAATCCATTTAATGCAGAGGTAATAAGTGGGTTAAGTGATTTATTGGATCTCAATAATTATTTACTGTCAGTTTTGGACTCACGCGATGAAGTGACCCGGCAGCAGCGTAATCTTGAAGCGTTTATTAGAAGTTCTCGGGGTGGTTTAATTTGGGTTCCTGCCTATGATACACCAATGGACACTATAGATATGGTGAAAGCATACAAAATTCCTACTATTACATTCTTGCGAGAGGTTAACCATGCCAATTTTGATCATATTGGTATTCGTAATTTGGAGGCAGTAAGAAACGCAACCCAGTACTTAGTAGATTATGGGCATAAAAAGATTGCATTTCTTGGGGGCAGACAAAACTCCCAAGTGCGTGAGGAAAGAATAGCGGGTTATAATATGTCGCTTGAGGCAAATGACATAGCTTGGAGTGCTACAATAGACTCGGATGAGAATAAAAGGTCAGGTAAAGAAGCGATGGTGCGCTTACTAACACGTCATCCCGATGTGTCTGGTGTTATTTGTAATGGTGATATGGTAGCTTTAGGGGGATGTTATGCCTTACAAGAACGAGACATTGTTCCAGGACGAGAAATTTCGATAATAGGCTTTGATGATGTTGCGGATGCTTCTTTTGCGACGCCAAGCTTAACCACCATTCAATCTCAGCCCTATAAGCTAGGTCAACTCCTTGCGAAAACTATAATGGATAGAATTGAGAACCCTGAAACCCCAATTTGCAAAGTGCTTACTGATGCAAGTCTTGTGAAACGGCTGACTACAGGCCCACTAATAAAGAAAAATTAATGCATTGATACATTGAAGTTAAAGTCATTGCTTTATCTTTGACAGAAATTTATCCACTTCTTTTTTATCGACAATACTTGGATCAAATTTCAACGAAATTCCCTCTTCTTTTACAGTAACTAGGCTTCTTTTTGAAATTTGATTGGTCAAAATATATCCAATTATTGGCCGATCAATTCCTTTCGCTTTCACCTCAATCGAGTCACTTACTTGGAAAGTGTCCGCGAGAAGTGATTTGGTCGAATTAGAAAAAAGCATCGAATTCTTAGGGGCAGCTTGTTCAAGTCGTGCTGCTACATTTACTGCTCGGCCAATGACAGTGTAATCTAGTCTTTGATCACTCCCAAAGTTACCGACACTACATACGCCACTATGCACACCAATTCGAATTTCTAATTTTTCTGGAAAGTTAAATTGTTCTTTGAATAATTCCTCATTTTTCTCCACAAAAGCCAGCATTTCAAGTCCCATATTACAACATGCTAAGGCATCTTGCTCTGGCCCTTTAGATTGTGGATCGCCGAAAAAAATCATTACAGAGTCACCAATAAATTTATCTATTGTACCACCGTATTTAAGTGCAATTTCACACATGTTGGTTAGATAAAAATTTAAAAATCCACTTAATTCTTCTGCCTCCATACTCTCAGTGATGGACGTAAAGTTAACTATATCAGAAAAAAATATAGTTAACTTTTTTCGACCAGTTCCAGTATCAAATTCTACATCAGAGAAAATTTGCTCACAGATTTGTGGCGATAAATATTTTGATAGCCTGTCGGATGCTTTTTGAAGTAGTTGCTGCTGTTTTTCTGCTTCCTCTTTGGCCGCTTGAACAATACCCTTTTGACGCTCAAGCTCAACAGATAAAGACTTTCTTAAGCGGGCTTCCAGCTTTAACTTGCTGTTTTCTTTCTTAAGTAATTTTAGTTCTTCATCGTTAATCAATATTCTTATCCAAACTAAAGAAAAAATTTAGGTGTTAACAACTTCCAGATTTGAATGTTTCGCCATATGCGCTTTGTCTCGCCAGCGATACCAAGAAACGACAGCCGGTAAAAACCATGGGTTTCCACCATAAAACGGTCGAGTAGGAAAAGGCAAATCGTCAAACGGAGTTACCCCCTCTTTTGCGCCAATAACCTTCTGTCCAAGTCGCATTCCCAAATAGCTTGCCATGGAAACGCCTGAACCGCAGTATCCCATTGAGTAGAACATTCCATCATGGCATCCGGTATGAGCTAGTTCGTCAAATGTATAGGCGACTGTTCCAAACCAAGAATGTGATATTTTTGTTTTACTCAATTCTGGGAATATGCGGCACATATCATAGTGAAGTTTTGGTCCACTCACGCTTGGGTTGGTTTCTTTTGCAGATACCCTCCCTCCAAAAAGTACTCTGGTGCGATCTGGTGAAGGTCTGTAATAGTAAACCACTTTGCATGTATCACTTACAATGCGGTCAGTAGGAAAGAGTTGATCCATTAGTTTCTTATCGAGAGGCTCAGTCGCAATAATGTAGCTGCCTATTGGTATAACGCGCCGCTGCAGCCATGGTGTCAGTTTGCTAGTGTATCCATTAGTTGCAATTACCAATTGCTTGCACGAAATTTTACCTTTTGATGTAAGCACTTCAAAGCCAGTCAGGACTTTATTAATTTTTTCAGCATGGCAGTTGCCAGCTATCTTGGTTCCTGCCTTAATGGCCAAATTTAATAACCCACGGTGATATTTTGCTGGATCTACGGAGGCATGTCGGGGGAAAATAACTCCACCGTTATATAAATCAGTACCAAGTTCTTTTCTCTGATCTTGCTTGGAAACTATCTCAACTGGGATACCCTCTTGCTTTGATAACTTTTGAGCATCTTTTACAAGAATATCGAACTGCTCCTGTGAATGGGCAGCATGAAATCGACCACATCTTTTAAAATAGCAATCTATTCCCTCTGTTTTGATAAATTCTTCAATCCATTCAAGCGCATTTTCACCTTCATGTCTGATCGCACGAGCCCGATCTTGTCCATACTTTGCTTCTAATTTTCCTTGAGATGGCTTCACGCTAGTGCTGATTTGCCCTCCATTTCTGGTACTGCAACCATAGCCTGGTTCTCCTGAGTCAATAACAAGAACGTCTCGACCAGCCCTTGCTATTTGGATTGATGCATGTATACCTGTGTATCCTGATCCGATGATCAGTACATCAACATTTGTTGCGTTCGTTTCAAAAGATTCTTCAGTGGCTTCGAGCCCATCTAACCAGTATGATTGATTTTGCCAATTTTCAGCCCACATAGCACAATTCCATTTTATGTCTGTTGGTATGAACTTATATCCCTAAAAAATTAATACAATGAGTTTTGGTGTTCCTAACAACTTAAAGTTCGCTGCATTGGTAAGTTGAGTTTTCAAGCCAATCTGACCTTATTTCTATTCCCCAACCCGGTATATCAGAAATAGTTACCTTACCATCGTCAACAGAGTAGGGGTCCTCAAGAAATAAGT
The DNA here is from genome assembly GCA_002457055.1 of Rhodobacteraceae bacterium MED-G08. Classification (GTDB taxonomy): domain Bacteria; phylum Pseudomonadota; class Alphaproteobacteria; order Rhodobacterales; family Rhodobacteraceae; genus Salinivivens; species Salinivivens marinus. The sequence goes on from NTKT01000012.1 coordinate 31,992, forward strand.
CTTGTTGCCATGGGTAGTAATCTGCGCCTTCAATAGAGAACTCCAAATATTTTCCAGCATTTGGGATTGCCTTTAGTAAATGCATTGTAAAAAGTGTCACGAGGGAAAGATTTGCGCAGTGAGGGGTTATCGGAATACCGGCCGATTTTGCTAAATCCACAACACGCAGGGTTCGATTGATGCCTCCAAGATATAAAATATCTGGTTGTGCAATATTTACAGCGCCCATTTCAATCATTCTACGCCAAGTTGGTATATCGCAGTCTTGCTCGCCGCCGGTGACATCGATCTCCAGAGCATCGGTCACCGCCTTAGTTTGCTCGAGCTCCCAGTAAGGGCAAGGTTCTTCAAAATGGGAAAATCCATTGTCTTGTAATAGCTTACCAATTTCAATCGCCCGATCAACTGTGTAACAGCTATTTGCATCAATTAGAAGGTCAACTCGATCACCTAGCTCTGTACTTATGGTCGGAATTATTTCCTCAGTGCGACCCGGCCATTCATCCTTGTTCCGTCCCACTTCAGCCCCTGCTCGAACTTTGAAGGCGTCGAAGCCAAATTCATCTCTCAATTTACAAAGACGGTATGCCTCATCTTTTGGCGTGATGTCTCGTTTCATAGATGAGGCGTAAGCTCTTAGTGACCCAGGAGTCCCTCCGAGTAGTTTTACAACGGGCTGGCCAGTGACCTTTCCTTTCATGTCCCAGATAGCGGTATCAAAGCCACCTATAGCACGTCTCAAATATGATCCAGGAAATTTGTGTTCACGTTCTGTCACTAAATCTAATAGATCATCTAAATCTTCTGTTTTTTCACCCAAGGTCCAAGGAGCTACCTGTCGATGCAGGATCTGACATGTTATATCGGAGTTATAGGTAGAAACTTGTCCCCATCCTTGAGCACCATCTTCATTAGTTAGCCGAACGAACCCTATATACTCATTACAAAAGCTTTCAATTTTTGTTATCTTAAACAAGTGATATTCCTCATATTATTTATTTTCTTGAAGAATCAGTTCTGCTGCTTTTTCTCCTACCATAATTGACGGTGCGTTGATATTGCCTGATGGAATAGTAGGAAAAATAGAAGCATCAGCAACGCGTAAGCCATAGACACCTCTAACTTTTAGTTTTCCATCAACGACTGAATTTGCAGGATTATCGCCCATTCTGCATGTGCCGCACTGATGAAAAACTGTTTCGCCATGGAGCCGTGCATATTCTAAGAGCTCCGCATCACTCTTGACATCTTTTACTTGGCTCATTTCTGTGTGAATTATTTCTTTTAAGGCTTCTGTTGCGGAGAGCTTGCGCATTAACTTCATTCCAGAAATCATAGTTTTTTGATCATATCGAGTGGAGAGATAGTTTCCAAAAAATTTAGGTGGCACGGAAGTGTCTGCAGATTGTATCGATATGCTTCCCTCGCTAGTTGGCTTGCATAGACTAAACCCCAATCTAACTGCGGGATATGGGTCAGGCATCATCAGAGGTCGCCTTCCATAGGGTGCGGTCGAATAACTTAAGGGAGAAAAATATAATTGTAGATCCGGCACATTAAGAGTTGGATCAGATTTTACAAAGCCTCCTCCTTGGTTGAGGCTCATCGACAACGGCCCGTTACGGAAGAATAGATACTGTAATGCAACCTTGATTTTTCCAGAAAGTGGGCGCAGTAACTGATTTAGAGATGGTTGGTTTGTTAGAAGTGTATGATCGAGTCCGATATGATCCTTTAAATGTAAGCCTACATCCGGTAAGTCACTGAGAACTTTTATATTGAGGTCTTTGAGTTTTTCAGCAGGACCAATCCCCGAAATCTGCAAAAGTTGAGGTGAACCGAGCGCCCCCGCTGATAATATTATTTCTTTAGTCGCATGTGCTACTTTTGGGCTACCTTTATGTGAATATTCAACTCCAATGGCCCTTGCTCCTTCGAAAAGAATTTTTTTGACGAGAGCTCTTGTTATTATAAAAAGATTCTTTCGTCTCTTAATTGGCGACAGATAAGCATTCGAGGCGGATGATCTCAGTCCCTTGTGCGTATTTGTTTGATACACAAATGAACCTTCGATATTTCCGGTATTGTAGTCAGGGTTTTTGCTTATTCCTATTTGCTCAGTTGCCTCCAAAAAGCAATCTGTTAAAGGATGCGCTTGTGTTGAAACATCTGTAACTCTTACTGGCCCACTCTGACCACGACTTTGATCGCTTTTACCGTTCCAAGTTTCCATTTTCCGGAAAAATGGCTCTATGTCTTGCCAGGACCAGCCACTAGCATGCGCGCCCCACTCATCGAAGTCATTCCTACTTCCTCGAGAGAAGACCATTGCATTTATTGAGCTTGACCCGCCCAGGACCTTTCCTCTGGGCCAATACATTTTCTTTCCATGAAGGTTTTCTTCTGGTTCCGTGTAATATTTCCAATTAACGGATTGATCGTAGAATAGCTTACCGTATCCGATCGGTAATTTAATGTAAGGGTTATAATCTTTTGGTCCGGCTTCTAGCAGAAGTATCTTACTATTTTTATTAGTCGCCAAGCGACCCGCAAGTGCTGAACCTGAGGATCCCGCGCCAATAATTACGTAGTCATAACTGCTCATCTAAAGATTTTCCAACTATGATGATCAAGTGGATTTATCCTTATTTCCTAATAACTGTACTAAGATTAAAAGGCCGGATGAAACAATAATTAATATAGTTGAAATAGCCGCAATCGTGGGATCAATCTGATCCCTCAGCGCTAGAAACATACTTCTAGTAATTGTGGAGTTATCTCCACCTGCTACAAAAAGTGAGATAATTATCTCATCAAATGATGTTAGAAATGCAATAAGTGATGCGGAAACAATTGAAAACTTTATTTGTGGCAAAGTGATTTCTCTAAAAGCTCGAAATCTGGTCGCACCTAGTGAACGGGCAACTTTTTCTTGGTTCATATCGTAATTTTTTAGCGCAGAGAATACAATTATTAGAACTAATGGCATCGCTACGAGTGAATGACCTAAAACTAAACCGAAAACACTTCCTACAAGTTTAAACTGTACAAAGAAGTAAAATAGGCCAATTGCCACAAGTATGATTGGGACCATCATTGGGGATATAAAGATTGGGAAAAGAATCTTGCTCAATCGAGAACTACCGTTAACTAGACCATAAGCCGCCATTGTTCCTATTGGGGTTGCGACAATTATTGTTAGTATTGCAACCTTAACGGATGTCCAAGTTGCTGACATCCAGTCGTTGAACCCATTTTCAACTTTCCATGAGAAAAAGTAATTTTCATACCATCTAAAAGACCATTCTTTTGGAGGAAATTCCAAATATTGGCTTGCTGAAAAAGACATAGGAATAACAACTAATGATGGAACGATAAGCAAGAATAAGACAATAAAAGATATAACATACAACCAAAGCCGGTCCTTTAGGCGGATTTGGGTTTCTGAGACATTTCTATTTAGAAAGCTATTAGCCATTATCGACTTCCTAATTGATCAATTGATACTAGTTTGGATGCTATAAATAGAATTATTCCCGTTACTACTAGTAATACTACACCTAAGGCACTTGCCGCGCCCCAACTGAAATAAAGCTCAATGTTACTAGAGATTTTCATCGCCGCCATTATCACTTTTCCTCCACCAAGAATTGCTGGGGTGACATAGAAGCCAAGACACAAAACAAACACGATCAGTAATCCGGCGAGCAGACCTGGAAGTGACAAAGGCAAAAAGACTGTCCAAAAAGCTCGAGACGGCGTTGCTCCTAAGCTTGACGCAGCTTTCATACAGTCTTTATCTATTGCGCGCATGTTTGCATAAAGCGGCAGGATAAGAAATGGTAGCATTATGTGCACCATTCCGATGAGTGTACCCGTTGTATTATGAACGAACTTAATAGGCTCAGATATGAGGCCCATATCAATGGCTATATTATTCAATAATCCTTTCTTTTGAAGAAGAACCAACCAAGCATAAGTTCTTACCAGAAGACTCGTCCAAAAAGGAATCAGTACACCAATCATACATATATTTGCCCACTTTCTGGATAACTGCGACATGAAATATGCGAGGGGGTAACCAATAGCAGCACAAATAATTGTGGTAAGAATACTAATTTTAAAAGTTGTTATAAATATTTTAATATAAGCTTTGCTTTTCCACATTCGCTCATAATTTTCGAACGAAAAAGTTCCATCGCGTCCAATGAAAGATAGGTAAAATAACCATCCTACCGGTATAGCAATTAGAGCTGTTACCATTATCAGATAGGGGACGGTTAGTCCAAAAAAGGTGTAGCCCTCTCTTGCAGCGAGTTTCCGCAGCTCATTTTGATTGATATTATTCGTGGTCAAACTCATTTATTCAACTAACCACATAGCTGTCAGCAACTTTGAGAGCGATCGTGACCTTTTCGCCTATAGCGGGGAGGGCTTTATCTGTAACGCTTTGATTTGGAATTCGTACTCTAAGTTCCTGCGCCTCTCCACCTGCAGATTCTAATTCAATAACAAGCAGCTGACTTTCTCCCTGAAAGATTGAATCAAGCAACGTACCATTAAAGTAGTTTTCGTCTTTCTTTTTTTTCGATGGCGCCAGAAAAACTTTTTCTGGCCTGACCACTAATGAAAAGTTTCCATCTTTGTCCAATGGCTGAGCCACGTTTATTTCTGTTTTTCCAATTGTTGCTTTTGAATTTTTTACTTGAACGGGAAGAAGTGTCGATTCCCCAATAAAATCAGCAATAAATCCGTTTTCTGGGTGCTCATAAATTTCGTTAGGTGTTCCTAATTGCATCAGCTCTCCACCGTTTATCACTGTAATCCTGTCCGACATAGTCAGTGCTTCTTTTTGGTCGTGGGTTACGTATACCGTGGTCATATTTAGGGTGTCATGAAGTTGACGGAGTTCAATTTGCATTTCTTCCCTGAGTTTTTTGTCAAGGGCTGAAAGAGGTTCATCCATCAGAAGAATTTTAGGTTTGAATACAATGGCCCTTGCAAGGGCTACCCGCTGCCTTTGCCCGCCAGATAGCTCATCTACTCTTCTATGCCCCAATCCTCCAAGCTTCACTGTTTCCAAGGCCTGATCAACTGTTCTTGAAGTCTCCGCCTTACTGACACCACGGAGTTTCTGTGGATAGCCGACATTTTGTTCTACGGTCATATGTGGAAACAGAGCATAATTTTGAAAAACCATTCCGATGCCTCTAAGATGAGGGGGTTTTAAAATTACCTCTTCCTCGCCAAACTTTACACTGCCATAGTCGGGATTAGTAAAACCCGCTAAAACCATCAGTAAGGTTGTTTTCCCTGATCCCGATGGGCCAAGCAGTGTCATAAACTCACCTGAGGTTATATCAAGGCTGATATCTTTTAATGCGTAGAATTCGTCATATTTCTTTGTCACATTTTTGATAGAAATGTTGAGTGAGGAGTTTTCCATATTAACCTGATATTTTAATGAATGGGGGCCTGAACGTTTAAACGTTCAGGCCCTATTGCTTAGTCGTAAACTTACTCTGTCATCATTTCGGTATACATTTCGGCAGCAATAGTGCGCCACTTAGAATACCATTCTGTAGACAAAGTTAATTGATGTTTTGCATTGTCAGGATGACTAGGCATCATTTTGGCCCGTGAATCTTCCATAAGGCCAAGTTCGTAAACCTTACCATTAGTTGGGCCATAAGTGATGTATTTTGCGAACTCTGCCATATATTCTGGCTTCATCATTTCGGCAATATACTTCATGGCTAAGTCTTTATTTTTGGCTCCTTTTGGAATTCCATAACCTTCCCAATCCATAATCCCTGTTCGCCAATCATATGCAACTTTCGCTCCATCGTCTTTAGCGACATCAAAGCGGCCATTCCAGCCTGTAGTCATATCAACTTCGCCGTCCTTCATCAGCTGCGCATGCTGCGCGCCAGAAGACCACCAAACCGCAATATGTGGTTTAATCGTTCTAATTTTATCCAAAGCACGTTCGATCCCGGCTTCACTATTTAGGACTTCATAGATTTGATCCATTGGAACGCCGTCTGCTAAAAGCGCAGTTTCAAGCTGTGCATCTACTTTATTACGCATTGCTCGTGTGCCAGGAAATTTTTCTACGTCGTAGAAATCAGCCCATGTTCTAGGCCCATTGTCACCGTAAGTCTCTGTATTCCATGCAGCAACAACTGAAAAGATGTCTGCACCAGCGCAATAGTCACTGTACATGCCAGGCAAGTGATCGCTAACGTCGATAATTGAGTAGTCAAGCTTTTCAAGCACTCCTTCCGCTGCCCCTGATGCGCAGCTTCCAGCGCCACTAGAAAAGATATCAAATTTGTCCGCTCCGGATTTTACCATAAGTTTTACATCTGATATACCACCATAAGTATCTTCTTTAACTGTTATACCCATAGCCTTTGCTGCTGGCTGAAAGATGCCTATGGATTGACCTTTTTGGTAAGCCCCTCCCCAGGACACAATACGTAGTTCCTCAGCGAAAGCAGTAGTGCTTGATAAAGCAAGTCCCGTGGCAGCTATTAAGCCGACCGATCGCAAACCTTTCATCATTAAATTTTCCTCCCAATTTTACTGTTAATTCGTTTAGTCTAACAACAATGGGATAGTAATCAATAATTGATTTTGTAAAATTATGCTGCAGCACAGCATCATTGAGAATGCAGTTACTGCATAGCGGCTTTGCAAATTTACCTGATGAAAAATAAATATAAACAATTAACTACAACTTATAGTTACGGAGAATGAACTATGTTTAAAAAAATATTAAAAACAATAATGTTGGCACAGGCTGCAAGTGCAGCAAGAAAGACGTTACGTTATCTTTCGGACCGCGATCTGAACGATATGGGATTATCTCGGTCAACATTTGTTGATGGCGTAGTTGAAAGTGTGAAAGCTGACATTGAAGCAAATGTTAAAGATCAACCAATTTCAAAAAACATAAAATGTGTTGTTAACCCAAATTTACTTGGTGCAGTATAGCCCACTAAGTATCATATCTAGGACAATGCGGTAGTTAGCTCAGATCTATGGCCTCTAATGCGGCTTCGCCTTCGTAGTTGAAAATCATAACGCCCGGGAAACCACCCTCGCGGAAGGTAAAAGTCTTTCTAAGTTGGTCGATCAAGTTTGAAGCATATTTTTCGAATTGCTGTAAATCGGAATTGTTTTCAAACTTAGCGACGATAGAGAGACTTGCACATTTGCCAATTGTGATACTTAAAGATTGGATGTTAAATTTATCAATTTTATCACCCAACTCCATCGAGCAATGGTTTGCGGCTATCTTTGCTTGATCGAGATTTGTAAATTTGTACTCAAAAATTCTCGCAAACATTTACAATTCTCCCAATAGTTCATCAAGAAACGTGGGCTTGTTCTGGGTTTTGATTATAGATTTTTTCATTACTTTGGGCTGAAGTTTCATTTTCCTTTGAAGAGATTTTCCAGCCTCGCTCAAAACCATTTCACTGTTTTCATATTTAGCTAAATCCAAATCAACTAATTTTGAGAAAGAAAGCTCTGAGATGGGTTTTCCTGAGCAAAGAGATAAAAAATCATTAAGGTCTGAAGTATCTGCTGAGTTTGTCGCAGTCCTAAAAGATTTCAATGCCGTTTGAACAGTCTCTGCAGTAATTTCTTTTTGCTCAGTTTGAGTATCGATCTGGTGAGCTATTCTTTCACACATGCCTTTAACGAGCGTGATCTGCTTATCGTTTAGTGCTAATGGTTGTCTGTTTAATAAACAAAAAGTACCAAGAGCATAATTGTCTTTATTTATGACTGGAAAGCCAGCGTATCCGAGCCATCTATCCTCATTTTGTAGAGATGGGTGAGATTTCCATTTTTCATGTTTTGTCAGATCGGGTATCAGTGTGGGCTCAGAGCTCAAGAGGACATATGAGCAAATGTTGTATTCGTGACGCTCACTTTTATCGCCACTCACCCCATCTGTACTAGCTATTCCGCACTGATAGTTCTCGTCAAAAAGACTAAACGAGACGTAATCAAATCCTGTAAGTTCTTTTGCCATCTCGCAAAATATAGAGAAATTATCAGCTTGTTTACCGTCAATAATTCCAGTGCGTTTGACTGCGACTACTCGTCTTTCCTCATTTTGGGGTCTTGGTGCTAATGCGGTAGACATTGTGGCCTCTCCTTTTGATCAATTATGCGGATGCTAATCATCATTAAAATTAAAAGAAATTATTGATTTATAAATTTATAGTATTGTCTTTGATTAAAATTTTTTTACCATCTGATATTTATCCATATGGTCACATTGTTGCAGCTAAAGAAACAGTAATCAAGGAACCAATTGAGGTATATAGTATGATTGGCGAAATTCTATCGACGGTAACATTATAATTCATTGCAAGCATATACGCCATTACTCCGCTCGGAGCTGCCGCAACCATCAATGCTGTTAAGTGATTTGCTGGATACGAACCACCAAAAAGAAAGGCAATGAGAAACCACGCTAAAATTGGATGTAAAATCAACTTTATAGTGGTCATCGAAACAATGAGTTTTGTCGGAGCTATTTTATCTTGATAACTAAGCATAATGCCCAATGAAAATAAGAGAGCAGGGGTGGCAGTTCCACCCATTTTTTCCAAAAAGAATAAAAAGCCGCTTGGTAGTTTCAGATTGGTTAGACTTATAACTAGGCCAATTAAAATACCAATTAGAGGCGGATTCGTAATTATTGCCTTGATTGTCACAAAAAATGGACGTTTGGAATTGGATAAAATATCCATCGCAATCAATGTCAGGCTAAAAATAAGGAGTCCATCCATAGTTATTATAGAAACTATAGTGAGTGTATTTGATGCTTCAAATATTTCATCGGCGATGGGTAAAACAAATAAAACATGATTTGTGAGTGCTAGTGCCAGGCCAATTAATATTGCTTCAGTATTCGACAATCTAAAAATATATTTTGAAATAAACACCCCGATCAAAAAGAGTATAATTTCGGATAAAAAGTATCCAAATAAAAGCAAAAAATCAAAATGCCTAATTGGAGCTAAAGCTAAAAATTCGATGCATAATGCTGGCATGCAAACAAGCATGACAAACTTATTTATTGCAAAAGCTGCAGCGACGTCAAAAGTGCGCATTTTGCCAAGCAAAAAGCCCAATGCACCTATTGCAAATATTGGAAAGACAGCAGTACTTAAATGACCCAACAAATAATTTTACCAGATTTCCAGCAGCTGAGTTACAGCCATAGCTCCAAAACTTATCACCAACAGACCTTTGAATAAATACCAAGGAGACCCAAGTAATTTTGCGCCTAATTCGGTTGAAGCCTCTTCATCATCCATATCCGAAGCAATAGCTTTTAAATCATCCATACAATCAAAACTGCTTACGAGCACGAAAACCAACGTAGCAATTAGTACCGCAGAAATTGCGAGGGCAGGGGTATCATCTATTGAGGAGATTATAACCAAAGTTACTAAATTGGATATCATCCCAATACTTATTGTCCAATAAAGATCCCTGCCTCGGGTATAAGCATTACTTGCTCGCCTATCACGATCTGTTGCGCTCGCAAACTTATTTGTCATTAAAATATTCCTGTAATCATTAAAATTTTAATAACTAATGATCTAATTTATTGGGGTGGCCCCAGTTTCGCTTCGAATAATTTTGCCATCACTTAGAGTAAAGCACACCAAGACTGCTTCACTTGTTCCGTCAGGAAAGCTTACAAATGAGTGGGAGATTAAAATGTCGTCATTTTCATAGATACATCGGGAATTCGTTCTTGTTACTTTTCCGCTTTCCATCATTCCACTAATCACGTTCACCCAATCGCTTTTTGTCATTTCAGAATTTGTAGCATGTCGGACGAATTTAAAATCATCATGTAATAACTCCGCATAAGCATTTACATCGTTATTATCCATTGCAGTATTGAGTTTTTCATAGATTGACATTGGTTTCTCCAAGTTTAAGGCAGTGAGGATTTCTCAAATTTTTGTAAAAAAACTGTGAGTTTATTAGGCTTTAATAGCAAAGATCTACAAGTACATAAATTGTACTGCTTAACTATCTAGTTAACAATATTTTTGAATGTCTTTTAAAGATGTTCAGGGCGTCAGAAGAACTAATTCTATTTAATGCGCCAGAATCGACTTCCTCTCGGCTCAACATCCAGCTACGGACTGGATCGTCACGCATCGCCCATTTTGGGAAAAGTCTTTTAGCATGTACCCCTTCTTTCAAGATTTTAACCTCAACATGACGATCGTCATGTTTAATCTTATTAAACGTTTCATCAATACTCTCAGTGGGTCCCTCAAGGTACTGTAGATATAAATCTGATCGACATATCAGAGCGCCTGTTATTTGATCTCTTTGATTATTATTAACAGAACTAATCATTATACCATTTAGAATATTTTGATCGAAACCAAATGGTCGGGAAGAGTAGATTAAATGCTTCAGTAAATATTTAACTTGTCCGTTCAAACTTTATCCAATCGTAATCAATTGGTGGCAAAGTCACCTACTTTGGTGGCTGGGGATTGTTAGCTGGATTAGAGTCTATAACCTTTACTTCGAGTAGGTCTTCACTTAGCCCTAAATTCAGTAGCTTTTTTTCCAACGACAGTGCCAACTCTTTCTCGTATATTTGCTCGAAACCTCTGTAAAAAGCAAACGACTTTAGATGTTTTGCTTTTTTTTCCGGATTTTCGATTGTGGCTTTAGTCCAGTCGTACAAAGCATAGTCCTCGATGCCGTTTTCTTCAGCTTCATCACAGTACCCTTTAAACGCATCATAGGTACATACTAGAGACATTCCATGGTCGTTGGATATTTCATCTAAATTATTTGCTAAATCTGAATGATTTCCACTTCTTAAACTTTCAGACAACCTTTCTGAAACCCTAATCCTTACCTGATATAGCCAGTCTGACATTTGCAACCTCTTCATTTTATCTTTAAAAGAAACTAGTTCTTTACACTTAAAATTCTAAACAAAAGTGGCTTTTAAAAATTTTTTAACTAAATACGTAAATGAAGATAATGTGCACAAGGTGGTAGCGAGCTATGTTTGAGTCCTTTTTTCCAAAACCGAAACTTTTCTTTATGTCGTTATTTGGGTGGGTCGCCCTATTAATAATATTTTGGTACACTTCTGGGGAATACGTAGGAAGTGCTTTAGGTTTTAATTTAGAGGACACTGCCCCTGTAATTGGTTTAGGGCATTTTATAACACCACAATTCTTGTGGTTTGATACTTATTTTCTCATTGGATTGTTGGCATTTTACGGTTTTTGGCGTTACCACAGTCCCCATGAATGGCAGGACTGGGCCATCTTAGGTTCCGCTCTTTTGATTTTCCTTTCTTATGCATCGGTTCAGGTATCGGTAGTTATAAACGCGTGGTATGGGCCATTTTATGACGATATACAAAAAGCCTTAGGGGGCGGTGGTGAGGTGACCGCCGGTCAGCTTTACGGGCATTTAGCTGTTTTCTGCACAATCGCGTTTCCTTATATCGCATTCATCATTGGTAATAGGTTCTTTACCGCACATTTTATTTTTAGGTGGAGAACCGCTATGAATGATTTCTACACAGCCAGATGGAAGCAAGTAAGGCACATTGAGGGTGCATCTCAGAGAATCCAAGAAGACACAATGAGGTTCGCTGCAATTATGGAGGGTCTTGGTGTCGCTTTCGTGGACTCTATAATGACCCTTATTGCTTTTCTGCCAGTTTTGGCCGCCCTTTCTATTCATGTAGAAACATTGCCAATCATCGGTGCGATCCCATACCCGCTCGTTACCCTATCAATTGTTTGGTCAATTTTTGGTACCGTTTTGCTTTTGGTTGCTGGTATAAAACTGCCTGGTCTTGAATTTAAAAATCAGAGAGTTGAGGCGGCGTTTCGTAAGGAACTAGTTTTAGGTGAAGAAAATGAAGACAGTGCTCAGCCTGTTACGTTAAAAGAGCTGTTTTCGAATGTAAGGAGAAATTATTTCAGAATTTATCTGCATTACACTTATTTTAACCTATTTAGATATCTATACTTGCAAGCAGATAATGTGATTGTTTACATCTTTTTGATACCTACAATAGTTTCAGGGCGTATAACTCTTGGAATAATGAACCAAATTTTGAGAGCTTTTGGGCAAGTTGCTTCTTCTTTTCAATTTCTTGTTTCTTCATGGACAACGATTATTGAACTGATCTCAATTTACAAAAGACTTCAAGCTTTTGAGGCTTCAATTCGCGATCAACCATTACCGCAAATCGATCAAGAGTTTATAGAATCTGGTTTAAAAGAGACCTAGTTGCGGGAAGGCTAATCATTGATTTTTGAAGTTTTTTAGTAATTTTAATATTTCTTTAACACTTTGGTAATTTGATACTTAGTAGCCTTCCACAATTATAACGTCTGCCACAGAATATTTATTTCGTATGGTTTTTGCTTCTTGATATTCGTGGCTCTCATAACATAATTTCGCAGCCGTTAAATTAGGAAATTCTATTAAAACAGTTCTTGCTTTACAGGACCCTTCAGGAACCTCTTGAGAACCTCCCCGAATTAAAAATTTGGCGCCAAATTTTGATAATGGTGCTGCGATTGCGTTTCTATAATCCTCATATCCTTTTGAGTCTTTAACATCCACGTGTGCAATCCAGTATCCTTTTGGCAAAGTCGTTTCTCCTAATCCTCGATAGATTTCTGCAAGACGCTCTAAATTTATCTCAGAAGTTAATCTTCTCGCTTTCGATGACATTACATTAATCAAACATTGAAATTAATTTGGTACGATATGAGCAACCATATTAAATCCCACACCTAATTTATAGAAAAATCTTATTGCATGTCGCATTCTACACAGCTCAACTCAAAATTAACTTTTATCTTAAGTAGACTGAATGAACCAAAATCATTGGATTTGATATGCAAACTAAAAATTTGGCGATAGGCTTGGCCATTCTCTCGACGCTTGGTTTCGCAATCCAAGATATGGTGGTGAAACTCTTAAGTGAGATTGGCTCAATGTGGCAATTGATGTTTTTAAGAGCGATCCTTGTAGTTTTAATTCTGGTAACCTGGGCGGTACTAAAAAAGCGTTCAGATATTATAAAACCAAAAGGATGGAAGTGGCCGATTATTCGGGCATTTTTAATGAGTTGTGCATATTCTTTTTTCTACGCATCACTTCCATTTGCCGCCCTTGCTCAAGCTGCTTCCTGCTTCTTTACTGCTCCAATTTTTACCTGCTTTTTTGCCGCTGTAATACTCAGGGAAAAAATTGGTTTCTGGAGAATATCCTCCATATTTATCGGTTTTTTGGGCGTGCTTTATATTATTCAGCCTGGCACTTCAAATATGCAGGCTGTCTTGTTTCTACCTGTGCTGGCGGGTGCCTCTTATGCGCTTGCTGTGGTAATAACGAGAGGGTTTTGTGCAGATTATCCTTCCTTATCGCTTACAATAATTCATAATGCATTTTATGCATTAGTCGGTGCTTTTATGGTAACATTTATCCCAGTGTTACCCTTTTCAGTAGAACTTAAAGTTGCAAATCCCTTTGTTATGTCAGGTTGGGTACAGCTTACTTCAGTCATACTAGTTATGATTGGGATTACATCTCTGACACATATTTTAGCGATGACCTCCTCAATAAAAGCGTACCAAATAGCTGATAGTAGTTTTGTTGCACCATTTGAGTACACCTACTTAGTTTTTGCCATATTAATTGATTACATCGTTTGGCAATATCTTCCCAATACTGAGGGTCTCATCGGGTTAACGATGGTTATCAGCGCCGGTGTATTGATTGCAATTAGGGAACGTAGCCTAATAAGATAAGTTTAGAAGAAAACTTTTTTGATTATACTGCGTGTAGAATTGAATGTGTTTTTTATTAATGCTCCGGTTCGTCGCCTATTTCAGCCATCTTTCTTGTAAGCATTCCCTTCATATTTTGAACAATATCTTGATACTTTGGATCTGAATATACGTTAAACAACTCTAATGGGTCTTCTTTGCAGTCGAATAGTTCCCACTCTCTGTCCTCTCCTCCATGATTTGTCCCTGGTAAGTCATATCCCTCGTTATACCAGTAGATTAGTTTGTACCTTTGGTCTCTAATGCCATAATGAGAATATGCGTTATGGTCAGGATCCCGGTGCATCCAATATCTGTGATATACTACTGCCTGCCAACTTTTTGGAGCCTTTCCATTCATAATGGGCATTAAACTGTGACCTTGCATGTAAGTCGGAATTTCGAGTTGAGCAGCATCAAGAAAAGTGGGGGCAAAATCAACATTACAGGCTAAATTCTTATTAATCTGCGCACTGGCAATTTTTTTCGGAAAACGAGCAAGAAAGGGCATCTGTAAAGACTCTTCGTACATGAATCTTTTATCGAACCATCCATGCTCACCGAGGAAAAAACCTTGATCTGACGTATAGATAACCAGAGTATTTTCTTTAAGTTCATTATCATCCAGATAGTCTAGCAAAACGCCAACACTTTCATCTATTGATGCAATTGTCCGTAAATACCGTTTTATGTATCTTTGATATTTGAACTGGCCCAGTTCCTCTTTACTTTTAAAAGTAAAAACTTCTCCACTGTCCTTATCTATTAATCGTAATTTTGAGACATCATCGGGGTTTGGTATTTTCCTATGAGACATCTCGGGTCGAACCCGTTCACCGACTTCTGAACCACCTTCTGGTTGAGCAAGGCCCAAATCAGCATATTTCATGTCATCTTTAATGCGCATTTTGGCTTCTGCCGCGGCTTTTGCACGATTCTTGTAATTGTCATAAAAGGTTTCTGGTACTTTTATATCCTCGCCATATAAATTTCGGTTTTTAGGGTGGGGTTCCCATTCTCTATGAGGTGCCTTGTGGTGGCACATCAGAAAAAAGGGTTTGCTCCCATCTCTAGAATTTAACCAATTTATACATTTGGACGTAATTATGTCTGTAACATAACCAAACTCTTCTCTCTCCTTGCCCATCTCAATCATAAACGGGTCAAAATACTCACCCTGACCTGGCAAAACTGACCAAAAGTTGAAACCCTTTGGTTCATGCGATTTACCTTCGCCGAGGTGCCATTTACCAACAATTGCGGTCTGATATCCGCCAGTTTGTAAATGTTTTGCAACGTGCGGTAAGTCATTATCCATATGTGTATCGAGTGTTTTAACACAATTCACATGATTATATGTTCCGGTTAAGATCGCGGCACGGCTGGGTGTACAAATTGAATTTGTAACATAACAATGGTCAAATCTTACGCCTTCATGGGCAATTCTGTCTATATTAGGAGTATCATTTAACCCGCCACCATAGCTACTAATAGCCTTGGCTGCATGATCATCGGCCATTATGAAAAGTATGTTTGGCTTTTTTGTCAAAGTTAAACCGCTTCCTTATTCCGTTCATCTACACTAACCACAAATGGTCCGCCAAGCTTTGATGAACCATTTTATCTTTTCTTTCTAATTTTGTGATTGCAATACTTAATTTACAAAATACCGGTGGTTATCCTGTTTTTGAGTTAAGTTCGAAATTACTGATCTATTAACTGCGGCAAACTGGAGCTTTCTTTGAAAAAAATTTGCACTAATTAAATTTGGCAAGGAGAAAGCACATGAAAAAACTTTTCGTATTAATTTTTACTACATTATTTTTGGCGCAGCCTCTCTTTTCAGCTGGTTACGGGAGTAGCGATACATCGTCGTCGGGATCATCCAGTGGTAAGGATAAAAAAGCAGATCCTTTTGCAAATGTTTATAAGTTGATTGATCTTAAAAAATTTACCGAGGCTCATAACGCCCTAAAACTTCTAAATGTTCCAACAAAGCAAGCTGACAGGTTTAATTTGCTAGGCTTTACTGCCCGTAAAAGTGGTGATTTAGAAACTGCTAAAAGTTACTACTTGAGGGCTCTAGAGATTAATCCAAAGCACGTTGGTGCTCTTGAATATCAAGGGGAGTTGTTTCTTCAGCTAGGCAAAGTTGCAGACGCTAAGCAAAACCTTGAAAAAATTCAACGGATTTGCTGGCTTCCATGTAATGAAGAAAAGCAACTCGAAGAAGCTATTGAACTAGCTCTAAAAAATTAAGACCACATATGTGTTCTGTAACATCGAATCCTACATTTAATAAGGTTAAGATGACTTTATCAGGCTACGGCTGCAGTTAAATGCTTTTACGGGTAATTAGTTCACTGTTGTTCATGACTCTTGCTTCGATAAGTTATGCTGGGTCCGAGTGTGATCACTTGGCGGCGCTAGAAGCTGATCCGCTTTCAGTTTCGATGGCCATAAAGTTTGAAGATCTTAATGCAGAAAAGGTAATTGCCGCTTGTTCAGAGGCCATAGTTACCAGCCAGGAAAAAACGGAAAAGGCTCGATTCACACTTCAGCGTGCTAGGGGTTATTTTCGCGCTGGAAACGCCGTCGCCGCCTTGAAAGATTTACTCGTGGCGCATGATCTAGGTTATCCTGCAGCATCTTTTGGACTTGCAACGGCACATTTCCTTGGGGATGGTGTAGAAAAAAACGTTTCGCGAGCTGAAACACTTTTTTTAGAGTCTTATCGTGAGGGAGTGACATGGTCTGCACGTGGTCTCGCTCTATTATATAGTGAAGTTGGATCTGACTTATATGACACTGAAAAATCAATTTTATGGGAAAATAAATTCAATGAAGAAATTAATTAACGTAATACTGTTGTCATTAGGTACTGTAGGTTTTTTTTCATTTTCGGTTGCTCAAAGTTCATCCGAACTAACATTTGAGATCATTGCAGCGGGAACAGGTGAACAGGCAAAGTCAGGTCAAAGGGCGACCCTTCATTATACTGGGAAATTGGAAGATGGTTCGGTTTTTGATAGTTCGCGTGAACGAGGTGAGCCGTTTTCATTCACCCTAGGTGCTGGTCAAGTTATTCAGGGATGGGAGCAAGGTGTTCTGGGAATGCAAATTGGGGAGATCCGAACCCTTAATATACCACCAGAATTAGGTTATGGAGCAAGAGGAGCGGGAGGGTCTATTCCACCCAACGCTCGCTTAATCTTTGAGGTGGAACTCCTGTCTTTGGATAATCCTCCAAAACTAGAGCATGCAAGTGTGTTAGAATTTAAAGATGCGCAGAAAAAAGGTCAGTTAATAATTGATATCAGGCGACCAGAGGAGTGGGCTGAAACTGGCATTTTAGAAGGTGCACAGACTATTACTGCCTTTACAGAAAGTGGTGCTTTACATCCTGATTTTCAGCGCAAGTTTTTTCCTTTGATCGAAGATGAAAATACTCCCGTTTACCTTTACTGTAGGACTGGAAATAGAACAGGTACTTTAGGTAATGCTCTTGTAAATCAAGTTGGTTTAAGGAATGTAACTCACTTGAAAACAGGGATCGTTGGATGGAAGAAAGACGGACTTCTTACTGTGCCTTATAAATCAGACTAGTTAATTCTTAGGTATTCAAAATTTAAAAGTGTAGCGAATGACACCCAGAGGAGGTACGGAATGAACAAGTAAGCAGCTATCTTGTCTATTTTGTACGAACTTACAGTGTAACAAAGTATCGCGATCCACAGGAACAGAATTAATACCAGCGCTCCCAAGAGATCATATGCCCCAAAGAATACTGGTGTCCATAAAGTATTCAGGCACAGCTGTAGGGCCCAAAGTGCATAAGTTATACCTTTCAAATAATGAGGTTCTGCATTGATAATCCTAAAAGCACTAGTAGCAATAAAGATGTATAGAATTGTCCATACCGGTGGGAAAAGCCAGGAAGGTGGTGCAATGCTGGGCATGATCCAACCATTGGCATTTAGATCTCCAGCAAACCATACTGCGCCGCTCGCCGCAACAAATGTTGAAGCATATAGTAAGAGCCAAGTCAGTATGTTGATATATTTTTTCAAGAATTTTATTTATTGAGACCAATCATTAGCGATTTAGAGTGTGCCGCACAGAAGTCCATAAATTTTAATAAGTCACAACTTATCTACGTTTTTGTAATTCTCGAAGCCTTGATGACAAGATCGCCATGACCCCTCTTACAATCATATCGCCTTCATCAAGTTTCTTCTCAAATTCTTTTTGTGATACAAAAATTACTATACAATCACTTAATGCTTTCGCGGTTGCCATTCTCGGAGCAGTATCGATAACGCCCATCTCACCAAGTATTTCATTGGCTTTTAAAATAATATCTGGTTCGACCATTTCTTTATTTGTTGGAAAATATATTCCGACCTCTCCCGATCCAACAATATAAAGGCCATCAGCAGGCTCACCAGCTTTGAAAATGGTTTTGCCTGGTTTCATCTCAATTTTTTTCATTCACAACTTCAAAACCTGTCCATCTTTTGCCAAGTGGATACCGTTTGGTAAACTATTTCCAATTATATCTAATTCAGCATCTGTTCTGTAAGGAGCATGGTGCGAAATTATAATCTGTCCACAATTTATATCTGAAAAGAATTCCACGCCCTGCTCAAGAGAGGAATGACCCCATCCAGTCTTTGATTTTAACTCTTCTTCGGTGAACATTCCGTCCCAGATCACAATATCAGCATTTTTCGAAAAGTTTTTTAACTCATCAGCCTGAGAAGTTGTAAATTCGTTGTCGCAAAGAAATACACATTTCTTATCGTCCTTTGTTACACTATACCCATAGCTTCCACCGGGGTGGTTTAACTTAATTGCTTCTATATTGAAACCCACGCTCAAAGTCCTCTGAGCTTCACTAAAATTTGAAAAGGTCACGTTATCTAAGTTATCAAATATATCTAGGGGGAAAAAAACTCCAGAAAAGTAGCGTCTAATAATTTTGTTCAACTCTTCTGAGTCAACCAATGCGCTGGAAATAAAAGTCTTCGTCTCTGGCTTTAAAAGATATTTGTTGAACGCTAAACCCTGCAAATGATCGTGATGAAAATGACTGAAAAGAACTAGTATTTCTTTATTGGGATTCAAAATCGCATTTTGGAACCCTGAGCCAGTATCAAAAAATATTTGAAATTCATCCGTAATTAGTTCAAAGCAGGTGGTATTCCCACCGTATTTCATCATTTCACTAGATGAAACTGGAATTGATCCTCGGCAGCCATGTGTAATGAGTCTCATGACTGATACACGGGGTTTATTGAGAGAAGGGATGCTATTGATTTTTTATTTTCCATGCTCTGGATAGTATTCTAATTTTTCTGAAACCGTCAATCACATGTAAATCTGTTTGATTACAATTTAATCAATTTGTGAGCACGTTCCCTTATCTTACTGAACTGTACATAAAAACACTCGAGTGCATTCAGTTTTTGTTGCAATCCATTATTTATGCAATCTATTGTACAGCAACTCTTTCTTACTTCTCAGGATTTTTATATGGAACGGAAACTTTGCACTATACTGGCGTTAGATGTTGTCGGCTTTAGTAAAATGATGGCAACGGACGAGGACCAAACGTTAAAGGTTCTCAATAGTAGACGGGAATTTATTGATGCATGCATTAACGAGCACGGGGGGAGTATTTTTAATACGGCAGGTGACAGTGTTTTGGCTGAATTCTCAAGTCCGGTCAGAGCTGTAGAGTGTGGAGTTCAAATACAGAACAAATCGATGGCCATTAATGCAGAGAGTGACGAAAAGGATCAGATGCGGTACCGAGTAGGCATTAATATTGGTGACGTTATGGTTTCTAATGACAATCTTTTTGGAGACGCGGTGAATATTGCAGCACGTCTGGAAGCTCAAGCAATAGCCGATGGAATTTGTATTTCAGATAACATTTATGATCTGGTAAATTTGAAAGTCAAAGTTTCCTATGAAGATGCAGGAGAATTAGAGTTAAAAAATATTGGTCGACCTATCAAGGCATACAATGTATTGAAATGCAAAGGAGCGACAAGAGGCTTAAGAAGTGATGACGCAGAGCCGCAAGTTAAAATAGAGTCGGCAGAGCCTGGGTCATTGGCTGTGATGTTGTTTAAAAATCTTAGTAGTGATGAAGATCAAGAATATTTTTGTGAAGGCTTTTCAGAGGATCTTATATCGGCATTTTCTAGGTTCAAAAAACTTACAGTAATCGCCAGTAATGCAACCTTTGCTTACTCTGGCAAGGATAAGTCTCCCACCGTCGTGGGACAGGAGCTTGGCGTGCGATACATCTTAGATGGGAAAGTAAGGAAGATGGGTAAGAAAATGCGAATTTCTGCATCTCTTTTGTCCGCCGAAGATGGTACTACACTTTGGTCGCATAATTTTGACACTACACTGGATGATATTTTTGATATTCAAGATGAATTAGTTGAAACAATTGTTTCAAACATTGTTGGTAATGTGGAAAGAGACCAAGTTAAAAAATTGGCAAATAAAAAGCCAGAAAAAATGGAAGCATATGATTTAGTTTTGCAAGGTTTAGAATATCACCGTCGAAGTTCGGTCAGTGCGGAAAATAACAAGAAAGCTCTTAGCCTATTTACAAAAGCCACTGAAGTAGACCCAAACTATGCTAGAGCCCATGCTTGGAAAACTTGTTCTCTTGCCAATAATTCAGAATGGTTTCCGGATGATATGCCTGAAAATTGGATGAATGAGGCATTTTCATCTGTTAACAAGGCTATCGACCTCGACCCAAATGATCCCGAAGCACACAGAATATTAGGTGCAGTAAAACTTTTGTTTGAGGGTGATTTTGAAAAGGCGATATTTCATCATGAGAAAGCAATTGAGATATGTCCCAGTGATACTTATCACATTGCACGTTATGCGGTTTTACTTTGTTATTTGGGAGAGCCAGAAAAAGCAATGGAGCAGATTAAAAGGGCCATGAGAATTGATCCATTTTGCTCTGATTTAGTCCTTGAGACCGAAGGCTTATGCAATTTTGTTTCCGGTGAGTTCGAAAGTGCTATCGCGAGTTTTAAAAAGATGCAGATAGAGACTAGAACAAGTCTCTTTTATACGGCAGCCTCCTTGAGAAAAATTGGAAAGTCTGAAGATGCTAAGAGAGTTTTAAAAGTTGCTCAAACTGAAAGTGGAATGGAGAATGAGAAATTTGTTGCATCACAGCTTTTCCAAAGAGAAAGTGATAAACGCTCTCTTGTGGGGGCTTTAGAAGAGATTCAGGCTAGTCTATAGCTATTGTCAAAAACAACTGTTTATTGTGTGTTTAAACAACCGGAGTTGATTTAACGAATTATTATGATCTTTGCACTTTTTGGTATCATAGCAATTCTTCTAGTATTTATTGTGTTCTCTGCAGCAGGTCGCTCTGAGAGAACAAATAAATTCATTTGGCCTTTTGCCCTATGCTTTGTATCTTTCTTAGTCTTTTTAGGGTATTTAGCCAGCTGAACTAAATCAATAAAAATGACAAAAGCACTGGCGTAGTGAAAGTTGTAAGGAAAGTGGAAATTACAACAAGACCTGCAACAGCTTCAGCGTCAGCACCATATTTTTCAGCCAGAAGATAAGATGTTACTGCAACGGGCATAGACATTTGAATGACCAAAACAGCAAAGGCTTCATAAGGCAGATTAAACTGATAACCAACTCCTATTCCTGCAATAATACCTATCATGATTTTTGATAGACTTATGCCAAGTGTTTTAAAAGCTAAACGCGTTTTTAGCCGTGCGACTGCAACTCCTAAAGTGATCAGCATTAGGGGAATAGCCATCTGCCCAATTAGGTCCAGTGCATTCGTGAGAATTTTTGGTGTCTCCCATTCATAAAACATGAATAAAAGTCCTAGTATTGTTGCTGGCACTAAAGGTTCTCTGAGTGGTTGCCTCAGAGAGCCAGTGCCAGAAACCACCCATAGACCAAATGTGAACGCCACAATACTTGTGAATGCAAAAACTATTACGGCATATCCCAAGCCATCTTGGCCAAACGCTAGAAAACACAGTGGTAAACCTAGGTTTCCGGTATTCCCGGAAATTAAAGGCATAAGAAAGGTACGCAAGTTTAGTTTGAAAATAAATGTAAATACTAAAGCTATTATACTCACTAATGCGTATGCTGCGCAAACTACGATTATCATTTCACTCAGAAACTGAGGGTTTATCGTATTCTGTGTTAGAGAGGTAAAAACTAAAGCTGGAACGGCTAAGGTCATTGCAAGCCGAGTAACAAACTCAACTCGATATTCGAAGCCAAACTTTACCCAGAAATACCCTATTGCGGCCAGCAGAAATACGGGCGTGACGACCTCTAGAACTGTAAAAAAAATAATCACATGAAACTCAATCGCAATACTAAAGAAAAGTAACTACAAACAAGTATTAGTAAAGTAAATCACGTTGGAGTTAAATAATCTTTTTTACATTATTGGAGGCGGTTTCCAGCGTTTCCCTGAGACTGCGTTTGTAATAATTGCCAATAATAAAACGCTACCACCGATAAGAGTATTGTTAGAAGCAAGTTCTCCCAGAAAAAGCCAAACCCAAACTGGCCCAAGAACAACCTCAGCCAAAGACAATAAAGTTAAATCTGCTGCCGATAAAGCTTTGGAACCGATTGTATATAGTACAAGTCCACCACCAACTTGGAATATTCCCAGTGAAAATGATATGGCAATATCGTGAAAGGAGAGTGAAAGCGATTGTTTTAAAAACAAACAAATCAAAAAAGTAATAATTATTGCAAAACAGCCAGACAAAAATACTGAAGGAAGCATTTCATCATCTTTCCCCCATCTAAGTGTTACCGAGAAAATGGCAAACCCCATCGCAGAGCCTAATGCTGCAAGGCTTCCAATTAATGAAAATTGAGTGGATTGATCAGCAAACATGTATGCTATACCTCCCATTGCAACTATCACCGCACACCATGTCATTATCCGTACTTTTTCACCGAGAAATAGACTTGCTAGAATAGCTGCAATGAATGGTGCTGTAGCAAATAAAAGCATTGCGTTTGCAACGGATGTTGTTTGAATAGCAAAAATGCCGCCAGCATAAGCTGCTACTAAAGATAATCCTCCAATTATTTTTGGGGTTGTAAATAATTCCTTACTTACAAGTTTCGTTGAGCCCCCTCTAAGATGAATTACAGTATACAGAAGCAGAGTTAAACTAATGGAGCGATAGAATAATATCTGCCATACGCCAGCGCCTTCAATAAGCCTTATTCCTAATCCTACAGTCGACCACAGCACACCTGCAAAAAAAACAAATATTAGGCTGTGTGTATAAGTATTTGACTTCAATAATACCAATAAAACACTCACTACTATCACTTCTAATTAGCTTTGATATATTGCAGGAAAGCATCAGCTGTACATTTATGTCCACGACATTCGTTCGTCGTCTTTATTATAGATTTAAGACTTATAAATTTCTGCAGCTTTACTTATTATTGAAGGTCGCCAATGAACTTAAATTCAAACCGTTTACTGATTGGTCATTTCGAAAGAAGCGATCTTGAACAATGGTTCTCAATAGAGAGTGACCCGGAGGTGCGCAAATACATACTTGATGGATCTACTTTAAACAAAGAGCAATCACTAGCATATATTGATCAAAATATTGATAGTTATGCAAAATTCAATTTTGGCCGTTATACACTTCGTGAAAAAAAATCCTTAAGGCTAATTGGTATGTGCGGCTTCCTTAAAACTGAGATGGGGATCGACTTTGGATATCGGCTGTCAAAAGATATATGGGGCTGTGGGTTGGGGTTCGAGGCGGCTAGTGTAGTTCTCAATTATGGTGTAGCCTCGATAGGTTTGAAGCACTGTGTGGCTGGCGTAATGCCCGGCAACTTAGCCTCAATAAAAATCTTAGACAGATTAGGCTTTGTCTATCAAAAAGACGTCATTTTTGATGGTCTAACATATCACAAATATACATTCTCGGCAGATAAGAACTAATGAATTAATTGTCTTCAGTTCAAGAGATAGCCCTTTGGCGGAAACAACAGATCATCATTTTTTCGATTATTTGGTTTTCTGCGTGCTGGTCGCCTAGGTAATCCTAAACCTGTATTTATCATTTTTAAGTAATCACGATATGACATATTCATAAGTGGCTTGATTGGGCCTATGAAGTCTGGGTCTTGATCTGAATTGTGCATTTGATCCTCCGAAAATTATAGTGGAGCAAATCTTGTGCCATCCATTGACGGATCATCGTAAAATAATTTTGTTGTTAATCTGTGGCAAAAAATTAACTTTTTGAGCAGGATAATAGTTGGAAGGTAAAGTTATCTGTCCCAGTCAAGTCGAAAAAGTTTAGCCAGATTAGTAACGGCTAGCAAACCAAAAGCAGCACTAACCATTTTTATGGTACCCGTTTCGACAAAATAAAGTATTGCACTCATGGATGATGCGGACAAAATGATGAGCATTAAATAAGTTGTTTGCTTCTGAATATCCTCAGATTTTAAGATATTTGCACCACATTTTAGACAGTTTTCTAAGTATGTATCAAACCTATTATTGCATTCGATGCATTTAAATTTTTTGGGTTTTATTTCCAAATTTTCACTATTTATTTTGATTTTTGACAAAAGAAATTTACACAATCACCGACGGATTAAGAAATCATTGCTAAGCACCGTACTTTCAGATGAATTACTTTCAGGCTTTGCAATTCTATCGTACTCCATTTTGCGCACTTGTATTGCCCGAAACCACTGCTCAGTGGTATACATAAAGGCACCACTGCCATTTGCTTCTGTTTGGTAATCAGTTGAATGCATTTTATATCTCCAAGTTACCAAGCAGTTGAGCACTATCTATGCCAACTTCACCCACTGAATTTAATTTTCGAAAATTTATTTACCCCCAGTAAGTGTCAAGCTTCGAGCTTATATTTTGAAATATTTAGTGAAATTATTTTTTATCCGTAAATTTGTAGAAATTTGGATCTAAATTTCTCCCCATTCGGTCGTACATTTTATTAGTGAACAAAATTAGGTTATTTTTGGGTATATCAAAATGAAACGACTTTATTACTTCGCTTTGACTTTAATTATTGTCTTTTCGGTTCCACAAATTGGTAATTCTTCTGTCAGCGCAACCAATTTGCAGCAATGGCGAGAATTAATTTCAAGTTTGGATCCCAATTTTGCTAAGGATTTAGATTTTTTAGCCGAAAAAAACCAAGCAAAGTCAGGCTGGCAATCGAGCGAGCCTAAGCTAATTAAGAGAGCCCCAACTCTGATAAAGCCGGATTACCAGCAAGAGTTTGCTAATGTTCATAATTTTCAAAGTTCATTGATAAGTGAAGGCCCGAGAGAAAATAATTTAAATATTCACACTACTCGGTTGAAGCATGAATTTAGTAATACCATTGATATTCCGCATATAGAGGTTGAGAAAAAGTTTTATAATTATATTTCACTTCAAAATAATCTTTTAAAACCCAGTACTGAGGACATTGCACCATCGCTACTTTTGGACGACTCTTTTCTATATCAAAACTATCCTGACGCTTTAAAGCCGGTAATTGCGCTTGTAAAAATTGGTGATCAAAAATTACAACTATATGAAAGAGGAAAGTTTCTGAGCCAATGGGATATATCTTCAGCACGTCCTGGGAAAATTACACCTCGCGGGAGTTGGACGGCAAAATGGCTTTCAAGAAATCACAAGTCAAGCATTTATGACGGTGCTGAGATGCCTTACTCTGTATTTTTTAATGGTGATTATGCAATCCATGGTACGCGTCAGGTCAATAAATTAGGAGAACCGGCTTCCGCCGGTTGTATAAGATTACATCCTGAAAATGCAAAAATATTCTTTGAGCTTGCTAGACTTTATGGTGTTGAGAATACACTGGTTAAAATAGTTAACTGAATGGCTCTAGTTTAAAAAATCTCTTATATTTTCATAACCTGACATGCCAACGAACCAATAAGTCCAGACGATTGCAAAGAAAGCGGATATGAACCTGATTTTTCCACCCCAGATATATCTCCAATTTTCTTTTTTTAAATACTTGTAGTATTCAAAATCGTCCCAAACCTTATAGGCAATGAAAAGACCTAAAAAGTAGACCCCAAATGAAAATAGCTTGGGCAGTATGTCATAAGCATCCACCTTTAAATCATATCATAAATATCCAGAAATTTAAATATTTTTATGCTAAACACTTTTAATCAGTCTAAGGACTCTTACTGCGATATAGAAATTACAGGCGTACATTTATACTGCGCCTGACGTTTTTGTGCTTCTTCAAATTTCTCTTGCCATTCAGGACCTGCGGGATCTTCTTTATACAAACCGTATGCAATTTCTGCTAAAGCACGATAGCTTTTGCACTTACGTGTAGAATCCCTTTCTTTTTGTTTGGCCTCAAAATACTTTGGAACATAATAATATGCAGCAGCACCAAGGGCCGAAACACTCAGGCAAAGTATAAGTGCAATTAAGATAATTTTTAGATTTCTTTTTAAAAAATTAATTATTTTCATATTCTATTAATTTTGCTCCACCTGTAATCCAGTCTCCTGGAGCATATTCAAAATAAGATGGGTGAATTATTTATAAAATTCGCGCCTTGCTCCAAATGCGCTTACTCTTTTGCGCCAAGCTCTGTACGATCCCTTTTTCAGGTTTTCTCGCATAAGTTTTACGACATCTTTCTCTGCAAGACCATATTGTGCACTGATGTCTTTAAATGAAACGTGATCGGATAGTGCCATTTGCACAATCTCACTCAGCTCAGCCTCACTGTATCTTGCTTTCATATTCTTTATTTGCTCACTTTATGTTGCTAATACTGACACGATTTAATGCAAAATAATTTTGCATCAAATAATTATCCAGATTATCTTTTCGAATTCGCAAATTACAAATGCCTCTCTACCACTTAGCCTCAATTTAATTGAAATACAGTCTGTAATTATTTTATAGTGTGAACGGTGAGAACTACTTCAGAGTTGGAAGGTATAGTTTTGAATTTGTATACCGCTTTAATATTAGCTTTAATGGCTACGTTGGTTATTTTTATTTTACAAATGTTTTCGACACATGGACTTATGGGCCTTCAGATTGATTTTGGTTTCTGATTTCAGTTTTATTTCTTGTTAATGTCTGTACACCCGAAGTCTTTCCTTAGACCTTCTGCTGCCATACTCTCTCGTACCCATTTCTTCCCATTAGGATTGAGAGCATAACTTTTCTCAGACTCAGTAAGCATCTGCCGATATTGCAAACAGCCCAAACTGCGATCTCTTTGTTTTTGTTTTTTTTCCAGATATGGCGGTAGGACAATAATTAGAGTAATGATAACGAGAATTATAACTATTCCTAAAATTATGTAGATATACTTCAAATGCTTCACCTGGGGCCAAAAAAGATTTACTCAATACTTGTTTCGATGATATTTTAGTATTCGCTTACTGCAAATATAGCAGGTTCCGTTATTTGATAGTACTATATTTTGTGTATGTGGGATAAATAACACAGCATAAGTCCATATAAATAAATAGAAATATCCTAAAAAGCACAGTTATGGTACTTTTAATCAAAATATAAAAAGAGCAGGTATTATGGAAAATTCATCAACACCATCTGTAATGGTATGGAGTGCCTTGCGTGTTTTGCTAGTTGCGCTAATATTTATTGCACCGGTTTTTCTAGCATTCTCAATATTTTTTTGGCTATAAAATGTATCACGTCAAGCCAATGAAGTCGGGTTATGCCGACTGATACAAAATGCAAATTTAAGGTTTTGTACTCCACTAGAATAGTATTTTTTAAAACAGTACTAAGTTACTCAGTCCGTGGCACTAATCATTTGCACTGACTTTATAAGTTACCACCAAATATTTTCTTGGCAGTTCTAAAAACCTTCATTAGCTTAGAGTGTACAAAGAAACATTGTAGGATCATCTTGGGAGTAAATTTTTAATATCAAGAAGTATCCATTAATTACAAACAAATTTGATAATTATTGCAGCATGTTTTGGGGAGAGTGAAATTTTATGGGACTTATCTGGGGCCGTTTTTCTGCGTTATTTTATGTTTGGTTAATAAGTTTAGTCTTTATAGTTTCAGCACTCTATTTCTCTATATTCTTTTTTGTACCAGCATTCATAATCGGTTGTTTAGGATTGGTTGGCATATATGATCGTCTACAAAAGAGAAGGGCAGTTCTTGCTAATTTTCCACTTCTAGGCAGACTTCGATTTATGATGGAAGCTATCCGTCCGGAGTTGAGACAGTATTTCTGGGAGTCGGATAAAGATGAGCTTCCGTATTCTCGCAACCAAAGATCAATGGTTTATCAACGCTCTAAAAGTTTGCTTGCAGCTCGGCCGTTTGGGTCCGATGAAGATCATTACGCTGATGACTTTAATTGGCTAAATCACTCAATTACCCCATCACATATTGAAAGCGATGATTTCAGAATTGAAGTAGGAGAAGACCAAAAGCCTTACTCTATGTCCATACTAAATATTTCTGGTACTAGTTTTGGTTCGCTATCGCCGAAAGCTATCGAAGCCCTGTCTGCCGGAGCGAAAAAGGGCGGGTTTGCACACAATACAGGTGAAGGCTCGTTATCAAAATATCACCAAGCTGGAGGCGGTGATACAATCTGGCAGATATCTACCGGATATTTTGGCTGTCGTACGCCGGATGGCAAGTTTGATGCTAAGAAATTTTCGGACAGAGTAAAGCTTAATCAAGTAAAAATGATTGAGATTAAATTAAGCCAAGGGGCAAAGCCAGGACATGGGGGCATGCTTTTAGCGCCAAAAGTAACCCCAGAAATTGCTGAGGCAAGGGGAGTAGAAGCATTTAAGGACGTTATTTCGCCTCACAGGCATTCAGAGTTTTCCAATCCTCAAGAATTGTTGCTTTTTGTATCAAAACTTCGTGAACTATCCGGAGGAAAACCTGTTGGGATAAAATTATGCATAGGACACCCATGGGAATTTATTGCAGTTGTAAAGGCAATGGTCCAGATGCAGATGTTTATAGATTTTGTCACAGTAGATGGCTCTGAGGGCGGAACAGGTGCTGCGCCAGCTGAATTTACAGATCACTTAGGGAGCCCGTTGCGAGACGCGATTGTTTTCGTTGATAATACATTAAGAGGTGCAGGTTTAAGGGGGAGGGTCAAAGTAGCCGGTTCTGGAAAAATAGTCAGTGCTTATGATATTGCAAGAGTATGTGCATTGGGGGCTGACTGGTGCAATATGGCTAGACCGTTCATGTTTTCGTTGGGTTGCATTCAGGCGAGAGATTGCTCGTCTGGGCACTGCCCAACGGGTATCGCCACTATGGATCCATCTCGATATGCTGCGGTAAGTGTATCAGATAGATCTGAGCGTGTTTTTAACTTCCAAAAAAATACTCGAGAAGCTCTAAAAGAATTACTTGAAGCAACTGGACTTCATCATCCTAGTGAACTGACTAGAAGACATATAGTTAGACGCCTGTCAGCTAGCAAAATTAAACTTGCTGATCAAATTTATCCCAATGTTGAGGAGTCAGCACTACTAAATAATGGCCTTGTTAAAGATCCAAGGCTAAGCGTTTATTGGAATAGAATGGATAAATCATCTTTTTCACCGATAAATTAGTGTAGTTTATTGCACCAATTTTCATATTAGTTTTAAATGTTTAGAATGATACTTTACATATATGTTCGGTTGAAAATAAAAGTGTGAACTGGAAGCTTGAGTAATAGGTTCTGACCCGTGATTATTTTTAGATATTTTTCGGTAATACTTGTCAGTGTGATTTTTTTATCTGCGTGTGAAAAAATTAACAAAAAAAATATTGCTGAATATAAAGCCCTGTGTTCTGAGTATGGGCACGCTCAAAACTCATCTCAATTTAGTAAATGTGTTAAAAGGCAAAATATTATTGCTAAATACGAAAATGAAAATTGGCTAATGCTTACTCTTGGACTTAAATAGCAGAAGTTATGATCTAATTTTCGGTATCATTATGCTATTTCTCAGATATAATCGAAGCTAGTATTATTTTATTTGGACTTCAGTTAATGACCAAAATCCTCAGTTTTTTTATCTTCATATTAACGTACTCTTTTTCTCTAGCTAATACAGCAAGTGATCTCCCCGGTGTTCAAAGTAAATTACAAAAAGAGGCTTCATGTGAATTAGTTTCACGCTTAGCATTTCTAGCTGTAGAAAATTTTAGCAAAGACGTTGAGCTCGATCAGGTAAAAGAGTTACTTGATCCAGTATTACGTTCTGCAGTGGAGAGACTAGAAACCAATGCTCAAAAAAAGTTTGTTGAAACTGAATATGAGAGAATAATACTAGAAACTTATCTGACAAACGATTTAGCTCCAAAGTATTATGCTAAAAGGTATCTATCCTTATGCAACAAGTTTTGACCCTACTATGAGCAAACATTAAAGTGTAAATTTATGTAAATTCAAGTGTCTAAATTTTTGAGGGTTTCTTCAGGTTTTTCGAAATTATAGGTTCTTTTTTTATGGCAGAGTCGGGCTCTCTATTAATATTGTGGGGCGTGTCTTGATTGCGCGGAAATATTTCAGGTTGTTTTTTGCTTACGATTTCTACTTGAGGGGCTTCAGTTTTTTCTTTGTTAATTAATTTCTCTGCAGGAAGATTGCTGTTAAGGTTGAAGCTTAATATTTTATAGCAAGCGTAAATAGACCAAAGTAGCCCAAGCACGGCAACGCCTTTTAATAAAGGCTCCTGATAAAGATAAGAACATATAGCTGAAAGTGAACAGGTCAGTGCAGCGGCTATTAACTGTAATTGTCTCAGAAACATATCAAAACACTAACACCTATAGTATCATAAAAACTCTATTTCGGTATGAAATTTTATTAAGAAAATCAATATAAATGTCTGCAAAAATAATTGAATTATAAAATGCTGAGTTGACATATTTGATGATCAGGGGAGTAAATCCCAGTAGTTTTTGTCCCCCTCGGAGTACTCACCACAATGCCACTTCGGTAATATCTTGGGGAATTTTGCTAGGCTGCCGCTATTGATTATTGTTGGAGGATATTTACGGCATTCGATAGACACATCATCGTGGTTATCTACTTCCATATGAGCAAATTGACATGTACCACACACTTTATCCATTTTAGTCCCCTGCAAATAATTATGTGAATAAAAGCATTTAACTTAATTTAGTCAACCAATATCAAATATTATTAGACTGCTAATTTTTGTTCTTGAATTAATTAAGAGGCTAGATTTAGAGTACAGCAACTCTGATATTAGTTAGTTACTTATTAAACTTTTCTTTGAATTTCGTATCGTACAATTTTATTGCCATGAGTTCTTCGGAAGATAATGAATATGGATCTTTCTCAAATTGCTGTTTGAGAATTTTTATAGCCCAATATACCAAGTTATTTAATTCACTATTTTTCATCACAATATAAACGACTTAGAATTTGAAATTTTAGAGCTTCAAATTTCATCATAAGTAATTTTTAGTACAGTTAAGGCACTTTCTAAAAATAATTTTGTAAAATATTATCGATACCTTTCTTCTTAAATAAGACTAAACTTTTTAAGAAAAATACTTTTATGGCATCAATTTTGCTCACTCATTTCATGTCGAAAATTACTTTTATATCAAGGCGTATGTTCGTATTGGCACTTGGAGCATCAGGCGCTTGTCATGCTGCTAAACCCTTAATTGATTTTGATATGTCACATGGTGCTTTAATAGACTTTGATCAAAACGGTAGTCTATTTGGTAATCAGAAAAGTTTTAACTTATCGGAAGATCCATATAGTTTATTCGACGCGGAGCCAGATTTAACTGAAAATGAGGCAGCAAATAAATTTAAGAAAAGCAAGTTTTCCTATAAACCGAGGAAGGACTTTTTAATTAATCTCCATAATGTAAATAATAATGAGAAATTGTCACACATGGTTACCCGCTTTGATAGTGGCATTGGATATTACAATTCTAGACTGGATCATTTTTTTCGGGATTGGAGAGAAAATAAGTCAATCCCTATGGATTCAGAGGTTTTAAAAAATTTATTTAGCATATGTGAGGAAGTTCTCGGTCACAACAGCCGTATAAATGTTCAGATAACTTCTGGGTATAGGACTAAAAAGACTAATGAAAAATTAAGAGTCAGAAGTAAGAACGTAGCTAAAAATTCACTCCATATAGAAGGAAAAGCTATTGATTTTGCGATTAGAGAAGTATCACAAAAGAAACTTAGATCCGCAGCAAGGAATATCTGTTCTGGAGGTCTTGGTTTTTATCCAGGCTTTGTTCATATTGACTCGGGCCCGATAAGGAGATGGGGCATTTGAATATTAGGCCGTGATTTGTTAAAAGAGTCAGGTAATTAATAAATGCATCTAGGCCAAAGATATAATGGATAATCAGTACCAGAATTTTCAGGGACATGTTTTGCGCATTCTGGAACCTGCAGCTGTGGGTGATAAGCTCTCGAAGTTTTGTGATTATGCATTGTCAATACTTGTTATATTAAATCTTGTGGCCGTAACGTTAGAATCTGTTCCAGAGCTAGAAAGAAAATTTAAAGAAGCTTTTTATTTTTTTGAAATATTTTCAGTAATTGTTTTTACACTCGAATATCTTGCAAGAATATGGTCTGCGCCTGCCAAACGTCCAATTGTGAAGAGAAATCATGCTGCTCACACCAGATGGTCGTATATAAAGAGTTTTTATGGTTTGATCGATTTTCTATCGATTATGCCGTTTTACTTGCAGGCTTTTTTCCCAGGTTTAGACTTGCGTGTTTTGAGAACTTTAAGGCTTATTCGAATTTTAAAGTTGAACGCGTATAACTCTGCGCTGGAGGATTTATTTGGTGCTATTATGGAGGAAAAACGATCTTTTCTAACAACGCTTTATATATTTGTTGTAGCCTTCGTTATGTCTTCTTCATTAATTTATTTTGCTGAAAACAAGGTCCAACCAGAGGATTTTAGGTCAATTCCAGATGCTATGTGGTGGGCTATTATAACGCTTACTACAGTGGGTTATGGAGATGTGAGCCCAGTAACAGTTATGGGGAAATGCATTGCAGCGTTTACTGCAATTTTTGGAGTCACTGTTGTGGCACTTCTTACTGGTATTGTTGCTAATTCTTTTAATGCTCAAATGGACCGAAGAAAGAT
>NTKT01000013.1 GCA_002457055.1 Rhodobacteraceae bacterium MED-G08
TGGCGGAGACGAAGGGATTCGAACCCTCGAGACGGTTTCCCGCCTACTCCCTTAGCAGGGGAGCGCCTTCGACCACTCGGCCACATCTCCAAGACTGTGTCTAAGCGGTTGAAAGATTGTTGACAAGAGCAATTTTTTTGATCCCATTCTAGACTGTTTCATTCTTTCAAAACAACGAATGACCTTGCCACCAAAAAGATCTAGGTATTGAAAAGAAAATGCATTACGTCTCCATCTTCTACTACGTACGCTTTGCCTTCAATCCGCATTTTCCCAGCTTCTTTAGCGCCACTCTCACCCTCAAATGCAATATAGTCTTTATATGAGATGGTTTCCGCACGAATAAAGCCTCTCTCAAAGTCGCCATGAATGACGCCAGCGGCTACTGGTGCTTTTGTACCCTTTTTAATAGTCCATGCCCTAGATTCCTTAGGACCGGCAGTAAAATAAGTTTCCAGATTTAGTAAATCATAACCAGCCCTTATAAGTCGATCCAAACCGGCCTCTGATAGTTTCATCTCTTCCAAGAACATCTGTGCTTCGTCAGACTCCAACTGGCTGATTTCTTCTTCAATTTGCGCACTGATAATTACCATCCCTGCATTATGTGAGGACGCCATTTCAGCAACTTTGTTTGAATGACTATTTCCAGTTGCTGCCGAATTTTCCTCAACATTACATACGTATAATATTGGCTTAGCAGTTAACAGCTGCAGCATTTGCCAATCCTTTTGATCTTCATCTTCCACTGAAACAGATCTAGCTGGCATACCCTGCTCTAACTGTTTTAATGCTGACTGTAACAGCCTTTCCTGTTGGACTGCTTCTTTATCTCCACCCCTCACTTTGCGGCTCAGGTTTTGCAAGCGCTTTTCAATGCTTTCGATGTCAGCTAACATCAATTCAGTTTCGATTGTGTCTGCATCAGCTAAAGGATCAACTCTTCCTTCAACATGGGTCACATCAGAGTCCTCAAAACAACGCAAGACATGTGCAACCGCATCTACCTCTCTGATATTTGCCAGAAACTGATTTCCGAGGCCTTCGCCCTTAGAAGCCCCTTTAACCAAACCAGCTATATCAACAAATGTCATTCTTGCTGGAATGACGTTTTGTGAAGCAGCGATTTTGGCTAACTTATCCAAGCGGTCATCCGGAACAGATACTTCGCCAATATTTGGCTCAATTGTACAAAACGGAAAATTTGCTGCTTGTGCAGTTGCTGTTTTCGTTAGCGCATTGAATAGTGTCGACTTACCAACATTTGGCAAGCCAACTATACCCATTTTAAAACCCATTAGAGACAACCTTGACTATAACTTCGTCTAGCTTTTAAGCTGACAGTCCTAGACTTGCAATAAACTATTAAGACTATCTCTTGCCCAACTAGAAATTTTGGTTCACAAGACTAAAATAACGGATGGGCGAAAGGAAATTTAATGACACGTATTGATAAAAAATTTGCTCAACTTAAAGCAGAATCTAAGAAAGCCTTCGTATCCTACATAATGGCAGGTGACCCCAATTTAGAACTATCTTACGAATTGATGGAGCGACTACCAGCTTCGGGAGTTGATATCATTGAGTTAGGACTTCCTTTCACCGACCCAATGGCAGATGGGTCAACGATACAATTAGCTGGTCAAAGGGCACTCAAAGAAGGAATGACACTTCAAAAAACATTGGATATGGCAAAGAAATTTAGATTGGTCGACGATGTAACCCCTATTGTTCTAATGGGCTATTACAATCCAATTTACAGCTATGGTGTTGAGAAGTTTCTGGAGAATGCCAAAGAGTGTGGCATCGATGGTTTGATAGTTGTTGATCTTCCTCCGGAGGAAGATGATGAACTTTGTATTCCGGCTCAAGCAGCGGGGATAAATTTCATAAGATTGGCCACTCCGACAACGGACGATAGAAGACTACCACGCGTATTGCAGAACACTTCTGGTTTTGTTTATTACGTGTCAATAACAGGTATTACTGGTGCAGCGTCGGCGAAGGCAAACAATGTCGGACCGGAAGTAGCCCGAATTAAATCAAAAACAGATTTGCCTGTAGTGGTAGGCTTTGGGATAAAAACCCCAGAAAATTCGCGTGAAATCGCATCCATAGCCGATGGCGCAGTGGTAGGATCTGCAATTGTAGAAAAGTTTGCTGATGGAGCATCTGTGGATGAAATTTGTAAATTTGTTGAAAGTTTAGCTACTGGTGCTCACGCTGCCTGAGGTTGCTAAGTAAACTTAAGATGCCATGTTTTGTAATATGAAATTTGTAAACCGTTACCTTGAAATCAGATAAAGCCGGATCATTATGCCAGTAATAACAAATATTTCAGACCTGCAAAGAATTTACAAAAAACGCGTTCCGAAGATGTTTCATGATTATGCTGAGTCCGGAAGTTGGGACGAGCAAACGCTCGAGGACAATTCGTCTGACTTCAAGAAAATCCGCCTGCGCCAACGTGTTGCAGTCGATATGACAGACCGCAAAACCAACTCGGAGATGATTAAGCAACCTGTAACAATTCCAGTAGCTTTGGCACCAGTAGGCCTCACCGGCATGCAGCGGGCTGATGGCGAAATTAAGGCTGCCAAAGCAGCTGAAGATTTTGGAGTGCCGTTCACCTTATCTACAATGTCAATTTGTTCAATTGAAGACGTTGCGAAAAATACCGACAAACCATTCTGGTTTCAGTTATACACCATGAAAGATACCGGATTTGTCCATAGTTTAATAGACAGAGCGAAAGCTGCTAAATGCTCAGCACTTGTAATTACACTTGATCTGCAAATCTTAGGTCAGAGACATAAAGACCTTAAAAATGGGTTATCAGCTCCGCCCAAACCAACTTTTAGAAATATGTTAGATCTTTCAACCAAATGGACTTGGGGCTTGGAAATGCTGCAAACTAAGCGTCGCACGTTTGGCAATATAGTTGGGCATGTATCTGGTGTTGGTGACACTTCGAGCTTGTCAGAATGGACCCACACTCAATTCGACCCTGCTTTAGATTGGGACAAAATTTCAAAAATTAGGGAATATTGGGGTGGCAAGGTAATTTTAAAGGGCATTCTAGACAAAGAGGATGCCAAGATGGCGCTTCAGGTTGGTGCTGATGCACTCATAGTTTCAAACCACGGTGGCCGCCAGTTAGACGGCGCTATCAGTTCTATGGAGGCCTTACCGTCTATACTAGAAGCGGTTGGAGATAAGATTGAAGTTCACTTGGATGGGGGAATAAGGTCTGGTCAAGATGTTTTAAAAGCGATTGCGATGGGAGCTAAAGGTACTTACATTGGTCGCCCATATATCTACGGCCTTGGGGCTTACGGCGAAAAGGGTGTAAAATTAGCCTTAGGACTGATGCAGAACGAATTAGATATTTCCATGGCATTATGCGGATACAAAAATATTAAAGACGTGGATCGCTCTGCGATTTTATTACCAAAAGACTTTGGTAAGGGCTGGTCGTGACCCCAAGTATTGGCAACCTAAACTTTCGACTTTAAATATTTTTTTTTTTGATATAAGGACATTTTTCAGTGGGCTACAGCCTTGGAGGAGCCCAAATATTAGGAGAAATTAAATGGCAAAAGAAATACCAGATTTAGTTGCTGTTGCGCGGACGGGGACAGGCAAGGGCGCCGCTCGTCAAGCTCGTCGTAATGGCATGGTACCCGGCGTAGTTTATGGTGGAGGCGTAGACCCCCTGCCTATCCAAGTACCATTCAATGAACTTTTTAAGCGCTTGAAAGCAGGACGATTTAAGTCCACTCTTTATAACCTGAAAGTTGATGGTCAGGATGACGTCAGAGTGATTTGTAGAGACGTACAGCGTGATGTGGTTAAAGACCTTCCTACTCATTTAGATTTTATGAGACTTCGAAGGACAACACAGATTAATTTATTCATTCCAGTTGAATTTATTAATGAAGCAGACGCTCCGGGGCTCAAGCGTGGCGGCGTTTTAACAGTTGTGCGTCCGGAAGTTGAACTCGTTGTTACCGCAGCAGATATACCAGAAAAAATTACTGTTGATCTGACCGGGCTCGATATTGGAGACGTTATTTCTATTTCATCAGTAACACTACCTGAGGGTGCAAAACCTACAATCGATCGAGACTTCGTAATTGCTAATATCTCAGCACCTTCCAGCTTAAGATCTTCTGAAAGTGATGAAGAGGAAACGTCAGAAGAAGAAGCAACAACTGATACAGAAGAAACCACTGAAGAAGAATAATTAACAACAAATTTTGTTTTTATCAGGGCGATGCATTGTATCGCCCTTTTTCTTTACAAACCTTCGGTCTATGCTAACGGTGGATTATTTATTTGCAGAGTTGCGCTATGAAGCTATTCGTCGGCCTTGGAAATCCTGGTGAAAATCATTCAAAAAATCGGCATAATATTGGTTTCATGGTCGTTGACGCCATTGTAAATCGGTACGGTGGAACACCTTGGAAAAAGAAATTTCAAGGCTTGGTAAGTGAAGTGACACTAAACCGGGGAAAACTAATTTTCTTAAAACCCTCGACATTTATGAATTTATCTGGACAATCAGTGATTGATGCATCCAGGTTTTTCAAGCTCCCTAGCACTGAGGTATGTGTATTTCACGACGAGCTAGATTTACCTTTTTTGAAGATAAAAACAAAAATTGGTGGAGGGCATGCAGGTCATAACGGGTTGCGCTCAATACAACAACACTTAGGACCTGATTATTTCAGAGTTCGCCTTGGTATTGGGCATCCAGGCGATAAAGCCAAAGTTGCCTCGTACGTCTTAAGTAATTTTCCAAAGAATAGTGAAGCTGATCTAAGTTTTTTGCTTGAAGCAGTCGCGGAAGGCTTTCCTCAACTACAAGAGGGAAATCAAGAAAAGTTTTTGAATATTGTAAGTGGGCAAAGTAACACTTCAAAAAAAACCTCAGATAGAAAAGTGCCGAAAACAAAGCCATCTCCTGGCAAACAGACACTCGATAGCAGTAAAGAAACAAAGAAAAGTGCTTTAGAGCGTTTACTAGAAAAATTTCGGTGAATTTTCATCATTTCCAATACTATCTGGATAAAATCAGAGTATAATCTAATTAACTAATTGGGAAATAAGTAAAGGTGGGTACATGAGTAGTGACTACAGTATGGCGGAAAGCTTAAATGTTTTAGGTGAAGAACTGCTTCCGTGTTCGAATGATCCTCTAACTGGTTTTTTCAGAGATGGTCATTGTAACACTTGTCAGGCCGACTATGGCAGTCATACAGTTTGTGCCGTTATGACGGAGGAATTCTTAGCCTTTTCTAAATATGTGGGCAACGATCTATCTACACCCAAACCAGAGTTTCATTTTAAAGGTCTTAAAGCTGGCGATCAGTGGTGTCTTTGCGCCAGTCGTTTCTTACAAGCATATGACGAAGGCTGCGCTCCAAAAGTTAACCTTAACTCTACACACAAGAAAGCTTTGGAAATAGTGCCAATAGACGCCTTAAAAGAATGTGAAAACATTTAGCAATACACTCATTCAGCCTGCACAGATAGTCAATTAAATAAAAAGTCGCCCACTTTCACTGATCTGTATACGTGAGCAATTCTCTCAACTGCCTTCTCAGGCGGAAGTTCCTCTGAAACGCCAGTTTTTCTGTTTGTAAGCTCTACCACTCCATTTTTCAAACCACGCGGCCCTACAGTCAAGCGCCATGGCAAGCCTATCAGGTCCATAGTGGCGAATTTCCCACCTGCTCTTTCATTCCGATCATCGTAAAGAGGTTCTAAGCCTAATAAGCTGAGAGAATTATACAGGGCTTCGCAAGCCTCATCCGCCTCCTCGTCACCCTGCTTCAAGTTTACAATCCCACAATGAAATGGGGTTACTCCTTCGGGCCAAATAATTCCATTTTGATCGTGTGATGCTTCTATAATCGCTCCAATAAGTCTCGAAACGCCAATCCCATGAGACCCCATATGAACAGGCATTTTACTACCCTCATCATCTGCAACATAAGCTCCCATAGCTTCTGAATATTTTGTTCCAAAATAAAAAATTTGACCAACCTCTATGCCACGCGCACTTTTTTGCCGCTCTTTCGGTAGCTCCGCAAATAACTTGGGATCATGTGTTTCATCAGTCCTGGCATAGAGCGATGTAAACTCATCCAGTATAGACTGGCACGCGGCTTTATCATTGTAGTCGATATCCCGATCACCAAAAGTCAAATCTGTCACTTTGGAGTCATAGAAAACTTCCGATTCCCCTGTTTCAGCAAGTACAAGAAATTCATGCGTGTTATCACCGCCGATTGGACCACTGTCAGCCCTCATCGGGATCGCTTGCAATCCCATCCGCTCATATGTCTTTAAGTAACTAACAAGGTGTCTGTTATAAGCATGCAATGCATCCTCTTTTGTTAAATCAAAGTTATACCCATCCTTCATGTAAAACTCTCTACCCCGCATGATCCCGAAACGAGGACGAATTTCATCGCGAAATTTCCATTGAATTTGATAGAGTGTAAGTGGCAAATCTTTATAACTCGAAACATGCGATCTGAATATATCAGTCACCATTTCTTCTGCGGTTGGTGTATATAGTAAATCACGATCTTGCCTGTCTTTTATCCTTAGCATTTCCTGGCCGTAATCATCGTAACGACCACTCTCACGCCACAAATCCGCAGATTGTAAAATAGGCATTTGTATCGGTATATGACCGGCCTTGATCTGTTCTTCATGAATAATGTTTTCAAGTTTACGCAAGACTTTGAAACCGAGTGGTAACCATGAGTAAATGCCAGCGGCTTGCTGCTTAATCATTCCTGCGCGCAACATTAATCGATGAGAAACCACTTGTGCTTCTGCTGGGGTCTCCTTTAAAACTGGTAAAAAGTAACTGGAAAGCCTCATAAAAACCCTCTTGTGATGGTATGTAACATAAACAATTAACGTTTAACGAGTGTATAGGGCACAAACAAGGGTTGTAAGATAAAAATACAACTTGAATCAAATGCTTGCATGCGCGATCTATGTAATAACAGTCTAGGAGAAACACATGGCCCTGCCAGTGAAAGATCAGATCAAATACTGGATGATTGCTGCGGCAATATTGCTTTTATTTGTTTGGCTTTTAGGAGATATTTTACTCCCATTTGTTCTTGGCGCTGCAATTGCATACTTGCTGGATCCAATTGTCGATAGACTAGAACGCCTCGGAACTGGAAGAGTGCTAGGAACAACATTGATTTTAGTGGCAGCTTTTTTTGTCGTATTTTTTATTTTCTTGCTAGTTATACCATTGGTAATCGATCAAATAAGACTTTTTGCTAAAGCCGCGCCAGATCTAATTAGTACAGTACAAGAGGTTATATTAAGTAAAATAGCCTCGATAGCTCCTGAATCTGGAGCTGTAAACTTAACTTTATCTAAGTTTACAGCAATTGCTCAGGAAAAATTGGGAAATATAGTTGGAAGTGTAATGGCCTCTGCTATTTCGCTGATCGATATAATAACACTTTTGGTAATTACTCCAGTCGTAGCCGTATATCTTCTGGTAGACTGGGACCGTATATTACTAAAAATAAATGAACTGCTTCCCCTTGATCACGCTGTAGTCATTAGAAGCTTAGCTGCAGAAATAGATACCACTTTGTCAGCATTCGTACGTGGCATGATTGCGGTTTGTTTGATTTTGGGGATTTACTATGCAACTGCTCTTAGCCTAATCGGGCTAGAATTTGGTCTCATAATTGGACTGATAGCAGGTTTGGTTAGTTTCATTCCTTACGTAGGCGCTTTGTTAGGCGGTGTTTTGGCAATTGGATTGGCTCTAATTCAATTCTGGGGAGATTTCGAACTCGTAGCGTTAGTTTTTGGCGTATTTATTGTTGGTCAAATATTTGAGGGAAATATTTTAACTCCAAAATTAGTCGGTAATTCCGTGGGTTTACATCCTGTATCGTTAATCCTCGCACTTTCTTTGTTTGGAGCCTTTTTTGGTTTTATCGGTTTGCTGTTGGCGGTACCTCTTGCAGCCAGCGCAGGCATAATTTTAAGATTTTTAATCAAAAAATACAAAATGAGCAGGCTATTTTTGGGTGAAAATGGAAGCAAACCAGATACCTAGGCAGTTAGCATTTGATCTACCCTCTCGTCCCGCACTAGGGAAAAGTGACTTTTTCATTTCGGACTGCAATTCGATCGCTGTAAAGTTAATGGAGGACTGGTCTAACTGGCCCAACCGCCAGCATATATTATCGGGACCGTCAGGCTCTGGCAAAACTCATTTAGCACTAGTATGGGCCAAGTCGTTATCAGCAAACGTCATAAATATTTCGGATTTTTTTGATATTGATCTACAAAAGGTAACCTCAGCTTCCCTTGTAATAGAAGATATTGATGAACAACAAGGAAGCCCAGAATTAGAAAATAATCTTTTTCATTTGTTCAATATGCTACTTGCAAACAATTGTTACCTACTTCTTACAGGCAAAAAAGATCCAAAGTTTTGGAAAGTAAATCTGCCAGATTTGCGCTCACGAATTTTGGGTATGAGAAATGCACGTTTACTTCCACCTGACGATAAATTGTTTTTAGCCTTGATCGCTAAACTTTTTGCCGACCGACAAATTTACCCGAAGCCAGAAGTATTGCAATACATCGCACGCCACGGTGAGAGAAGTTTTAGCGCAGCCAGTAGATTGGTAGTCTTTTTAGACAAAGCAGCGCTTAGTGAAGGAAAAAAAATAAGTCTAAAATTTACTGCCTCACAACTGCACAAATTTAATGATTTACAATCATAAATTGAATGTTGACCCAATAATAATTGAATGCGAAATAAGTTAAGATAAAAATGCGCAAAGGTAACGATCGTAAATGCAAGACCTTGCCGTAACACCGCCTCTTTTCAAGGAAACGGTATTCGATGATCCATCTGTTCGAAACCTGTCCAGAGTAGGTGTTATCGATATTGGCTCCAACTCAGTACGTTTAGTAGTATTTGATGGAGCCGCCCGCTCACCAGCATATTTTTTTAATGAAAAAATAATGTGTGGTCTCGGTGTAGGGTTATCTTCACATGGCCGGCTGAATCCCGAGGGACGTACCAGGGCAATCTTGGCAATAGCTAGGTTTAAGCAGTTGGCAAAATCTATGGGCATTAAAGAAGTCACAGCAGTGGCCACTGCAGCGGTTAGAACTGCCTCTGATGGACGGGATTTCTGTCAAGAAGTTATGGAAAAAACTGGTCAGTTTATTGCCGTGATTTCGGGAGAAGAGGAGGCCAAACTATCAGCCCAAGGCGTACTGACAGGTTGGCCGGGAGCATACGGCTTGGTATGCGACTTGGGCGGGACATCACTCGAATTAGCGGAAATTAGCAACGGAAAAGTTGGAGCCTGCGCAAGTGCTGAACTTGGTCCATTAAAACTAATGGATATTGATACAAAGAAGGAACGTCTTGAATATATAAGCTCCCAATTATCTCACCTTGCTAAATCGTTTTTTCCCCAAAATAATCGATTATTCTTAGTCGGTGGATCTTGGCGTGCACTCGCACGAATAGATATGGAAAGATGTGATCACCCGTTAAGGGTTTTGCACGAATATCGCATGGAAAAAAAATCTATTAAAGAACTTAAATACTTTATTAAAGATCACGGTCTGGAAAACATAGCAAAACAATGCTCAATCTCAGCAAGTAGAATAATGTTTATCCCATATGCAATGGAGATTCTTGAAAAGTTATGTAGTGTTTTTAAACCTAAGGATATCGCCATATCAAGCTACGGGATAAGAGAGGGCATGTTGTACGAAAAAATGCCTCAGATGCTGAAAGATAGGGATCCTCTAATTGAAGCTTGTAGATTTGCAGAAGCAAAGGACTCGAGAGTGCCAGGCGCAGGAAAAGCGCTTTTTAACTTTGTTAAACCCCTATTCTCAAATGGTAAAAAGAGCCAAACGCGGCTAATTCAGGCAGCATGCTACCTGCACGATGTATCGTGGCGTGCTCATCCTGATTATAGACACGAAGCTTGTTTTGACTATATAACAAGGGCTAATCTAGGTGGCTTGAAACACTCGGAACGTGTGTTTTTAGGTCTTGCTCTCTTGTTTCGATATAAAAATAGTCACTCCAGAACATCTTTTGATCCTTTACTGCGCTTGCTAAGCTCGACGCAAATTAAAGATGCTGAAATTCTCGGTAAAGCCATGCGATTAGGCGCAAATCTCTGGGTTAATTCCCCACATTCAGAAGCATATTTAAAATATGCTAAAAAGAAGAACAAATTATTACTGAAAATAGGCGAGCTCGAGAAGAAGCGACTGGGCGAGGTTTCACTTATCAGACTAAACTCATTGGCTGAATCACTTAAAGCAGAAGTCGAAATTTCTAATGTTTAGTTACATATTTTCCACAATTTTCTCATAAGCATTATTAATCTGAGCCAGTTTGGTTTGAGCTAATTTAATGGCTTCCTCTGGCATACCCCTGGCAATAACTCGATCAGGGTGACATTCTCGTACTTTTTCTTTGTAAGCCCGTTTGATTTCCTGCATTTCAGAATTTGGCAAGACACCCAAAATTTCATGCGGGTCCAGATCCTCAAATTCCACGAAACGAGCTTTTAATTTCGAAAAATCACTATGAGAAAATCCAAATATTTCACTTACATTACGCAAAAATTCATTTTCTTTGGGATGATACTCCCCATCAGCAAGTGAAATATGAAACAAACTCTCCATAAGATCGGATAAAGTCTGATGCCGCTCTCCAAACATCTTTCTAATTCTGCGAGCATACACTTCATACCCAGCAACATCCTGTCTAGCTAAGTCAAATACTTTTCCGGCCGCCGCAACCTCTGACTCAGGGATATGGAAAATTCGCCGGAATACTTTAACTTCTTCTTTTTTAACGTTTCCGTCTGATTTAGCCATTTTTGCACCCAGTGCAATTACCGCAATTGTGAATGCAACAGATTTCTCAGGCGGAGTTTTTAATTTTGAAAAAATCTTAGCTAAAGGTTCGCCCTTAGCTAGCATGGAAATAGCAGTAGTTATTTTTGTCCAAATAGACATTTAAAAATCATCTCTGTGATCGGTTTGCAAAAATTTTTGCATCAAAATTAAATCAAGCCATTTGTCAAATTTGTATCCAACTCGGGGAAGTTCTGCCACAGCTTGGAATCCTAAAGATGCATGAAACTTAACAGCTCTTTCATTAGAACCACTAACGCCAGCAAAAATTGATTGAAAA
The DNA here is from genome assembly GCA_002457055.1 of Rhodobacteraceae bacterium MED-G08. Lineage (GTDB taxonomy): Bacteria > Pseudomonadota > Alphaproteobacteria > Rhodobacterales > Rhodobacteraceae > Salinivivens > Salinivivens marinus. Next base: position 11,249 of record NTKT01000013.1, read on the forward strand.
TTTTTTCTTTTTGCGTCTTCTAAAAGACTAGCCATTAGTGCTTTACCCACACCGCACCTTTGCATGTTTTCCGAAATAACTATCGTATGCTCTAACGTTTTTGCATAGCCAACACCGGCGCGGAATTGAAAATATGTGGCGAATCCAATTATCTTACCTTCGCATTCACTTACAAAAAAACCATAATTTTTTTTATTTGTTTCGAGAATTGTATCTTTAATTTCTACCTCAGTTTTTATGCGGCTATTAAACGTATTTAAGGTACAGCTAATGTTAGCATTCCAAATGTGCATAATAGCCTGAGCATCCTCGGCAGATGCATCGCGGACAATTATTTGATTATTACTGTATTGTTCTGTGGAGTTTCTATCCATAGTTCGTAAGATCCTGCTCCAGACGTAGAAAGAAATTCTATACGCTGATCAGATAATAATCCACTGAAAGATGAACACAAGTTGGTAGCAGATTTATGTTTGATAATAAATTTTTTTAAACGGATCCCGTTATCTTTAAGCGTCTCCGTAGGGTGCACTGATCCCCCCCAATCAATTAGTGCAGGCGCAAATCCCTCATATGGAAGTTGGCCGTCCTCCGGTACGGTAATATTCCACGTCAGGGATCCGCGCGAAAGATTTAGTATCTCCCCCATTCCATGCATTAAATCATTTGGAACAAATTCACTAAAACTAGTGCTGCAGACCCAATTTGTTATTCTCGGCTGACCATTGAAATTATCCAAGTTAAACCATCTAGGAACCCGCTCGGGAACTAATTCTGGAGATACAGCAATAATTTCAAGGTATGTGTCGCCGAAAGAAATTAATTTGTTGTGGGTGCCAAATACTGGATGTTCACCTCCAGGATCAGCCTTTACACCAAGCCTATCTTCGATAAATTCCTGACCAACCAATAAACTCTCTGCAGAAATCACAATATGATCTAAATTCAACATAGGCGGGCCCAACAGAGGAGTAGTTTCAATTATTAATTTAGGCTTTAGTTTGCCTAATTAACTCTAGTATTTTAGATGCTGCCGCAGGAATGTTGGTTCCAGGACCAAAGATTGCTTTGACGCCCTTTTCGTAAAGAAACTCATAATCTTGCTGAGGGATGACGCCACCACAAATCACTAAAATGTCTCCAGCATCGCGACTTTTGAGAGCTTCAATGAGCTTTGGTGCAAGTGTTTTGTGTCCCGCTGCTTGAGAGGAAATACCTATAACATGAACATCATTGTCAATTGCATCCTGTGCTGCCTCTTCAGGGGTCTGAAATAAAGGGCCCACGTCTACATCAAAACCTATATCTGCAAAAGCAGTTGCAATTACCTTTGCTCCGCGGTCATGGCCATCCTGGCCCATTTTCACTACCAACATTCGAGGACGCCTTCCCTCGTCTTTAGTAAACTTTTCTAACTCATGCTGTATGGCAATGAAGTCTTCATCTCCTTCATATGCGGCCCCGTAAACTCCTGCTAAAGTTTTAACTTCAGCACGATGACGCCCAAACACTTTTTCCATTGCCATTGAAATTTCTCCCACAGTTGCGCGAGCCCGCGATGCATCAACCGCCGCCGCCAACAGGTTACCACCACCTCCAGCTGCTTTTTCTAAATTAAGAAGGGCCGCTAAGCAGTTCTTTTCATCACGCTGTTTCTTTATATTTTCTAATCGTTTTACTTGTGCGGCTCGGACCGCATCATTATCTATGTCACGAATGTCTAATTCATCTTCCTGAGTAAGCCGGTATTTGTTCACACCAACTATAACTTGATCACGGCGATCTATATCAGCTTGTCGCTTAGCTGCGGTTTCTTCTATTCTTAGCTTCGGCATTCCAGCGGCTACAGCTTTTGTCATGCCACCCATTTCGTCCACTTCTTCTATTAACCGCCACGCGGCATCGGCCAGATCAGCAGTCAATTTTTCCACGTAATATGAACCTGCTAATGGATCAACGACATTGGACACACCTGTTTCTTCTTGCAGAATTAACTGAGTGTTACGGGCAATACGGGCACTGAAATCTGTAGGCAGCGCCATTGCTTCGTCCAGCGCGTTTGTGTGAAGAGATTGAGTGCCTCCCAGAACAGCAGACATTGCCTCATAGGCAGTACGGATAACATTATTATAAGGGTCCTGCTCTTGTAATGACACTCCTGATGTCTGACAATGGGTTCTAAGCATTTTAGATCTAGGATTTTTCGCCCCAAGATCTGTCATAATTCTGTGCCAGAGCAAACGGGCAGCCCGCAATTTTGCTGCCTCCATAAAAAAGTTCATCCCAATTGCAAAAAAGAATGATAACCGACCTGCAAAAGCATCTATGTCGAGACCTTTCTCAATAGCTTTTTTAGCATATTCCTTTCCGTCAGCCAAAGTGTAGGCCAACTCCTGAACAAGGCTCGCTCCAGCTTCTTGCATATGATATCCAGAGATAGATATGGAGTTAAATTTTGGCATTTCACTAGATGTGTATTCAATAATATCAGCAACTATTCTCATTGACGGTTCAGGAGGATAAATATAGGTATTTCTTACCATAAACTCCTTAAGAATATCATTTTGAATGGTACCGGAGAGATCAGATTTCTTATGCCCTTGCTCTTCGCCTGCAACAATAAAATTAGCTAAAACTGGAATTACTGCACCATTCATTGTCATAGATACAGAAATTTCATTTAACGGTATCCCATCAAAAAGAATTTTCATGTCTTCGACGCTATCGATCGCAACCCCAGCCTTTCCGACATCACCTATGACGCGCTCATGGTCACTATCATAACCTCTGTGTGTTGCTAAATCGAAGGCAACTGAAACACCCTGCTGTCCAGCGGCTAGTCCACGTTTGTAAAAAGCATTAGACTCTTCCGCGGTAGAATATCCAGCGTATTGCCGAATTGTCCAAGGCCTGCCAGCGTACATAGTAGCCTTCACACCTCTTACATAGGGCTCAAATCCCGGCAAGTTGCCAAGGTGTTCAATCTCTTTGAGGTCTTCTTCAGAATAAACTGGCTTTACCTTTATGCCTTCAATTGTTGTCCAATCTAGCTCTGCTACTGATTTACCACGAAGTTCTTTTTCTGCCAGTCTTTGCCAATCTATCTTGCTTTTATCCACTACAAGCTCCTAAATCTATATTTTGCAATGAACATAGGATTCTCAGCCGAACTCAAGTATGATATCATCAACGGCCAAGCTATCTCCAACACTAGAATTAATTTTAGCTACAACGCCTTTACGTTCTGCTCTTAAAATATTTTCCATTTTCATCGCCTCAACGGTACATAATGGCTGACCCTCTTGGACCTCCTGCCCTATCTCAACATCAATCTTTACAATTAATCCTGGCATTGGGCACAGCAACATTTTGGAAGTATCAGGCGGAAGCTTTTCTTGCATATGTTTCGATAGTTCCGCTTGTCTAGGCGACCTGACAAGAACCTTTAAATCCGCTCCTCTGGTGCGCATTCTGAAACCGCCCGTTACCTTGTTGATTTTAATAACTAAATTTTTATCACCAGCTGTCATATTTGCTAATTTTTTTCCTGGCAACCAGTCTCCAGAAACACGAATGGATGTTTCATCCTCAAAAATTACATTTGCTCCAGCGGTATCAGCTATTACATTCACCAAAAACACTTTCCCAGCAACTTGGACCACCCAGTCATCACCAACACGTCTTTCGTGATTATCCATCCTACCAGAGATTTTTGTCCTCCGAATTTCTGCTACACGATTCATAGCCGCAGCACATGCTGCAAGATCTTTTATCTTATCATCACTTAAATCAACACCATTAAAACCTTCTGAATACTCCTCAGCAATAAATGCGGTAGTGATCTTACCAGAAATAAACTTTTTATGATCCATGACAGCAGATAAAAACGGCAAATTATGCCCAATGCCCTCCACCTCAAATCGGTCAAGAGCAATCCGCATTTGCTCAATAGCTTTCGCCCTATCAGGAGCCCAAGTACAAAGTTTTGCGATCATAGGATCATAGTACATAGAGATCTCGCCACCTTCGTAAACGCCTGTATCATTTCTGACAATAGAATGTTTATCCTTTATTTCAGCAGGAGGTCGATAGCGGGTTAATCTTCCAATTGATGGTAGAAAATTTCGATAGGGATCCTCTGCATAGAGGCGGCTCTCTATTGCCCAGCCTGTCAGCTTTATATCCTTTTGGGTGATTGATAAAGGTTTGCCAGTAGCCACTAATATCATCTGCTCCACTAAATCTATGCCGGTTATTAGCTCAGTTACAGGGTGTTCAACCTGCAACCGAGTGTTCATCTCCAGAAAATAGAAGTTTTTGTCTTTATCTACTATAAATTCCACAGTTCCTGCACTGGAATACCCAACTGCTTTTGCTAGGTTGCAAGCTTGCTCACCCATTTCTCTACGGGTATTTTCATCTAGAAAAGAACTTGGTGCTTCTTCAACTACTTTTTGATTTCTTCGCTGTATAGAGCATTCCCGCTCTCCTAAATAAATACAGTTACCTTTAGTGTCTGCCAGCACTTGGATTTCTATATGTCGAGGTTGGGTTACAAATTTTTCTATGAAGATCCTATCATCTCCAAAGCTGCTGGCCGCTTCATTTTTTGAGGACTGAAAGCCCTCTTTCACTTCGGTATCGTTCCAGGCTATCCTCATCCCTTTACCACCGCCACCTGCAGAAGCTTTGATCATTACAGGATAACCGATCTTCTCACTTATACTTAGAGCCTCATCCTCATCCTTTATTACACCGATGTAACCTGGAACCGTATTCACTCCAGCTTCCTGTGCAATCTTTTTCGATGTGATTTTGTCACCCATACTTTCGATAGCATTCTGGGGTGGTCCAATAAACGTTACGCCGATATCAGATAATGACTTAGCAAACTTTGCATTCTCAGATAGGAAGCCATAGCCAGGATGAACAGCTTGAGCATTAGTTTTTTTAACTGCAGAGGTTACCTTTTCTATATCGATGTACGATTGATTGGCTGGAGGTGGTCCAATATTGACTGCCTCATCTGCCAATTGCACATGCAAAGCGTTCCTGTCCGCATCGGAAAAAACAGCGACAGTCTTAATTCCCATTTGTTTTGCTGTTTTTATTACGCGGCAAGCGATTTCACCTCGATTGGCTATCAATATTTTATCAAACATCGTTCATCCTCTCTGATCGGAATCAAAGGTTTCAGGAAAATTAATTTTTATCAAATTGAGATCTAAAATAAGCTTTGCCTCATATGATTTGGCGTCAAATTCGTCCTCATATGCTTTAACTTCTCGTCCAAACAGCCAACTTAAACGACCGGCATCCAAATTACCTCTTTCAAAAGGCTGATCCCAAAACTGTTCCATCAAAGCTCTAACAAAACCATTATCCGCTCTTTTGTCAGCTGACTTACGGTCTCTGTACCGTTCCCGCTCTACAATCGGTGTGACCCCCTTAGGATTAGGCCTTCGGATAGTAAATTGATAGTCTGTTCCGGGCAAGCGTGATGGAAATCCTCTGTGCTTCATCATAGTGTTAAAAAATCCAAGAAAAACAATTTAATATGCATATAGGTCTTTCAGTTAAAGAGGTATATTATCGTGTTTTTTCCACGGATTTTTTAATTTTTTATTCCTCAAAGCTGCAAACGCACGGGATACCCGTTTTCTAGTGGAGCGTGGTTGAATTACTTCATCTATAAAGCCTCTTTCCGCAGCGATAAATGGGTTGGCGAAGCGATCCTCATATTCTTGAGCATGCTTTGAAATCTTTTCCTTATCACCTAAATCCGCGCGATGGATTATCTCTGTTGCACCTTTTGCACCCATCACAGCAATTTCAGCAGTAGGCCATGCATAATTAAAGTCTCCTCTTAGATGCTTCGATGACATGACGTCATATGCTCCCCCGTAGGCTTTTCGAGTTATAACAGTAACTTTTGGAACTGTTGCTTCGCCGTAAGCAAATAGCAATTTCGCACCATGCTTGATAACGCCGCCATATTCCTGTGACGTACCCGGTAGAAATCCTGGAACATCTACTAAAGTTAGGATTGGGATTTCAAATGCATCACAAAACCTAACAAATCGAGCCGCTTTTCTCGAACTATCAATATCCAGACATCCAGCTAACACCATTGGTTGATTTGCAACGACACCAACTGTCTGACCTTCCAAGCGAACAAAACCCGTAATTATATTTTTTGCAAATTCACCTTGTATTTCGTAGAAATCACCTTCATCCGCTAACTTTTCAATTAACTCCTGCATATCATACGGGGTATTTGGGTTATCCGGTATTAATGTGTCTAAAGACGACTCTATCCGATTTGGGTCATCAAAAAATGGCCGCACGGGTACTTTTCCGCGATTATTTAAAGGTAAGAGGTCGACGAGCCTCCGTACTTCAAGCAAAGCTTCGATATCGTTTTCAAATGCTGCATCTGCAACAGATGATCTTTTTGTATGAGTTGATGCACCACCAAGTTCTTCCGCGGTTACTACCTCATTAGTAACTGTTTTAACAACATCTGGGCCAGTCACAAACATGTAAGAGCTATCTTTCACCATAAATATAAAGTCGGTCATCGCGGGTGAATAGACAGCACCGCCAGCACACGGCCCCATGATCACTGATATCTGAGGGATTACTCCTGAGGCCATTACATTGCGTTGGAAAACTTCTGCATAGCCAGCAAGAGATGCCACGCCTTCTTGAATTCGAGCTCCGCCAGAATCATTAAGCCCAATGACCGGTGCTCCATTTTGGATTGCCATATCCATTATTTTACAGATTTTTTGCGCATGCGTTTCAGACAAAGACCCTCCAAAAACTGTAAAATCTTGGCTAAAAACATACACCATTCTACCATTTATAGTGCCCCAGCCTGTCACAACCCCATCACCGGCAGTTTTAGATTGTTCCATGTCAAAATCATTACAACGATGCGTAACAAACATGTCAAACTCTTCGAAACTATCCTGATCCATAAGAATTTCAATTCGTTCGCGAGCCGTTAACTTTCCTTTAGAATGTTGGGCTTCTATGCGATCTATACCTCCACCCAGACGCGCATTTTCTCTTCTCTTTTTTAATTCTTGCAAAACGTCTTTCATCAAAAACCTCAAAATTCAGCTCGCTAGTTTGTAGACATAACTAAGGATAAATGGAAGATTTATTTCCGCAACGTCAGTTGTTCGAAGCATCAATAGTTACCGGAAATCTGTGAGGCATTTATTGTCTTATGATATCTGGACAATTATCAACATCGCGTATATCGGGTTTGAATGACAATGTTAGAGACTGCTCGGTTTTTAGATAAAAAATCACAACCACATACGTTTACTCTCGTAGTACTAGCTAGCATTTCTGCCATGGCTATGAATATATTTCTACCAAGCCTTCCATCGATGGCTGATCATTTTAATACGTCAACGGCAACTTTGGGCCTAACCGTAGGCCTATATCTCGCAGCAAGCGCTGTTATTGGAATATTCGTTGGGCCCATCTCAGATTTATACGGACGACGACCAGTCATTCTGACCTCACTAGCAGTTTTTATTATTTCTTCTATTTGGTGTATTTACGCACCCACAGTTTTCTGGCTACTAACGGCAAGAGTATTTCAAGCCTGCGGAGCTGTAACTATTGTTTTATCCAGAGCAGTTATACGGGATACAACCGAAGCAAATTTAGCTGGTTCCAAAATTGGTTATGTAACGATGGGCATGGCACTCGTCCCTATGGTGGCCCCTGGCGTTGGCGGGTTTATCGATGCATACCTCAGCTGGGAGTATAATTTTTGGGCTTTAGCCTTCGCGGGCCTCATAACTTTTGTCCTAGTTTACTTCGATCTTGGCGAAACTGTTCTAGACCGTAGCTCTTCCATTTTTGAACAATTTAATGATTATCCCACATTGCTAAAATCACGTCGCTTTTGGGCTTATTCCGTAGCCTCAGGCCTAGGTGCTGGTACCTTTTTCGCATATCTTGGAGGTGCTCCATACGTAGCTTCAGAAGTTTTTTACCTACCACCAGAAAAATTAGGAGTTTTCTTTGGAGCACCTGCGATAGGTTATTTTGTTGGTAATTATCTGGCAGGTCGGTTTTCGACTCAGGTTGGGATAGACCCCATGATATCGATCGGTATGCTCATAAACGTATCAGGCATGGTGTTATCACTTGCTTTAAGTATTCTGGGATTTGGCTCGGAATGGAGTTTTTTTGGCACAATGACATTAGTAGGATTAGGAAATGGAATTTCTTTACCGAACGCTAATGCAGGATTATTATCAATCAACCCTAAATTGGCGGGAACAGCTTCTGGTTTGGGAGGGTCAATAATGATAGGTCTTGGCTCTATACTATCAGCTATGGCTGGAATTTTGCTGACTGGTAGTAGTACTGAAATACCACTGATTAGCTTAATGTTGATATCTGCCTTCCTCGGCCTCTTATGCACTTTTTACGTGATAAGACGTAACAGTCAGCTTAGTGCTTGAAACGGTTCATACTATTACCGCTGCTGATCTTTCCAATTGGGATGCACCCAAACATTTTCATTAGCACGAGGCATTGGATCTTTACCTAAAATATGGTCACTTGCTTTTTCACTCACCATTATAGTTGGACCATTTAGGTTACCGTTGGTTATTTGTGGGAATATACTGCTATCAACTACTCTCAATTTTTCAATACCGATAACTTTTGTGAATTTGTCAACTACTGCCATAGGGTCACTTATGTCACCCATCTTACAAGTGCCACATGGGTGGTAAGCACTTTCTACATTTTGCGAGATAAATTCATCAAGTTCATCATCAGTTTGCAGACTATCACCAGGCTGAATCTCATACTTTATAAATTTTTTAATCGAAGGCTGCTCAAAAATTTCTCGAGTCAGGCGAATACATCTTCGAAAATCATCCCAGTCCTTCTCAGTGGACATGTAATTAAATAATATTGCCGGATGATCATAAGGGTCATTTGACCTGAGAGAAACCGATCCACGAGATGGACTTCGCATTGGACCAACATGCGCTTGAAAACCATGCCCATTTACTGCAGCCTTTCCGTCATACCGTACAGCAATCGGAAGAAAATGATACTGAATATCAGGATACTTAACACCAGCTTTTGTTCTAATGAAAGCGGCGCTTTCAAACTGATTAGACGCTCCTGGTCCTGTTTTACTTATCATCCATCTTAGTCCAACGTAGGCTTTACCTAATAAATTCCAATATTTGTACAAACTTACAGGTTCATTGGCTGCCATCTGTATGTATAATTCCAGATGATCTTGCAAATTCTGGCCAACACCAGGACGGTCTGCCACGACTTCAATTCCGTTCTCTTTTAAATGTTTAGCAGGCCCAATACCCGATAACATTAACAATTTTGGAGAATTTATAGAGGAAGCAGATAAAATCACTTCTTTACTAGCATTCAAGACGGCTTTTGCCTGACTAATGTCATCATATTCGACTCCCGTGGCTTTACCATTCTCAATTATAATTTTTCGTGCAAAACCTGAAACCAGCCGACATAAACCCGTTTTGATTGCTGGTCGCAAATACGCTTTGGCAGCTGACCAACGTTGACCCTGAAAGATGGTGTGATCCATTGGGCCAAAACCTTCCTGTTTTCTCCCGTTATAATCATCAGTCACCTCATAACCTGCCTCACAGCCGGCATTTACAAATGCTTTTACTAATTTATTTGATCTTGACCCTCGAGTTACATGAAGTGGCCCTGATTTTCCTCGCCATGCTGGGTCACCACCGTGACCGGCTGAATTCCAACTCTCTAGCTTTTTAAAATAAGGTAAAATGTCAGCATAGGCCCATCCTGACGCACCCATCTCGGCCCATGTATCATAATCCAAAGCATGTCCCCGAACATACACCATTCCATTAATACTTGAGGAACCACCAACAACTTTGCCGCGAGGACAAGCTAGACTCCTACCATTCAAATAGGGTTCCGGTTCTGAAAAAAAGCCCCAATCATATTTAGGCATATTCATTGGATAACTTAATGCTCCTGGCATTTGAATGAGAGGGCTTCTATCACTGCCTCCATATTCCAGAACTATTACCCGATGACCAGCTTCACACAATCTGAAAGCAGTTGCACAACCGGCACTACCGGCACCAACGATTATATAGTCTGCTTCCATGATGATTAATCACTCCTGACCGCCAGATTAAACATACACTTTGATATAAGACAATTGTTACAACTTCGTCTCATGGGTCACAGGTGTGACTTGTTTCTTTTTTGACACCGCTTCCCTCCAAGTCATAAAACTTACCGAGGAAACTATTATAATGCCGCCTGCGATAACAAAAGGATCTATATTTTCGTTGAAAAACAGAGCACCAACGGAAATCGCCCAAATTAGCTGTAAAAATGTGACCGGTTGTGTCACCGTAACTGGTGCTGCCATAAAGGCTTTGGTCATGGTATAGTGACCCAAAGTAGCCAGAACTGCGACCCCGAAAAGGATCATTAGTTCATCCACTCTCGGCGGCACCCAAACGATGTATGCAAGTGGAAATAAACCTATTGTGACCAGTATAGATAGCATGATTACTACTGTCTCGGCGCTTACCCGATTTGTGAGGTGCTTAGCAAAGAGATATGAACCTGCAAAGAATATCGCAGTACCCATCATTGCAACATGCCCCACACTGACTTCTCGAAACCCAGGCCTCAGGATGACCAAAGCACCGACTAATGCAAAAATAACAGCAAGAACTCTGCGAATTGCCATTTTTTCATTTAAAAACAATACGGCACCCAGCGCTACATAAACCGGTGATAAGTAGTTCATCGCGGTAACTTCCGCTATAGGAATTTGCGTCATAGCAAAAAACCAAAGCACAACAGCCAAAGTATGGAAAATCCCTCTTGCTATGAAATTGACCCATAACACAGAGTCTAATTTATCCTTCAGAGATGTTTTTAACATTGGGATCAGCAATACTAGACCCAGCAAGTAACGCAAAAATGCCGCCTCAGGAGCCGGCACTCTGGGTCCTAAAATTTTTACAAGAACAGTTACTCCTAGGAAAAGTAGTCCCGTCAATACCATCCAGAGTATTCCAAGAATTTCTGGCTGATTAACTCTAGTAACCATATTTTTTTGACCCGCCATAGCTTAATAGTTTCCCAGTATTAGCGACAAAGCAATAGACCACATAACTAGAGCGATAAAAACATCTAATACACGCCATGATTTCTCATTACGAAAAAGTGGTCTAAGTAACCTAGCCCCAAAACCTAAGCTAAAAAAGAAAACAAAACTGGCAACAACAGCCCCTACTGAAAATAGCAACGGATCCTTACTTTGATTGGCGATAGCTCCCAGAAGTACTACTGTATCAAGATAAACGTGAGGGTTTAGCCAGGTTAACATTAAACATGAAATAACGGCCTTGTATGGAGATTTAAGTACACCGTCTGCCTCTAAACTCTTACCACCCTTAATTGCTGATTTGATCGCGTAAAAACCATAAAAAAATAGAAATGCAGAACCTGCATAGGCAATAAAGCCAGTCAAGTTGGGAAATGTTTCAAAAAATACTCCAACACCAAAGACACCGAAGAGTATCAAAATGGCGTCAGAAGCTGCGCATACCAGGCATAATAAAGGAACAAACCGCTTTATTAGACCAGCTTTGAAGATAAAAGCATTCTGCGGACCTATCGCAAGTATGAGTGATAAGCCCAGGAGAAACCCAGACAAAAAATTTTCCAAAAATTTATTACCTTATTAAGAGTCGTGCTTATGCGATGCCGATTAAAATTACATTTCTTGCAGAGCCAACATAACCTCATCAGATGCCTCAAAGTTTGTCGTCACCCTTTGCACATCATCGTCATCCTCCAGGGAATCCACAAGTTTCATAAGTTTTTGCATAGAATCTAGATCAAGTTCAGTAGTTGTTGTCGGCTTCCAAATAAGTTTAGTAGCCTCACTCTCACCTAATTCTGTCTCCAAAGATGAAGCTACATCATTGAGATCTAAATCAGCGCACCATATTGTATGGCCCTCACTTATGCTTTCAACGTCTTCGGCACCAGCTTCAAGGGCAGCCATCATTATCGTATCAGCATCTCCAGCTTCAGGGCGATATAAAATCTCCCCCTTTCTCTCGAACATGAAACCAACGGAACCTGTTTCACCGAGATTTCCACCGTGTTTGGAAAATATGGATCGTACATTTGAAGCCGTACGATTTCTATTATCGGTCATCGCTTCAACAATTACAGCTACTCCATTTGGCCCGTATCCTTCGTAACGAATTTCCTCATAGTCGTCACCGTCGCCAGCCAAAGATTTCTTTATAGCTCTTTCTATAACGTCTTTTGGAACTGAGTTAGATTTTGCTTCCTTCACTGCCAAACGTAGACGTGGATTTTTTTCCGGATCCGGATCACCCATTTTAGCTGCTACTGTGATTTCTCTGCTAAGCTTGGAAAATAATTTTGATCGAGCGGCATCTTGGCGCCCCTTACGGTGTTGGATATTCGCCCACTTCGAGTGACCCGCCATTTGTTCCTCCATATCAAAACGTCTTTTATTTAATAACTGCTTAATGCTAGGGCAAGAACAAATTCGATGCATTGCCATTAATGAACCCTCACGTTGCTCTTTGTTTTAACACGATTGTTTTTTGGCAAGACCAAAAACATTCCAAAAAACATGAAAGCTACTGAGAGCCATAGGTACCGAGATGTCTCCTCTCCCAGAATTAAAATAGACCAGGCCACGCCCCAAGCAGTGACGAAATATGCAACTTGTGCGGTAAAAACAGCTCCAGCACGAGAGACCAACCAAACATAAGCACAATAAGCAAATGCATGACAACAAGATGAGGCTACATGGGTATAATTTTCTATAGGCCAAGGTTGGAAGGGGTCTATCCATTGTCCTGTAGAAATAGTTACTGGTAGGATCAGAACAGTCCCTAAAATAGATGCCCCAGTGAATGTTTGCATGGGATCTTGGCCAGCAGTGCCATATTTGTCGACATAATTTCCCTCAATTGCATAAAAAAACGGAGCTAAAAGCGCCAGTGGTATAAAAATAAGTAGATGTCGGTCTGGGAAGCTCGCCTCAGGTCCTGTTAATATAACGACCCCTATTAAACCAATAAATAATCCAGAAATTCGCCTAAAATCTTTTTTCTCAAGCCCGATTAACATAGCTATTGGAAAAGAAAACATAGGTACGGTCGCGATCAATATTGCAATAAAACTTGCAGGCAAATAGTAGGTTGCCACATAAGATGCTGAGTTAGGAAAAATTGTCCCCAAAAGAGCTAAAACTGTAAAAAGAAAAATTGTTTTTCGCTCAAAAAGAGGCCTCTTTCGGCGTACGATTAGCACAAATCCTAGGACGATGACAGCAATAACAAATTGCCAAAATATTAATCCAAATTGACCATAACCTATAGAAACAGTGATCTTTGTCAGTGGAATACTTAAGCCCCACGCAGCCCCCATCAAAATTAAAATTATATAAGGAATTAACGAAACGTTCATTCTAAGTTGTGGCTATTTTTCCACCGAGTTTAAACGGTTTTATAGATAAAGATTTTCCGGATATATCGTCTGTCTCTACAAGCACGCCACACAAAGTAGCAGAGCCAGTGGCAGGTGAAAACCTTCCTTTTGCCATCCCAGTTACAAACCGACGTAATGGTTCACTCTTTTCCATTCCAATCACGCTGTCATAATCACCGCACATACCAGCATCCGTTTGGTACGCAGTACCTTTAGGTAATAACATTGCGTCAGCAGTGGGTATGTGAGTATGCGTACCAATCACGGCGCTCACTCTTCCATCACAAAAATGTCCCATGCCCATCTTTTCAGAAGTTGCTTCACAATGAATATCAACAAAACTTGCTTGTATTGAGCCACCTAGGGTGTGCTTTTTCAAAATTGAATCTATGCATGAAAATGGATCATCAAACGTTCTTTTCATAAATACTTGACCGAGAATTTGTGAAACTAAAATTCTTCTGCCTCTCTTATCGCTAAAAATATTAGCGCCCTTACCTGGTGCAGATTTGGCATAGTTCAATGGCCTAATAATCCTTGGTTCTTTCTCAATAAACTGCATCATATCTTTTTGATCAAATGCATGATCGCCTAAGGTTATACAATCTGCGCCCGCGCTCAGGATATCCATTGCATGTTGTGAACTTAACCCCAGACCGCTGGATGCATTCTCAGCATTTATAATTACAAAATCAGCACCATTTTTAGAGCGCAAATTCTGCAGTTCGTTGATGATTGCAGAACGCCCTGCCCGACCCATTACATCGCCAAAAAACATAATTCTCATTAAAGATTCCAATCTTTAAAAGGCCAACTTACCGAGCGCCTAACATTTACTATGCTTGTTTGAAAGCCTAATCAAGGTTTAGACCTAAGATCTAACACTGCCTTCTCTGTAATAACAAAATCTAAACTCTGATCTGTCATTTCCAATGGGACTTGCTCAATCTCTTGGCAGCTATAGGCAAATCCAACAGCGAGTACCGGTTTCTTCATTTTAAGTTTTTCCAGCGTTCTATCATAAAACCCGCCGCCATACCCTAACCTTCCACCTTGCCGGTCAAATGCTACCAAAGGCACAATTAATAATTCTGGATCGAAAAAGTTCTTTGACACGGGAACTTTTGCACCGAATTGCCCTTCTGTCATCTCGGTGCTTGGCGTCCACTCAGCAATTAATAGTGGCTTATTCATTTCCTGAATAACTGGAACACCAACTTTACTATAACATGACATCTCAGTCATAGCAGGAAGTGGGTCAATTTCAGTCCTTATTGGCATATAGCCTGCTACAGAATGGCCACGAAAATCCTCTAAAAAAGAAGATAAAAGGACTGTCTCAGTGGTATCTCCCACGTTGCGGGCTAACTTGCGTTTTGCAAATATTTTTTTGCGAATATCATTTTTTAAAGCCTGGGTATCCATCATAATAATAAAATCCCAGCAATGCTTAAAAATGCGAAAAAACCTACTACATCTGTTACAGTTGTAACGAACGCTCCTGATGCCAAAGCAGGATCAATTCCCAATTTTTCCAGAATAACCGGTACTGTTGTTCCGGCAAGGTTTGCAACCACAAGATTTATTAACATGGATATGGCAATGACGACGCCAAGCATAGCAGTGCCAAACCAAAATACCCCAATCAAGCCCATCGAAACAGCAAAGATCAAACCGGTAAGAATGCCAACTCCCACTTCACGGCGAATAACGCGACCAATATTTGTGCTCGAGATATCTTTTGTTGCGATAGCTCGAACAGCCACTGTCAAACTTTGAGTTGCAGCATTTCCACCCATCGAGGCGATTATTGGCATCAGTATTGCGAGCGCCACAAACTGCGCAATTGTTGCCTCGAATTGTGCTATAACAATGGAGGCAAGTATTGCGGTTACCAAATTTACTGCCAGCCAGGGCAATCTGCCTCTAACTGTTTCAATGATAGTATCACTAACGCTGCTATCCCCTATACCAGCCAATAGCATAATATCTTCTTCTAACTCTTCATCTAGAACAACCATTGCATCATCAATTGTTATTACACCAACAACTCTGTTTTCCATGTCAACCACTGGTGCCGAAATTAAATGATATTGCTTGAAAGCATAGGCCACATCAGCTTCATCTTGATCAGCGGGTATCACCTGGAAAACATCTTCAATGATTTCTTTCAGTAGAACCGATCTTTTTGATGACATTAATTTCCCAAGAGAAACATTGCCCACAGGATGTAAGCGTGGGTCAACCAAGACAATATGATAAAACTGTTCAGGTAAATTAGCGTCATTTCTCAGGAAATCGATTGCCATGCCTACCGACCAATGCTCTGGAGCCATCACTACTTCTCTCTGCATTAGGCGACCAGCCGATTGTTCTGGATAGCTTAGTAAGCTTTGAACTGCTACTCGGTCACCCTCGTCTAGCGCGCTTAATATAGTTTCTTTTTGCTCTTCTTCCAAATCCTCGACGATATCGACGACATCGTCACTTTCAAGATCTCTTACAGCCTCTGCGAGAACATCTGGCTTTAATTCTGAAATAACTTCTTCTCGGATATGTTCATCAATTTCTGATAAAATATCGCCATAAAATTCTGTATCGTATAACCTAATAAATCGCGCTCGGTCAGTCGTATTTAACTGTTCAATTATGTCCGCAATATCAGCAGGGTGTAATGGTTCGAGTACTTCAGTGAGATCTACTCTATTTCCACTAGCAAGAGCAGACAACACAATTGCCATTTTCTGCTTATCGATAACGTAAGAAGCATCTTTTGAACCCAAATCGCTCTCATTTTTTTGTTCATCATTTAGCATCTTAAACCTCCAAGCAGTAATATGTACCTGCATAATAGGAAGTTTATTGCAAAAACAATGCAAATAGCACTATTCCTTTTAAAAAGTATCGATTTAACAATCGCATTCATTGGAGCCGTCCTTTTGAACAACAATACAGCAGATAATAAAAAAGTTCTGATCGGAACAGTTTTAAATTTTATGGAAAATCCATTCCATTATGAATTGAGCGATAGTGTTAATATTGCTGAAAATAGCGCAATTTTAGTTGTTGGATCAAAGATATCAAAAATTGGAAGCCCTGATGAACTTATAGCCAATAACCCAGATGCAGAAGTTCATGATTTTCATGATAAGTTGCTTTTACCCGGATTTATAGATGCGCACGCTCATTATCCCCAAACTCCAATAATCGCGAGTTGGGGCAAACGATTAATTGACTGGCTGAATACTTACACGTTTCCGGAGGAACAAAAATACGGAAATACCGAGTATGCGGCAAAAATAGCAGAAATTTACTTGGACTTTTTAATTTCTAATGGAACAACGTCTGTGTCGACCTTTTGTACAACTCACCCTGAAAGTACCGATGCAATATTTTTAGCAGCCCAAAACAGAAATATGTGTTTAGTTGCTGGAAAAAACGCCATGGACCGAAATGCACCAGAGGCATTATTAGACACTCCTCAAATAGCATACGATCAATCCAAAAACCTGATACAAAGGTGGCATCTCAACGGAAGACTGCGATACGCCATAACTCCTCGTTTTTCACCAACTTCCTCTCCAGAACAGCTCTCTATGCTTGGAGAATTGTGGACCGAATACCCTGACTGCCTGATGCAAACACACCTCAGCGAACAAGTCGACGAACTTGAGTGGGTTCAGTCTCTATTTCCAAACGCAAGAGATTACCTAGATACTTATGAGCAGTTTGGATTACTCGGTAAAAATGCAGTTTTTGGTCATGCGATACACTTAAAAAAAAGAGAAATAGACAGATTAAAAGATATTGGTGCTGGGGTTGTTCATTGCCCAACATCAAATACTTTTATCGGCTCAGGGCTTTTTGATATGGGGCATTTACAAAAACAACGAATAACGATCGGGTTAGCAACTGATACAGGTGGTGGTTCAAGTTTTTCTATGTTGCGCTCAATGGCATCTTGCTACGAGATTGCGCAATTGCGCAAGAATACACTGCACCCTGCTCAGCTACTTTGGCTTGCAACAATGGGATCTGCCAAAAGTTTACATTTAGATCAGGAAATTGGAAATCTTAAACCAGGTTATCATGCTGACATTATAGCTTTAGATCTGTATTCTACTAGTATTATAGCTCAAAGAGTGAGGTCAGCGGATAACATATGGGGGGCAATTTTTCCAACCCTGATGATGGGAGATGACCGCGCAATTACCGCAACCTTTGTTGCAGGCAATTTAGTTTATTCTAATGAAGCGCAAACCGTACTTTCATGTTAAATGATGTTTCGAAAAAAACCTAAATTGACTATAATTGCAAATCTTGAACCAGCCTTTTGGTTTCAGAAAGAACTTCCGACATGTTAACTGTTAATATGTTCCCATCACAAACTATAATGCGTCCTTCTACAAATAAATGCTTAACATTTTTAGGACCAGCAAGTAACAACGCAGCGGGATCCCAGCTTCCAGCAGAATCAATCCCAGAAATATCCCAGATAGCTAGATCGCCTCGGGCACCAACTTGAATACGGCCACATTCCGGTCGCCCAAGAATATCTGCCCCACCGCGTGTTGCAAGTTCTAGTGCATCCATTGCTGACATTGCATCTGCACCGTTGCTGACGCGCTGGAGCAACATAGCCTGACGAGCTTCACTTATTAAGCTACCACTGTCGTTGCTCGCGGACCCATCAACACCTAAACCTACATTAACGCCACTTGTTAGCATTTCATTAATGGGCGCTATGCCTGAACCTAAGCGGCAGTTAGAGCATGGGCAATGCGAAACTCCCGTGCGACTTCTCGAAAAAAGATTTATTTCTTGCTTATCCAACTTAACGCAATGGGCGTGCCAAACATCTTTTCCAGTCCAACCTAGCTCTTCTGCATACTGTCCAGGCCTGCAGCCAAATTTTTCCAAAGAATAGGCAATATCCTCCTGATTCTCGGCAAGGTGGGTATGCAAAGTAACTTTTTTATCTCTGGCAAGCACTGCAGTGTCTCTCATCAACTCTCGTGTTACCGAAAATGGCGAGCAAGGAGCAAGTCCAACCCTTATCATTGATGCAGGTGAAGTATCATTGAACTTATCGACTAACCGTATACAATCATTAATTATATCTTGCTCTTTTTCAACTAAACTATCAGGGGGTAAGCCACCCTGACTTTCACCTATACTCATAGAACCTCTCGTCGGATAAAATCTTAAGCCAACTTCGTGAGCCGCAAATATTGTGTCATCCAAAGTCGCGCCATTTGGAAACAAGTAGAGATGATCCGAACTCATGGTGCAACCGCTTAAAGCAAGCTCTGAAAGACCGAGTATTGTAGAAACTCGAATTTCTTCTGGCCCAAAGCGCGACCAAATCGGGTATAGAGTTTTCAGCCATCCAAACAAGAGAGCATTCTGACCACCGGGCACTGCCTTGGTCAAAGATTGGAATAAATGATGATGCGTATTGACGAGTCCAGGAGTAACCAAACAACCAGCCGCATCAATAACTTTTTCCAATCCATTCAATCTAATATTTTTCTCTACTTTCTGAATTTGACCGTCAGAGATAAGAATATCATAATTATTAAGGACCCGCCGAGCATCATCCATTGAAATAATTAAATCAGCATTTTTTATTACTGTGAGGTTTTTATTTGTCATCAGAATAAGGATTTAAAATATCTAATGCTTGTTGATGCAATTTTTGGTTAGCAGCTGCTATAACCTGTCCTCCAAGATGAGCTGGTTTACCCGACCAAGAAGTTACAACGCCACCCGCCGCTTGAATGACACTGATTGGAGCCTGAATGTCATAGGCATTTAACGAAGCCTCAATAACTAAATCTACTTGTCCTGCAGCTACTAAAGCATAGGCATAGCAGTCTAGTCCGTATCTAACCAATTTGGCTTCTCGCGCAACTGCAGAAAAACCCATTTTTTCCTTTTCCGTACCAACTTCAGGAAATGTTGTGAAAAGTTTGCTTTCTGAAAGTGATGCAGTAGCCGAAACCTGAAGAGACCGTACTCCTAAAGGTCCTTGCACTTCCGAAGCGCCAAAACCACCAATGAACCTTTCTTTAATATATGGCTGATCTATTATGCCCAAGATTGGACCATTTCCAATTTGTTCTAGAGAAATCAGTACACCCCAAGTTGGAGTACCTGATATAAAGCTTCTCGTTCCATCGATTGGGTCTATCACCCATCTATATCCAGAGTTACTTTCGCTTTCTCCATTCTCTTCCCCCCAAATACCATCGTCTGGCCGATAAAACGAAATAACTTGTCTGATAGCATCTTCGCCAGCTTTATCAGCCTCAGTCACTGGGTCAAAAGCTTCCTTATCTTTATTATTGACATCAATATTTTTTCGAAAATATGGGAGAATGGCTTCACGGGCACGATCTGCAGCCTCATTAGCTAACTCGATTAATTCCTTTTTCTCTTTATTCGACAGAACTGGAAAACTAGTCATTGAGGTGCCCTTTACTAAAAAAACAGCTAAACTAATAAAAAAATAAAAACAAGTTTGCTAAAACCTATTGGTCCCATTGGTTTGACTCCAAATTCATCATGGTAATACTGTTCGTAAAATAGGAAGCATAAAATGAAAGCCTTTAGAGTAGTAGATTTTGAGAAACCTGCGATGTTTTGCGATATACCTCGCCAGGAACCACAACATGGACAAGTTGAACTAAAAATTGAAGCTTGCGGTTTGAATTTCGCAGATCTGTTGATGCAGAAAAATCAGTATCAAGATACTCCCAATGTTCCATTTACAATGGGTCTGGAAGTGGCAGGTACAATAACTGCTGTCGGCCCTAATACAAAATCACCTAAAATTGGAACTCGTGTAACCGTATTTGCAGGCCAAGGCGGCTTAGCAGAATATGGATATTTTCCCTCAGACCGATTAATAGAAATTCCTGATACAATGCCAAGTGAGGTGGCCGCCGGCTTTCAGGTAGCCTACGGAACAAGCCATTTGGCATTAAAACATTGCGCAGGTTTGAAGAAAAATAACACATTATTGGTTTTGGGTGCTGCGGGGGGCGTCGGTCTCACAGCTGTTGAGCTAGGAAAATATTTTGGCGCGCAGGTTTTGGCAGCGGCACGTGGAGAAGAAAAGTTGAAAATAGCGCAAGAGTTCGGTGCCGATGTGCTTATAGATACGAATACAGATAATCTAGTTGAAGTAGTAAAATCTTTGGGAGGTGCAGATGTTGTTTACGACCCTATCGGAGGAGAACTATTCAAGGAAGCCATGAGGGCCTGTAAACCAGAGGCAAAAATACTCACCATAGGCTTTGCAAGTGGGGATATCCCTTCAATTGCGGCAAATCACCTGTTAGTAAAAAACTTGTCAGTTATCGGCTTAAATTGGGGCGGTTATTTGAAATTTAACCCGACGGTTCTCTCCAACAGCTTGAGAGAATTAATGGAATTATACACACAAGAAAAATTGACACCACATATCTCTCACATATATCCATTTTCCGAAACTACAGCTGCCTTAGAATTAATCAAAAACCGAAAATCCACTGGTAAAGTTGTCGTAAAAATATAATATTTAAAAAAAATACTTTTTTTTCTTGGAGAAGGTTGAAAAAGCAAAGAAATCAGCCAATATAAAGGTTGATTGCATGTTTTCACTGGAGGCATAAATGGCAGATTATAAAACTATAAGATCATCCGCTGGTTCTAGAAGCGAAGTAATAGACAGCGGACTTCGAGCTCACATGAACAAAGTTTACGGGACTATGTCTGTTGGGATGCTTATTACAGCTCTGGCAGCGTGGGCTATTTCTGGGCTAGCAACCACGACAGACCCTTCCTACGCAACAGCTCAAATGGCAAATGGTACATTGCTAACGGCGCTAGGTTCAGCACTATATCTATCTCCTCTACGATGGATAATAATGTTGGCGCCACTGGGTATATTATTTTTTGGCTTTGGGCATGTAATGCGTAAATCATCGGCAGCTGCAGCGCAGTTACTGTTTTTTGTTTTCGCATCCCTGATTGGTGTTTCATTAAGTTCTATTTTTATTGTGTATACTTCGGTATCAATAGTTCAAACTTTTTTGGTAACTTCCATAGCATTTGCAGGTTTGTCATTGTGGGGTTACACGACGAAAAAAGATATCTCGGGATGGGGTGCTTTTCTAATAATGGGCGTAATTGGTATAATCATTGCGTCGATTATAAATATTTTCTTGGGGTCGCCAGCTCTTATGTTCGCGATTTCCATTATTGGATTGCTTGTGTTTGCAGGCCTTACGGCATACGACACTCAAAACATTAAAATTCAATATTTACAGCACGCTCATCATGGAGATCAACAATGGTTGGATAAGTCAGCGATTCACGGCGCTCTAAGCCTGTATCTTGACTTCTTAAATATGTTTCAGTTCTTGTTGATGTTTATGGGTAATCAAGAATAAAATAGATTATATATTTAGAGAAAAACCGCGTCTCTGGCGCGGTTTTTTTTATTTAATTTTGCCTTCTTTATACTCGACGTGCTTTCGTGCTACCGGGTCATATTTTCGTACGACCATTTTTTCCGTCATTGTTCGGGCATTCTTTTTGGTAACATAGAAATGGCCAGTACCTGCTGATGAATTCAAGCGTATCTTAACTGTGGTTGGTTTAGCCATATGATTTCTCCTGATAAAGTCACGACCATAAGTCGAGATAGCCTTGTACTGAACATTTCGTCTGTGTCAACGTCAATGCGCCATTATTACAAATTATTTTTTCTGACTATTAAAGTATGCGGGAAGCCTATAAGCCGGATTCTGTCCTAAAGGATTAACCTTCATAAATGGCCATTCATCTAAGTCCGATGTTACCAACGAACCTCTAGCTGCCTACCCGAGCCACTGATCCAAAGCAAATCTGCGAAATCAAGCGTATAACGCTAACTAACGCGCGTGGCTCCTATTTGGCATTGCTCCCGGTGGGGCTTGCCATGCGGCTCATGTTACCATGAACCCGGTGGGCTCTTACCCCACCTTTTCACCCTTACCCAAGAAATGACTTAGGCGGTTTATTTTCTGTGGCGCTTTCCGTCGGGTCACCCCGCCCGGGCGTTACCCGGCACCGCCGCTTTGTGGAGTCCGGACTTTCCTCGAAGCTTGACAACTCCGCGACCATCCAGCCTCCCGCATACAGTCGTCGTGTAAGCCGCAGATATTAATTGGTCAACATTTTTTGACTAATTTCCTACCGCCTTTCGAAAAGGACTAGGATCCCATCTACAAGCATAACCATCCCCATCGGGATCAATTCCGAATTGATCTCTCTGTGGACCTCCAGCCATCAGAAAGGCCTCCTGAGCAGAACTATCTGATACATATCGGTTACAGTTACGCTCGAACCGAGCTTGTGACTTGAAACGACGCTCATAAATCGTGACCCCTGGTGGGTTATTCGTTATCAGTGCATATTCAACAACATTAGGTATGTTAGTTCCCGGTCTTCTTGGAACGTTAGTAGGTTGAATTATGGTGTATACTTCCTGATTTTGCTTTAAACGCTCTGCGTCACTCTCAATGGTCTGACGCTCTGCTACCGCTTCAAAATCGTTTTCATCAGACAAACCAGGGTTGTCTAGCGTTGGCTTACTTACGACGCCATTATTTTCTTCTATTACATCTACATTTACTGGCGGTATCCCAATACTATTATCATTACTTGAAACACATGCAGATACAAAAAAGAAAAGGGCAAGGATAGAGTACCGCGACTTAATTAAGTAAAGGAACTTCAATGCCACTTTTCTTTACCACCACTTTTCAGGTTTCTTAGAGAATCCTGTAGCAGTTTCCAAAGTGTAGGCGATATTCATCAAGTCTCCCTCCTCCCATGGACGTCCAATTAACTGAAGCCCAAGAGGAAGTCCCTCACTATTCAGTCCAGCGGGTATCGATATACCGGGCAATCCAGCCAAATTAACTGTTACAGTAAAAACATCATTTAAATACATTTCAACTGGATCCGCACTTTCCATTTTACCAAGCTCAAAGGCTGCTGATGGTGTTGTGGGTGTTAAAATTGCATCAACCCCAGTCCCAAAAACATCCTCAAAATCCTTCTTGATAAGCGACCTGACTTTTCTTGCACGATTGTAGTAAGCATCGTAGAAACCTGCTGATAAAACATAAGTGCCTATCATCACTCTTCTTTGAACTTCCATCCCGAAACCTTCAGATCTAGATCTTTCATACATTTCAGTGATGTTTTCACTTGCACTTAAAGTAGCTCGTCGGCCAAACCTCACTCCGTCATATCTTGCTAAATTTGACGAGGCTTCCGCTGGAGCTATCACGTAGTAAGCCGGAAGTGCGTATTTGGTATGCGGCAGTGAAATATCTACGATCTCAGCACCAGCGTCACGCAACATATCGGCGCCATCTTGCCACAAACTTTCAATTTGAGGCGACATGCCTTCGAGCCTATATTCACGGGGTATCCCAATTTTTTTACCTTTAATATCACCTGTTAGCATAGCTTCAAAGTTGGGGACCTGACTTTCGGAACTAGTACTATCCTTATTATCAAAACCACACATTGCCTCTAGCATAATTGCAGTATCACGCACTGATTTACACATCGGGCCAGCTTGGTCGAGCGAACTAGCAAAAGACACTATACCCCATCGAGAACACCTACCATAGGTAGGCTTTATGCCGACAATCCCAGTAAAGGCTGCAGGCTGGCGAATAGAACCTCCAGTGTCTGTACCTATTGCCCCCAGACATAAGTCAGCAGCAACGGCTGACGCTGACCCTCCCGAAGATCCCCCCGGCGTCAAAACTTTGTCAGAAACCTTCCAGGGATTAATAGCATTGCCATAAACAGATGTTTCGTTTGAACTGCCCATAGCAAATTCATCCATGTTCAGTTTACCAAGAGTTATAGCACCAGCATTCTTCAAATTTTGCGTTACAGTACTCTCATACTCTGGCTTGAAACCCTCAAGAATTTTACTAGCAGCTTGGGTTAAGACACCTTTACAAGCGAAAAGATCCTTGACCCCAATAGGAATTCCACAAAGAGCAGGAGCATCTCCTTGTTTTAAACGTAAATCTGCAGATTTTGCTTGATCAATTGCCTCATCAGGCGTCTTGTGAACAAACGCTCCAAGGGCATCTGCATCATCAATCGCCGAAATGCACGAAAGTGTAAGTTCTTCAGAAGTTATTTCCTTTGCTCGAAATTTGTCTCTGGCCTCTGCAATTGTCCAATTATTATATGCGGCCATTACTCCACCACCTTCGGAACAGCAAAAAAACCTTCCCTGGCATCTGGAGCATTAGAAAGCACCCTGTCTTGTTGATCCCCATCACTAACCTGATCGATGCGGCGTTTTAACTTTTGCGGCGAGACAGAAGTCATAGGCTCTATACCTTCAACATTCACTTCATTCAGCTGTTCAATAAAACCTAAAATCTGATTAAATTCGCTTGCTAAGCTATCTAACGAACTTTCCTCAACTTTAATTCGTGCGAGCTTTGCCACCCTTGCCGCTGTTGCTCTATCAATTGACATATAATCTCTCCATTAAATGGGCTAAGATCATTTAACGTTCATTAGGGGTTACTGCAAGTATCTGTAAGCGATATTTGCAACGTGTCAAAAGTTATAAATGGGTCGATTACTAAAGTTGCTTTATTTGGCGATAAGTTGCTAAGAACATAGTGCAGAAAAACGAAAGATATATGACAGATAATTTTCCAAAAATGAATTTCGTGGGGCTGGATGGCATTTTGGTTCAGTTTTCCCAAGAAATTTGTGAAAGTGGGAACTCAGCGGCTCTAGCTTTTCGACAAGAAATAGAGAAAAAAAATCACCCGTATATAATAGAAAGCTCCAACTCATTGACAGCCGCATATTTCAGACTCGATATAAAAATATCACCAGCCGATTCAATCCTAAATTTTTTTGATGATGTGCTTAAAGAAAAAAATTGGTACACGTCAGAGCTACCCTTAAATCGCAAGCTATTTAAGATACCCTGCGTGTTCGGAACTGACTTGGCGCCACAGTTTGAAAAAGTCATAAAGTTAGCAAAACTTAGCAGAGCTCAAGCAATAAGCGAATTTACCACAACGAAAACCCGCGTTATGACTATCGGATTTTCTCCAGGTCAGCCTTATGCCGGTTTGCTTTCTGAAAAATGGGACGTACCGCGGTTGGCTGAGGTATCAAAAAATGTACCCAAAAGTGCGCTGGTTTGCGCAATTCGACAATTAATTATTTTTTCAAATAGCACCCCAACTGGCTGGCACCATATTGGCCAAACAGCATTCGAATGCTTCAATTCTAACAGACAACAACCAATTTTACTCAACCCAGGCGATGAAATAACTTTTTTGGAAATTAATCCAAGCGAGTTGGCTCAAATAAAGAGTAACAATTCTGATGGGCTTGGTGGAGTAAAAATATCAGAAATTAGGACCTAATATGTTGGAAGTGATGTCAATTTTAGGATTTTCCTCCTTTCAAGACATAGGAAGAAGTGGCTTTCGATCTCTGGGACTATCAAGGTCTGGTGCCGCAGACTATTATGCAATGGCCGAGGGCGCGGCTCTACTTGACCAAAGTCCAAATAGTACCGCTCTTGAGCTTATTGGGAACGGAGGAATATTTAATGTTTTAGAAGACTGCATGGTAGCCCTTACGGGAGCCACTATGCTTGCTAGTGCAGATCAAAAACCCTTGGCTTGGAATGCCAGTCATTATCTATATAAAGGCAACATACTAAACCTGACAACGCAGCAAAATGGCCGATACAGCTATTTGCATTTAAGGGGAGGTTTTAAAGCACCCAAAATATTTAACTCTTGTTCGGCCCAACCAGTTGCCGGTATCGGGCAATACACTCGACCCAAAGACATATTGGCTCAGCTTGAAAATAAACAAGATCCAATCGAATGCCAAAAAATTGAACCATTCAACAGATTTGATTTAACTACTTTTAGATTAGTTGAGTCTTTTCAGACTAAATTATTTAATCAAGAAACAATTGAAAGGTTTATAGATACAGAATTCTCAATTGATAATCAGTCGAGTAGAGGGGGAGTTAAATTAACCCATACTGGTTCGGGCTTTTCTACTTCCAATCAACTGAAAATATTGTCAGATGTGATAGTCCCGGGGGATATTCAAATGACAGGTTTTGGGCAACCATTTGTACTTTTGGCTGACTGTCAAACAATGGGAGGTTATCCACGCATAGGATGTATCATTCCTCCTGATCTACCAGCAATTGCTCAGCTAAAACCTGATAAAAAAGTTAAATTTAAGTTTATAGCACGAGAGGAAGCAAATAGGATTGTTGCAGAAGATACTAAAAGTTTAGAACTCATCAAACGGAGATGCTCAGCACCAATTCGTGATCCCGAAAAAATGGAAGATTTGCTTGATTTTAATTTGATTGACGGTGCGGTATGGGCCAAGGATTAATCTAGGAGAAGTTTATGCGTGTAGATTTAAATGCGGATATGGGTGAAAGCTTTGGATCTTGGGTAAAGGGGAATGATGAGGCTCTATTAGATATAATATCCTCTGCAAATATCGCTTGTGGATTTCATGCCGGAGATCCTGATGTAATGGCAAAAACTATAAAATTAGCAAAACAAAGAGGCGTGGGGATTGGAGCGCATCCAGGTTTCGATGATTTAGTAGGATTTGGACGGAGACGCCTAGACCTGCCGATTAAAACTATCCAAAATCAAATTCGGTACCAAATTGGGGCAATTAAAGGAATGGCGAATGCGCAAGGCACTGAAATAACTCATGTTAAATTACATGGTGCACTTTCAAATATGTGTTCGGAAGATTACGAACTAGCCAAAGCATGTTATGAAGCAGTACTCTCAGTTTCGAGCGAAGTGCCGATTATGGCCTTAGTGAAGACAAGACAGCAGGAAGCAGTTGAAAACCTTCAAGCTAAATGGGTGGGAGAAATTTTTGCAGACCGCAGTTATAATGATGATGCAACATTAGTAGACCGCTCGATTCCAGGTGCAATCATAAGTGATCCAAAAATCGCCGGAGCGCGCGTTGCCAAAATGGTCGAAAGCGGTACGATCATTACCCGATCTGGTAAAGAAATAAAAACTAGAATTGATACCGTTTGCCTTCATGGCGATACGCCTGAAGCCGTCAATATAGCTAAGGCGATTAAGGATGCACTCGAAAAAAGTGGTATAAATATAAGAAAATTTTAATCTTGAAGTGTATGGTGAATAGGATAGGCCTTGAACCGGATGCAAATTATTAAGTTGAAAAGTTGTTAATTATTGTGATTCCAGCTTCAGATCTTTTACCAAATTGCGACAAAGCCTCAGAAACCTGACTTAGTTTTAGCTTTTTGGAAATCAGACTATCTATTTTAATCGAACCCTCGTCAATCATTGTCAGTAATGAACTAAATCCAGCAGACGCCATTCCCCTTGTTCCAATCACTTTCAATTGTCGAGAGTATATCAAATCTAGAAGGGCAAGCGAAACATTGGCATTGTTACCAGTGGGCATCCCTACTTGAATATGCCTGCCAAGCTTTCTAAGGGAACGAATGCTATTTTGAAATGTTTCCTCTATGCCCAACGCATCTATAGATACATGAACACCTCCATTTGTTAGTTCCCTAACTTCTTGCCATATATTCAGAAATTTTGCCGAGTCCAAAACAATATCAGCACCTAGATCGCGGGCTTTTTCCAATGCCAAGGTATTGATATCGATGCCGATAACTTTTGCACCCAGAGCTTTTGCGATCAAAATGGCGGACGTCCCAATACCGCCACAACCATAAACGGCCAACCATTCTCCCGACAACAAACGCGCACGGTCTGTGAGTGCTCTAAATGCTGTTGTAACTCTGCATCCCATCGCCGCTGCTGTTTCAAAACCAAGCGAACATGGAAGTCTTACCAAATTAAAATCAGCAAAATAAATTTCTACAAATTGAGCAAAACCGCCACTTACAGTAAAACCAATCGTTTCCTGTTTGTCGCATATCGTTGAATTGCTCATTTGACAATCAGAGCATATTCCACACCCGAGAATGAATGGAACGGTTACATAATCACCAACGGAGAATCTTTTAATTCCAGATCCAGTTTCAGCTATAATACCAGCCAATTCATGCCCCATAATATGAGGCAGTTTGACATCCGGATCACTACCCGACCAGGCATGATAGTCAGATCTACAAACGCCACATGCCTTTAATTCTATTACTACCGAGTTTGGTCCGCATACTGGGTCTACTATTTCTTCAAAAGTCGGCGGTGTACCAAATTTATGTAAAACAGATGCTTTCATATAAAGATCCAATCTTATTGTCCCAGTTTATCTTAAATTTTTAAACAAAGCCATTGACAAAACTCCCCAAAAAGATCGTCTATGATTTCTAAAAAAGTTATGTGATGAGATGTTAAGCCAAGCAACCATAGACTCTTTTCAAAATGACGGAATTGCATTTTTACCTGGGTTGTTCAAAGAACATTTAGACAGTTTAAGAATGGGCGTGCAAAAGAACATCGAGGAACCCGGTCCATACGCTGCAGAAAATTTAAATGAAGGCGAGATCGGGCGCTTTTTTGACGACTATTGTAACTGGCAACGTATCAATGAATTTCGGAATGCTGCATTTGATAAAAATATTGCCAAAGCAGCGGCACTTCTTATGCAATCTACAACTGTACAGCTGTTCCATGATCATGTTTTAGTAAAAGCTGCGGGAACTTTAAAACCGACTCCATGGCATACAGATGGACCGTATTATTTTGTGAAAGGAAAAAAGACTTTAAGTTTCTGGGTTCCTCTTGATCCAGTCAAAAAAGCTACTTTAAGAATGGTGACGGGGTCACACAAATGGCCAAAGCCTGTACTCCCAACAAAATGGTTATCAAACGAAAATTTCTATCCTAATGCGGATGAATATTTACCCGTTCCAGACCCGGACAAAGAACAAATGGATATCAGAGAGTTCGATATGAAACCTGGAGATGCCGTGGCATTTAACTTCGACATTTTGCACGGCGCTCGTGGTGCTGCAGCAGACCAACAGAGGCGAGCATTTTCGTTGAGGCTACTAGGTGACGATACCAGATATACAGAGAGACCTGGCCCAACTTCTCCCCCATTTCCAAATCATAAGATGGTAGAAGGCCAGGTTCTTCGAACAGATTGGTTTCCGTTTATTGATTTTTGAAATTAATATTACTTGAATTTAAAATAAACTAACGTAGATAACTAGTGGGAATATAATGAGCTAGTATGATTAATTACACTTTGAAATGCGACAAAAACCATAGATTTGACAGTTGGTTCAAATCAGTTGAAGCTTTCGATATGCTAATAAATAAATCACTGATTATATGTTCAGAATGTGGTTCAACAAATATTACCAAGGCTATAATGGCGCCAAGTGTAAGCACTTCTAGAAAAAAAGATGAACCGCGTAAAGAAATACAAACAAAATCAAAAATCAAAAATGACATCCTAGAATTGAAAAAGAAAATAGAAGCAAATTCTGAGTACGTTGGAAACAATTTTGCTAATGAAGCTAGATCAATGTATCTAGGTGAAGCTCCAGAACGATCAATTTATGGCGAAGCGAAGGCCGACGATGCCAAAAAACTCATAGATGATGGAATTCCCGTTATGCCATTACCATTTCTTCCGGCAAAAAAAACCAACTAAGTATTTATTTTAAACAAAAAATAACCTTATTTTAGGTTCATGGTTACTTTTACATGTGACTTGTATGTTATGTAATTAACATTTACACCGCCTGCGATGGAGTAAATAGGATAACATGTCTCTACTTGTAATGAAATTTGGCGGTACTTCTGTTGCAAATGTCGACCGAATAAAAAGGGCGGCTAAACGAGTTGCGCTTGAGGTGGCTCATGGGAAGAATGTTATTGTTATAGTATCAGCAATGTCTGGTAAAACAAACGAATTGGTTGATTGGGTAAACGACACCTCACAGTTTTATGACGCACGTGAATATGATGCTGTAGTTTCATCAGGTGAGAATGTCACGGCAGGTCTTATGGCACTTACTTTGCAGGAAATGGATATTCCAGCCAGAAGCTGGCAAGGCTGGCAAGTCCCAGTTCAAACTACTTCGGCTCATTCGTCAGCGAGGATAGAAAGTATTTCGCCTCAAATAATTAATGAAAAGTTTGCTCAAGGAATGAAAGTTGCAGTAGTCGCGGGGTTTCAAGGAATTAGCAATGAAGACCGCATTACAACCTTGGGCAGAGGGGGGTCTGATACCACTGCCGTGGCATTTGCTGCAGCGTTTGAAGCGGAAAGATGTGATATCTATACTGACGTCGACGGAGTCTACACTACAGATCCACGAGTATGTGGCAAAGCGATAAAGCTCGATAAAATTTCCTATGAGGAAATGCTTGAGCTTGCATCTCTCGGTGCGAAAGTTTTGCAAACACGATCTGTCGAAATGGCTATGCGATTTAAAGTTAAGTTGCGGGTTTTATCTAGCTTCGAAGAGCCCAGCAACAAAGCGGGAACACTTGTCTGCGATGAGGAGGAAATTATGGAATCAAATGTAGTATCAGGAATTGCATATTCACGAGACGAGGCCAAAATGACATTAGTATCAGTAGCAGATAGACCTGGGATTGCTGCTGCTATTTTTGGTCCACTGTCCGATGCGGGTATAAATGTCGATATGATCATTCAGAATATCGCTGAAGCTGGAAGAACTGACATGACTTTCTCATGTCCAATAGATCAGGTAAGCAGGGCTGAAATGGCATTAAATACCGCAAAGGAGTCTGAATTAATAAATTTCCAAGACTTACTTGCAGATACAAATGTTTCGAAAATTTCTGCAGTTGGAATTGGAATGAGATCACAATCAGGTGTTGCAGCCAAAATGTTTCAAACTCTTTCAGATGAAGGAATAAATATTAAAGTGATTGCAACCTCTGAAATAAAGATATCTGTTTTAGTTGACAGAAAATATTTGGAACTTGCAGTACAGTCATTGCATGATGCATTTGAATTACATGAAGTTTCCTCCTAAAAACGAGAGAGATAAAGCGTGTCAGAACGTACTCAGACAGATAGCCAGCAACTACTGCGTCGTTTGCGCGATACAATGGCCGAAGAACAGAAAGGCCAGGCGAGATTAGATAAAATCACCCATTTAATTGCCGACTCTATGAGTGCCGAAGTATGTTCGATCTATTTATTCAGAGATAATGAAACCCTCGAGCTATGTGCAACTGAGGGTCTAAAGGCAGAAGCGGTTCATCAAACTAGGCTTAGAATTGGTGAAGGACTTGTAGGTAGAGTTGCCCGATCAAAGAAAGTAATAAATACAGAAAATGCTCCATCATCAAAAGGCTTCAGATTTATGCCAGAAACTGGAGAAGAGATTTTTTCTTCTTTTGCCGGTGTGCCCATTCAAAGATTAGGAGAAACTCTTGGCGTTCTTGTAACCCAATCCAAACAGTTACGGAAATTTAGTAGCGAAGAAATTTACGCACTTGAAGTAGTTGCAATGGTTCTTGCCGAGATGACTGAACTTGGGGCTTTTGTGGGTGATGAAACAGGACTTACGGCATTGCATCAGCAATCCGTCTTGTTTCGCGGAACAAGCGGACAAGAGGGAGCGGCAAAAGGTAGTGTTTGGCTTCACGAGCCCAGAGTAGTTGTAACAAATTTAGTCTCTGATGATCCAAAAGAAGAAAAAATAAGACTCCAAAATGCTGTAGATCTTCTTAGGCAGGGCGTAGATGAAATTGTAGATAAGATTGCCGACGGAGATAAAGAACAAACTGAAATTCTTAAAGCTTTCCGCATGTTCGCAAACTCACGCGGGTGGCTTCGGCGTATGGAAGCTGATATCGATCAAGGCTTATCAGCCGAAGCAGCCGTAGAAAAAGAGCAATCCGCTGCAAGAGCCCGCATGAGCCAAGTGGCAGATAGTTACATGAGAGAAAGGCTTCATGATCTAGATGATTTGTCTAATAGGTTGTTACGAATTTTAACCGGACAGGGTACTGATACTGGAGCAGAAATTCCAAAAGATCCGATCCTGATTGCTCGTAATATTGGACCGGCAGAGCTATTGGATTATGGACGGAAACTTAAAGCAGTTGTTCTAGAAGAAGGATCTGTTGGCAGCCATGCCGCAATCGTGGCGCGCGCCCTGAGTATACCTTTAGTGATAAATGCAGCAAACATAACAACTGAAGCTTTGAATGGTGACCCTATTCTAGTGGATGGTACACAAGGAATAGTGCATTTGCGTCCTGATGATAATGTTGCGAATGCATTTTCTGAAAAAATTGCAATGGAAGCTGAAAACCAAGCCCGTTACACAGCTCTTAGAGAGGAACCCGCAAAGACTACAGATGGCAAAATAATTGACTTACGCATGAATGCTGGTTTGATGGCTGATTTACCAAGTCTGACCAGCTCAGGTGCTAACGGCGTCGGGTTGTTTCGTACTGAGTTACAATTCTTAATAAGAAACCAGATGCCCAAAAGATCCGAGTTAAAAAACCTTTACTCGAGAGTACTAGAGGCTGCGAAAGGCAAAGAAATTGTTTTTCGAACGCTTGATATAGGTTCCGATAAAGTTTTATCTTACATGCCCAATATAAACGAAGCCAACCCTGCCTTAGGCTGGCGGGCAATAAGAATTGCATTAGACAGACCCAGCATTATGAGAATGCAAATAGAAGCATTAATTCGTGCCTCGAATGGACGCAATTTATCAATAATGTTTCCACTAATTTCACAAGATAGTGAGTTTTATAAGGCAAAAGAATTAGTCGATAGAGTTTTGAGTGGAGAAAAACGGTTGGGACATAACATTCCGAATGAACTCAAAGTTGGAGCAATGCTCGAAACTCCATCTCTCGCCTATGCTCCAGAAGACTTTTTTACGGCTGTAGATTTTTTATCTGTTGGAGGCAACGATCTTAAACAGTTCTTTTTTGCTGCGGATAGGGAAAATGAATTGGTGAGACGAAAATATGACACTCTAAGCAGTAGTTTTCTCACTTATCTCAAGTTTGTAATCAATCGCTGTAAAGAATTGAAAACGCCTATTTCCTTCTGCGGAGAAGATGCAGGGCGACCAATAGAAGCCGTTTGCCTCTGTGCTATTGGGTTCTCGAGTCTATCCATGAGACCAGCGTCAATAGGCCCAGTCAAACACTTGCTTAGACGCGTAAATCTTGAAGAATTAAGCAATATCATGAATTCAGAAATTGCAAGCGGATCATCGAGCGTTAGGACTGCAGTTGAAAAATATATTAAATCAATTTGATATATCAGTCGAAAGAGCTTTGCTCTGGACGCGCAAGTTTGATTTCGCTATACGTACGCTATGTGTAACATCAGGACATCATTCTTCCTAATTATTTGCCCGGCGCTTATTGATTAGAAGTGGCCGGGACTAGCTATCTACAAATCAAATCAATTCGAAAAATACCAAAAAATTAGAGAACATTCGTAATGTGTGCTGAAATACCAGACTACAAAGATACCTTAAATCTGCCAAAAACAGATTTTCCAATGAGAGCCGGATTACCAAAACGAGAACCAGAATGGCTCGCAAAGTGGGAAAATATTAAGGTTTATGACACTCTTCGCCAAAAAAAGAGCAGATCTTCATTTATATTACATGATGGCCCCCCATATGCGAACGGACATCTGCATATTGGCCATGCACTTAACAAAATTCTGAAAGATATGGTCGTTCGTAGCCAACAAATGATGGGAAAAGACGCGAGATATATCCCTGGATGGGATTGTCATGGATTACCAATTGAGTGGAAAATCGAGGAACAATATCGGTCCAAAGGAAAAAATAAAGACGATGTTGATATTATAGATTTCAGACAGGAATGCCGAAAATTTGCCGCTGGCTGGGTAGAGACCCAGAGGGAGGAATTCAAAAGATTAGGAGTTATGGGAAAGTGGGAAAACCCATACCTTACAATGGACTTCCATGCTGAAAGAGTAATCGCAGAAGAGTTCATGACATTCTTAATGAATGGGACCCTTTACCAAGGATCGAAACCTGTAATGTGGTCACCGGTTGAAAAGACTGCATTGGCAGAAGCTGAAATAGAATATCATGACCACAAGTCTCACACCATTTGGGTCGCCTTTAAAATTAAAAATGCATCAGCGAAAATATCAAAAGCTCGAATAGTTATTTGGACCACGACACCGTGGACCATTCCATCAAATCGCGCAATCGCCTTCAATCCCAAAATTTCTTATGGTTTATATCACGTTGATGAAACATCAGAGGAAAGTTGGACCGCAAAAGGTGAGTACTATATAATTGCTGACAACTTGGCCAGTGAAACATTAGAAAAATCTAGAGTTACCAAACACACGAGAGTTAAAGATGTTCTGAGTTCCGAGTTAAAAGATTGTGTGTGCCAACACCCCTTCTCAGAATTAGATTCATTTTGGAGCTATGATGTACCAGTAATAGATGGAGATCATGTTACAGACGATGCAGGCACAGGGTTTGTGCATACGGCGCCCAGTCACGGAGCAGACGACTATGAGTGTTTTTTAAAACGTAACTGGCTGGACAGAATGACCCACAATGTGGGTGAAGAAAGTGAATTTTTGGCACATGTCCCCTTCTTTGCAGGTCTTACAGTTTTCGATCGAAAAGGCAAAGAAGGGAAAGCGAACACTGAGGTTATAAATAAACTTGTCGAGGCCGGGAATATTATTGCTCGAGGACGTCTGACCCACAGCTATCCCCATTCTTGGCGGTCAAAAGCACCAATAGTTTTCAGAAATACACCACAGTGGTTCGCAGCTATTGATAAGAAAGTCGATGATACTTTTGATGAATATGGCGATACAATTCGGCAAAGAGCGCTAAAGTCGATTGATAAGCTCGTTCAGTGGACGCCAAAAACTGGACGCAATCGACTGTATTCAATGATAGAAGCAAGGCCAGACTGGGTCTTGTCTCGGCAGCGAGCATGGGGAGTTCCGCTTACTTGTTTTACGAAAAAAGGCGCCCAACCGACTGATCGTGATTTTTTACTTCGTAATGAGCAAGTAAACAAACGGATTGCGGAAGCCTTCGAAACAGAAGGTGCAGACGCTTGGTATAAGCAGAATGCAAAAGAGCGTTTTTTGAAAGGACTAGAAAATCCAGATCATTACAACCAAGTTTTTGATATCTTAGATGTTTGGTTCGATAGCGGCTCAACACACGCTTTTGTTTTAAGAGACCGCGACGATGGATCTGACGACGGTTTTGCTGATTTGTATCTAGAGGGAACTGATCAACATAGAGGTTGGTTCCATTCATCGATGCTTCAGTCATGCGGGACAAAGGGACGGGCGCCGTATCATGGCGTTCTAACGCATGGGTTCACGCTGGACGAAAAAGGCACGAAAATGTCAAAGTCTTTGGGAAATACGATAGCTCCCGAGCAAGTTATCAAGCAATATGGTGCTGATATTTTAAGATTGTGGGTTGCTCAATCGGACTATACTGCAGATTTACGAATTGGGCCTGAAATTTTGAAGGGTGTAGCGGACAGTTATCGAAGACTGCGAAACACAATGCGTTTCATGCTGGGATCACTTAGTGATTACGATGTATCAGACGAAACAGTCTCAAATGAAATGCCAGAATTAGAGCGTTGGGTTTTGCATCGGCTTTGTGAGTTAGATGAAAAAGTACAACAAGGATACGACTCTTACGATTTTCAGGGTGTTTTCCAAGCCGTTTTTACCTTTGCAACCGTAGATTTATCATCCTTTTACTTTGATATCCGGAAAGATGTCCTCTACTGCGATGGAGATACCATCGAACGAAGATCGGCTCGAACAGTACTGAACTTACTTTTTCATCGTCTAACGACATGGTTAGCACCGATTTTGGTATTTACAATGGAAGAGGTCTGGCTTGAACGTTATCCTGACAAAGATAGTTCCGTTCATCTTGTAGATATACCAAACACACCATCTGAATGGCGGGATGATAAACTCGCAAAAAAATGGTCAATTGTAAGGAACTACAGACGACTAGTCACATCTGCTCTAGAATTACAGAGGGTAGATAAGGTCATTGGATCTAGTTTAGAAGCCGCACCAACCGTTCATGTACAAGACAAGGATGCGCTTTCAGTTCTAGAATCTGTACCCTTTAAGGATATTTGTATAACCTCCGATATAAAACTTACTTCTGCAAATCCCCCTAAAGACGCATACAGGTCAAGTGAAATTGATGGCGCTGCAGTTGATTTCAAGAAATCAGTTGGAACGAAATGTGAGCGATGCTGGAAAATTCTACCCGATGTAGGAAATTTCAAGCACCCGAGCACATGCGGTCGGTGCAGTACAGCCCTTAAATAGTTTACAAGCCAATTACCAACCCTTTTGGTCCAATGACTTATAGCCATATTCTTTGAATATTTTACTGTCTTAAATCGCCAAAAAAACTCGACATAAGTCCAACTACTTCTTCTTCACATATTCCCGGATATATTTCAGGTCGATGATGCGTTTGACTGTGTGAAAAGATACGAGCACCTTGTTCAACACCACCTGATTTTATATCACTCGCACCATAATAGAGCCGGCGAATTCGAGAAGCTGAAATTAAGGCAGCGCACATAGCACAAGGTTCCAAAGTAACATATAAATCACAACCAATTAATCTTTCATTTCCTAGAACTTGGCAAGCTTCCCGGATTACTAATACTTCAGCGTGGGCTGAGGGGTCTTTGAGTTCTCGAGTTCTGTTTCCTGACTTTGCCCAGATATCACCAGCTGGACCTAACAATACCGCACCCACTGGAACCTCTCCCGCAGATTGCGCTATTTTAGCTTGTTCTATGGCCATTTTCATAAAATTTGTGAAGCCACTACTAGTAAAAGAGTTCAATTGGCCCTTCCTAAATTATTAATAATAACATACACAAATTCTAATGAAACACCAAGCAAACAAATGCGAGCGTATTGCTAAAATCATTGCTAGAGCTGGGCTAGCAAGCAGAAGAGAATCCGAAAAATTAATCCTAGATGGACGGGTCAAGGTGAATGGTAAGACTATAAATAGTCCTGCGCTGAATCTAACTAAAAACGACGTCATAGAAGTTGATGGTAAATTATTGTTACCACCAGAACAGACACGTTTATGGATATATAATAAACCTGTTGGTCTCGTCTCTACCTCAAAAGATGAAAAAAATCGCCCGACTATTTTTGACAATCTGCCAAAGGAACTGCCGAGAGTAGTTTCAATCGGAAGACTGGATTTAAACTCCGAAGGACTATTGCTGCTAACAAACGATGGAGAACTAAAAAGACGTCTTGAATTACCCTCAACTGGTTGGCTGAGGCGATACCGAGTACGAGTTAAAGGTAAGTTGAAGGATAGTATGCTCGAACCATTAAGGCACGGAATTTTTGTAGAAGGCACACACTTTAAACCAATGGATGTTTCCTTTGATCGTCAAACGGGCGCAAATGCTTGGCTAAGTATTGGGCTTCGTGAGGGTAAAAACCGAGAAATCCGCAAAGCACTCGGCTTTGTGGGATTATCTGTAAATCGGTTATTGAGAATTAGCTTCGGAGATTTTGAACTTGGCACGTTAAAAAAGGGTGAAGTCCAAGAGGTTCGATTGAGTAGGGTAAAGAACTTACTAAAAGATAGAGTTGATAATTCGCAAGCAGAAAAAAGCCAGAAAAAGTATTCTGGAACAAAAAGCTTAAATGATAATAGTAACATTTCGGGAAAACGTAACGTTAATAGAAGTGAAAGGCGAAATAAGTAATGAGGGTACTCTTACAAAGGGTTTCATCAGCAAAGGTATATGTCGATGGCAAACTTAAGGGTAGCTGTGCTAAGGGACTCTTAATTTTTGTTTGCGCTATGAAAGGCGACGACGAGAATGTTGTAAATGCACTTACACAAAAAATTTCAAAACTAAGGATCTTTGAGTCATCTGAAGGAAAGATGGACTTAACTCTTCATGATATCGGTGGAGAAGCGTTAGTTGTTTCACAATTTACGTTAGCTGCAGACATTAAAAAAGGAAACCGACCTGGTTTTTCAAGTGCTGCAAACCCACAAGACGCAAACTACTTCTATGAACTTTTCATTGCGAACCTCAAACGAATAAAAATTCCAACGCAGCAAGGGGTATTTGGCGCTAGCATGAAAGTCGAATTATTGAATAACGGTCCTGCAACTTTTTGGCTCGATAGCAATAGCTGATCAATTATATTTGCTCATGTAATTTGCCACTGGCTTTGACCACTTAATTTAGATCGGAAATATCAAGAGGGCTAACTGGCTTCGACAAACGACTACGGGTAATCCAATAGAGTTTTTCCTGGGCACGCGTTATTGCAACATATGCTAGCCTTTTCCAAAGTGGCAAACCTGACTCCATCCTGTTGGTCTGGGCTGCCGCGTAAATATCTGGCCCAAAAACTTGTACATTTTCCCATTGTGAGCCTTGAGCTTTATGAATAGTCACAGCAGAGCCATGCAGAAAAACAGCTCCCATAGTGGCAGCAAACGGAATGAATGGTTCATCTTCATTCGGCAGTTCAATTTTGATTATTGACGCAGCTGAAAGCCTAGGCGCATCAGACCCCACCACAAAAAGCTTTGAGAACCCCATCTTTTTACCAGGTCCTAGATAAATAACGTTAGCACCTTTAGTTAGTCCACGAGCTTCAAGATCAATCCTTTTTTTCCTATGTTTAAGTGGTAATTCCAGTCCATCACAAATAAGCGGTTCACCTTCAAGTAATCTATCATTTGGCGCATTATATACAGTGCGAAAAGCATTTATTAACCTTATTCGAGTAGCATTCCGCCAAACCAGAACTGGGCTACGGGCCATAAGATCTACATTCACTCTTTGAGCCCAAACAACTCTATTATCTTCGTTTGCAATTTCACGTAATTGCCGTTCAAAGTCTGTAAAGTCGGTTGCAGTATCTAGTAAAAAATTTGAAAGCTTTAGAATTGGATTATCCGAAGCCTGCCTGTGAATTTGTGATAGAACTGACTTATTCTCAGACGAAAGCTTGTCAAAAATCATCCGTCCTGATTGGTTGATTGGCGCGAGTTGAGCTGGATCGCCAAATAATATTAAGGTTGAAAAAATCTCCTTCAAATCATTTAACTGATCATCATCAAGCATTGATGACTCATCAATAAAACCAATGTCCAAGGGCTCTTCTCTCCTTTTCCAGCCACTTATAAAATCAGAGCCTTTCAGGCCCGCCGCTGCCAGCGCCCCAGGAATAGACTTATTAGATCTGTAAAAATCCCATGCGCGACTTAACGAATTCTCTGACAAACCATCCAAAACAGGCTTTTCATCTCTTTCACCGACCAGCCACTCCACTATTCTTTCATAATCGGGATCATAAACGGGGGTATATAGTATTCGGTGAATAGTAGTTGCGGGCACACCTCTCATTCGGAGTATATTTGCCGCTTTATTTGTCGGAGCTAAAATTGAAATTGTACGCTTTTTCTTATTTTTCCTAATTTCAAAATCACCCGATATACTTTCTACACCGACCTCAACCATTTTTTCAGTTATATGACTTAATAACGCAGTTTTACCTGAGCCGGCACTTCCTATAAGCGCGTGTACTGATTTAGTCTTAGGAATTTGCGCTGAAATTTGACCAGTTCTTAAATTTATTCCGGCTCGCTCTAAAATAACCAAAACATTACTTAGAGCTTGGTCTTGATCAAAAGATAGCGGGTTAAAATTCTGATGCATTTTATGCACCATATATAAAAGATTAATGCTTACCAGTTAAACATGATAAAAAGGTATAGTTTACCGTTATATAGTTAATTTATTAAATGCTTTTATTATTTAGAGTGGATAAAATTGTACAAAGTAGTTTCAAGCTGGCTTAAGCCAGCTTGGTTCTCTTATTTAATTACTTCTTCAAATGTCGATAGACCAATACGCGGGCTTTGTACTAAAACTGCCATATTTCCTGGTTTATGTTCATTTTTCATCATTTTAGTATGGGCCTGAGGAATTTGATCCCACGGAAGCACTTCTGACATACATGGATCAAGGCGACGCTCGACCATCAGCCTATTTGCAGAAGCTGCTTGCTTTAAGTGAGCGAAGTGACTGCCCTGGATTCTCTTTTGGTGCATCCATAAATACCTCACGTCAAACGTGCAGTTATAACCGGTGGTGCCAGCACAAATCACGACCATTCCTCCTTTTTTACAGACAAATGTTGAAACAGGAATAGTCGCTTCACCAGGATGCTCAAAAACTATATCTACATTATTACCCTTACCAGTGAAGTCCCATATTGCCTTACCAAATTTACGAACTTCTTTGAACCATTCAGCGTACTCTGGAGTATTTACAGTGGGTAATTGACCCCAGCATTTGAAGTCATTCCGATTAATAACACCTTTTGCTCCCAGGCCGAGGACAAAGTCTCGCTTACTTTCATCAGATATTACTCCGATTGCGTTACCACCGGCCGCTTTAACTAACTGGATCGCATATGAACCAAGTCCTCCAGATGCACCCCATACCAAAACATTCTGTCCAGGCTTTAATTCATGTGGATCGTGACCGAACAGCATTCTGTAGGCTGTGGCTAGTGTCAAAGTATAGCAGGCACTTTCTTCCCAACTTAAATGTCTAGGTCGTGGTAAAAGCTGCTGAGCTTGCACGCTAGTAAATTGAGCAAAAGACCCGTCTGGAGTTTCATATCCCCAAATGCGCTGACTTGTTGAATACATAGGGTCACCACCATTACATTCTTCGTCGTCGCCATCATCTTGATTACAATGAATTACAACTTCGTCACCAACTTTCCAGTTACGCACTTTATCACCTACGGCCCAAACGATACCTGATGCATCAGAGCCAGCGATATGATACTCTGCGTTGTGACCGTCAAAAGGCGATATGGGCACTCCCAAACCAGCCCAAACGCCATTATAATTGACGCCTGCAGCCATAACTAGCACTAATACCTCGTTACCAGATGGCAGTGGTGTATCAACAACTTCTACTTGAAAGGCCTTTTCTGGCTCACCATGCCTTTCTCGGCGTATTGCCCATGCATACATTTGTTTTGGAACATATCCAAATGGAGGTATTTCACCTAACTCATATAAATCTTTTTCTGGTGCATCATAGGTTGGGTATGCAACGTCAGCGTCTAAGGCCATAATCATCTCCATATTAAATTTCTCATGATTGCCGCAATGCAGAATCATATCTGCCGCAAGCATTATAATTCTCCACGAAAGATTGCAACTTTTATTGTATCTAATTTGTAATTTTATTGCTTTTTCAAAATACGAACCATATTAAGTAGTAGCTCAGTTGAGGGTTTAAAAAAGATTTTGTTTCAATATCGATTAAAATATCCTGCTAAAAAGCGTTCAATATCTTTTGCCGCGATGCAGCGAATTGACTCCGACATAATATTTCATTATCTACCCTCCAAGTCTAAGATTATTTCGAAAAGAATACTCAAGGAGTTTTAGATGTCACAAACTACAAAAGATCGTCCGTGGCTTATTAGAACTTACGCTGGACATTCAACAGCCTTAGCATCGAACCAACTCTACAGATCAAATCTAGCCAAGGGGCAAACTGGACTTTCGGTAGCTTTCGACCTTCCAACTCAAACAGGATATGACAGTGATCATCTGCTTGCCCGCGGTGAGGTTGGAAAAGTTGGTGTACCCGTATGTCATCTTGGAGATATGAGAACCTTATTTGACCAAATCCCTTTGGATCAAATGAATACTTCGATGACCATTAATGCTACAGCTCCATGGCTTCTAGCTCTGTACATAGCGGTAGCTGAGGAACAAGGAGCTGACATCCGAAAACTACAAGGCACTGTTCAGAATGATATAATTAAAGAATACCTTAGCAGAGGAACATACATTTGCCCACCTCAAGCTTCTCTAAAGCTAATAGGTGATGTTGCAGAATACTGTTATTCAGAAATCCCAAAATGGAACCCAATGAATGTTTGTTCTTACCATTTACAAGAAGCAGGCGCCACTCCAGAACAGGAGCTTGCATTCGCATTAGCAACAGCCACCGCGGTTTTGGATGAATTGCGCCCACGTGTTTCCAAAAAGGAGTTTCCACAGCTCGTGGGAAGAATTTCGTTTTTTGTAAATGCGGGCATTCGATTTGTGACAGAAATGTGCAAAATGCGCGCTTTCGTAGATCTATGGGATGAGATTTGCACAAAGAGATATGGTGTTTCTGACCCAAAGTATCGCCGTTTCAGATACGGCGTACAAGTGAACTCTTTAGGATTGACAGAGCAACAGCCTGAAAACAATGTTTACCGAATTCTAATCGAGATGCTAGCTGTAACCTTGTCAAAGAAGGCTAGAGCAAGAGCTGTTCAACTGCCTGCTTGGAATGAGGCATTGGGTTTA
Source organism: Rhodobacteraceae bacterium MED-G08 (assembly GCA_002457055.1). GTDB lineage: Bacteria > Pseudomonadota > Alphaproteobacteria > Rhodobacterales > Rhodobacteraceae > Salinivivens > Salinivivens marinus. The sequence continues at coordinate 54,300 of NTKT01000013.1, forward strand.
CCACGTCCCTGGGATCAGCAGTGGTCAATGCGAATGCAACAAATTATGGCATACGAGACAGACTTACTCGAGTACGAGGATCTATTTGATAATAATCCAGCAGTTGAAGAAAAAGTTAAAATTTTAAAAGATGGTGCGCGTCACGAATTGGCAAACCTTGATAGTATGGGAGGTGCAGTTCAAGCAATCGAATACATGAAATCAAGGCTCGTGGATTCAAATGCAGACCGGCTCAACAAAATTGAAACGAATGAAACAGTTGTTGTTGGTGTAAACAAATATACATCCACCGAAGAGTCTCCTCTTACTACAGGTGACAAGGGTATTATGATTGTTGATCCAGCAGTCGAAAATGAACAGATTGATAGACTAAATCAGTGGCGCGACGGAAGAAATGCTGAAGTAGTAGAAAAAGCACTAGCTGAGCTTAATGATGCTGCAAAGAACGGCGATAATATTATGCCTGCTTCGGTAAACGCTGCTAAAGCCGGCGTAACAACCGGGGAATGGGCTGCGATTATGCGATCAGTATATGGTGAATACCGCGGACCTACTGGCCTGTCAAAATCGAAATCAAACAAAACTGATGGCTTGGATGAAATACGTTCGGCTGTAGACTTAGTATCTGACAAACTAGGACGAAGATTAAAGTTTCTTATGGGAAAGCCTGGTCTCGATGGGCATTCAAACGGTGCCGAACAAATTGCTTTTCGTGCCAGAGATTGTGGAATGGAAATAGAATATCAGGGAATTCGCTTAACGCCAGAGCAACTGGTTGATGCAGTTCTAGAAACACAACCACATGTTATTGGGCTATCTATTCTATCTGGAAGCCACATACCGTTAGTAAAAGAAACATTAGAAAGGCTGTCAAAAGCGAATTTGAACCATATTCCATTGGTAGTTGGAGGAATAATCCCTGACGAAGACGCCACTGCACTTAAAGCAATGGGCGTGTCTAAAGTTTACACTCCAAAAGACTTTGAGCTAAATTCTATAATGATTGATATAGTGGAGCTCGCAGATCCCCAACGAGTAGCAGCTGAATAACTTTGCCATTGCAGAGACCTTCTCAAAAAAGCTTGGATGTTTATTCTGGTGTATGATAGATAAAATACTTCAGAAAAACAGGCCAAACGATGACTAAAAGTTTCAATATTAGACCACTAGAAGAGCAAGACAGGGATCAATGGCAGTTTATCTGGGGAGAATATTTGAGGTTTTACGAAACGAAACTGCCACTGGAAATATACTCTGAAACCTTCTCTCGACTAATCAATAGAGATAACAAAAATCAATGCTGTTTAGTTGCTTACAGTGGAGATAAGCTACACGGGCTAATACATTATATTTTTCATGCTCACAACTGGCGGACGGAAGATGTATGCTATTTGCAAGACTTATTCACGCTGAAAGAAATGCGGCGTCATGGTGTTGCAAAAGCTTTAATTCAATCTGTCTACGAGGCGGCCGATGAAAATGGAACTTCGTCGGTCTACTGGATGACGCAAGAATTTAATCATGATGCACGGAAATTATACGATCAAATTGCATCTTTAACCCCATTCGTAAAATACCAAAGGTAAATAATGACTACTCACATTGGAGCTAAAAATGATGAAATCGCCGAAACGGTTCTTTTACCGGGAGATCCAATGCGAGCAAAATGGGTGGCAGAAAACTTTCTGACGTCTCCTCGTCTCGTAAACCAGGTTCGAGGAATGTTTGGCTACACAGGATCTTTCAATGGAAACCGCGTTACTATACAGGGCAGTGGTATGGGAATGCCTTCCCTTTCAATTTATGCGAATGAACTCATAAGGGATTATGATGTAAAAACTTTAATTAGAATTGGTTCATGCGGCGGAATGCAGCCAAATATAAATATTCGCGATATAGTCATTGCACAAACTACCAGTTACATATCAACGCCTTCTTCTACTATAATGAAAGAAGTAAGCTTTTCTCCATGTGCAGATTTTGAACTTCTGCATAAAGCTTATAATTTTGCAAAGAGTAAAGGCATTAAAACCCACGTTGGAAATATTTATTCTTCAGACACTTTCTATGACGAAAGACCAGATCTTAATGAGCAAATGGTCAGACATGGTATTATGGCTGTAGAGATGGAGGCGGCTGAACTATATACTTTAGCTGCGCGTTTTAATAGAAAAGCGCTTGCAATCTTAACTGTATCTGATCATCTTCAGACGGGAGAGGCCCTGCCATCTGATGAACGAGAAAAGACATTTGCTCAAATGATCGATGTGGCTCTGGCAGCAGCGTTTCCAGCCAAATAAAACGTCATAAAAGTTTTCGCTAAAAACTTCTCTCTACCATCATTTTTTTTACCTCAGCTATTGCTTTGGCAGGATTAAGTCCCTTTGGACATGTATTTGTGCAATTCATTATTGTATGACAGCGATATAGTTTAAACGGGTCTTCAAGCTCACCCAGGCGTTCGCCGGTCGCCTCATCTCTGCTGTCAATAATCCAACGATAAGCGTGAAGCAAAGCAGCAGGACCTAGGTACTTATCACTATTCCACCAATAAGATGGACATGAGGTCGAACACGATGCACACATTACGCATTCGTATAGGCCATCCAATTTCTTCCTATCTTCGATAGACTGTTTCCACTCCTTTGCCGGCCTGTTGGATTTGGTCTCTAACCATGGCATTATCGAGGCATGTTGGGCATAAAAATGAGTTAGATCAGGAATAAGGTCTTTAATCACAGGCATATGAGGTAGAGGGTAAATATTTATATCCCCTTTTATGTCGTCAATTCCATGAATGCATGCCAAAGTATTAATACCATCTATACTCATAGCACATGATCCACAAATCCCTTCACGACAAGATCTACGGAACGTAAGGGTCGGGTCTATCTCTGTTTTAATTTTTATTAAAGCATCCAAAATCATTGGACCACAGTTATCAATATCTACGAAGTAAGTATCTAAGCTAGGGTTTTTTGTATCATCTGGCGACCAACGATAAATGTTAAAGACGCGTAAATTGTTAGCTCCTTCAGGCTTTGGCCAAGTTTTGCCCTTCTTTATTCTACTATTCTTTGGAAGTGTTAGTTGTACCATGCCATAACCTCTAAAATGTCCGCTCTTTTGGTGCTATTTTTTCCAAACTTATGCCTCCCTGCTCTTCGGACGAAAGAGGCTCTTTTATTACAGGCCGATAGCTTAAATCAATTGAATTTGCGTTGTCAGAAAATCTTGCGATCGTATGTACACGCCATTTTTCATCATCACGACTCGCAAAATCTTCATGAGCGTGTGCACCTCGACTTTCTTTCCTGGCTTCAGCACCCCAAATAGTACTTAATGCGTTCGGCATTAGATTTGTAAGCTCTAATGTTTCCATCAAATCACTATTCCAGACTAGACTTCTGTCGGTAACTGACAAATCTTTTACATCAGATGCAATTTTATTCATCTTTTTGACACCATTCGCGAGCGTCTCTGATGTTCTAAAAACAGCCGCATCCTCTTGCATGGTTTTTTGCATTTGCAACCTGAGGTCAGCTGTCGGAATTTCACCTTTCGCATAACGGAGATTGTCAAAACGATCAAAAGCTTGGTCAATTGATAGCTTATTTAGTTCTGGATTAGATGAACTTGAATCTACAACTTCACCAGCTTTTATTGCCGCTGCTCTTCCAAAAACCACGAGGTCAATTAAAGAATTAGAACCTAATCTATTAGCCCCATGAACTGAAGCGCAACCAGCTTCGCCAACAGCCATTAAGCCTGGCACAATTTCATTTGGGTTTTCTGGTTTAGGACTCAAAACCTCACCCCAATAATTTGTGGGGATACCGCCCATGTTATAATGAACCGTTGGGAGCACTGGTATTGGCTCTTTGGTAACATCGACTCCAGCAAAAATTTTTGCAGACTCAGAAATGCCAGGAAGCCTTTCCGCAAGCGCATCTTCTGGTAAATGACTCAGATTAAGATGTATGTGATCTCCTGACTTACCCGCGCCTCGACCTTCACGAATTTCCATAGTCATGCAGCGGCTTACGTAATCTCTGGGAGCTAAGTCTTTATAATGTGGAGCGTACCGCTCCATGAAACGTTCTCCCTCTGAATTCGTCAAATAACCACCCTCACCTCGAGCCCCTTCTGTAATTAAACAGCCTGAACCATAAATGCCGGTTGGGTGAAATTGTACAAACTCCATATCTTGAAGCGGAAGTCCAGCACGAGCAATCATGCCACCACCATCACCGGTACATGTATGAGCTGATGTTGCGCTAAAATACGCCCTCCCGTAGCCACCGGTTGCGAGGACAACCATTTTCGAGTTAAACACATGGAAGGACCCATCATCCAACTTCCAGCAAACAACACCTTGGCAGCGCCCATCTTCGGCCATTATCAAATCAACAGCAAAGTACTCAATATAGAATTCAGCGTTCTGCTTCAGTGATTGACCATATAATGTATGCAGGATTGCATGACCGGTCCTATCCGCCGCCGCACACGTTCTTTGAACTGGCGGTCCGTCACCAAATTCTGTCGTATGACCGCCAAACGGACGTTGATAAATCTCACCCTTTTCAGTTCTACTGAAAGGAACCCCATAGTGTTCCAGCTCATATACAGCCTTAGGTGCTTCTCTAGCCAAATACTCCATAGCATCGGTGTCACCAAGCCAATCCGAGCCTTTAACCGTATCATACATATGCCACTGCCAATGATCAGGACCCATGTTTCCAAGTGAAGCCGCTATGCCACCTTGTGCCGCTACGGTATGCGAACGAGTAGGGAAAACCTTTGTTATGCAAGCTGTTTTGAGACCTTGCTCAGCCATGCCCAAAGTTGCACGAAGTCCTGAGCCACCGGCGCCCACAACAACTACATCATACTCGTGGATTTCATGAGAATATGCTTTCAATGAAAAGTCCCTATAACAATATTTTAGTCAACGCAAAAAGTGTTAGTCCAATCAACAGATAAGATAAGGCAATGGTAATATTTATCCATACTTTGCTCATACTTCCGTGCACATAATCCTCTATCAAAACCTGAACTCCACTTTTAAAATGTAGCAGACCTACTGTAAAAGTTAATGCGACGATAAGCGCATAAATAGGCTGTTCAAGTTTCGCCAGAATTATTTCACGTTTTTCACCAACAATAGGTGCTATTGTAAATAAAAAAAGTGGGATCAGCAGTACTAATATCATAGAGCTAATTTTCATGGCTCTAAAGTGCGAGGTTCCTGTTTTAATCATTTTGAATGTCATTTATCTGATACCTTAATATAATTAATGTACAATGAGTTCACAAAAATAAAACGGTTACGAAGGTCAAAGCAAAGGAGCCAATCACCACAGACCAGCCTAAAAGTCTTGATTTTCTAATATCAAGCCATACCGCGTGATCCCAAATAAGATGCCTAATGCCTGCTAAAGTGTGATACCAAAGGGCCCAGAGAGATCCAATTAAAATCAGCTTGCCAAACCAACTCGAAATTATCGCATTTACAGCCCGAAAACTAGCATCAGAAGTAGCTGCAGCAAGTAACCAACTCACAAATAGTATAACGCCAACAATCAGTGCATTACCAGTAATCCTCGTAAGAATTGAAGTAATAGCATGCAACTGCCATTTATAAACTGATAGATGCGGTGACAGTGGGCGTTGATTACTCTTTGAAGTCGACATTGTTGGGCTTATACCTATCAAGCAGAAGTTGTGTTATGGACTTATTGCGGGAACAATACATAGATTAAATTTTTAATTAGGGCCAGAGGCTAAGATTATATTTCATTGTTCTCCCAACTTCATGTCTGCATCGTAGTCCTGACTAACATTCTTGATCACAGCTTGAGCACAACGCATCTTACTGGTTTGACCGTCATAACTATACTGAGGATCCCCGTAAAGACACCAACCTCTTGCCAATGCTAAACTCACCTTGTGACAAAACTCAGAACTGTCTTCGCCTGTAAGCAATCTATATAGCTGTGCCACTACGCAGCTCCCGGGAATGGCCAAACACCTAAAGCCCAATGAATACCCGAAACTAAAACATATACAGACAATACTATAACCACCAGAACTGCATCCTTTTTTGCCTCACCGGGTTCTGGTCGCTCCCATGTTTCAGATTTGTTTATTAAAACTACAGCCATTGCAGCCCACGCCAACATTGAACCAAATAGAATTATCGATGCCAAATCACCATTTACCAAAAGGTGTGCAAGAGCCCAAATTTTTACAGATGTAAGCATTGGATGGCGCAAACGACCTCGTAAGCGACCTTTTGTATGACCGATTGCAAATACAAAAACAGCTGCAACCATCATTAAGTTATTAATATGAAGGAAAAATTGTGGAGGTGTCCAAACGCCGATGTACTCGGCAGATCTATAACCTAAGATCATGAGTACCAATGATATGATTATCAAGAAAGCAACGGCACCCTTGCCAGCATTTCCTAAGGAATTCCTGAAATTCGGCAATAAGCGCTTGAATGTATGTGCAATTATCCAAAGAATATTTCCAAATATTAAAAGTGTCATAAGTTCTCTCTTTTGCTTAAAATTAGATCCATTTAATTCGGTATTAAACGTAGACAAATTCAATGTCGAGTAATGGTAAAATTTACAAAATACCGGAAGAAACTAAAATGTTCGGCTGCATTTAAATTTACAATAAAAAATCGTTAGAAGTCACAAATAAGTTTGTAAAGCTGTAATTAAAAAAAATTATATTAAAAAGATGTCTAACTCTGACAGATACCTTGCGAAAGTAGGTTAAAAAGTCTAGAGCTTCAGTGGATTTTCTTATTAGCAGTACCGGAGTTTTCTATGGCTAGATCTAAAATCGCTCTTATTGGTGCGGGACAAATTGGTGGAACTTTAGCACATCTTGCAGCAATCAAAGAACTAGGCGATGTTATTTTGTTTGATATCGCAGAAGGTATCCCAAATGGCAAAGCTCTGGATATTGCAGAAGCCGGACCATCCGAGGGCTTTGACGTGGCTTTAAAGGGAACACAATCATATGAAGATATAGCAGGCGCCGATGTATGCATTGTGACAGCTGGAGTTGCAAGGAAACCGGGTATGAGCCGAGATGATCTGCTTGGTATAAACCTAAAAGTTATGAAATCAGTCGGTGAAGGAATTAGCTCTCACGCACCCAATGCGTTTGTGATCTGCATAACCAACCCTTTGGATGCAATGGTCTGGGCATTGAGAGAATTTTCTGGATTACCTGAAAATAAGGTATGCGGGATGGCAGGGGTATTGGACAGCGCTCGATTTCGTCACTTTTTGTCCGTTGAATTCAACGTGTCCATGCGGGATGTGACAGCTTTTGTTCTGGGTGGACATGGCGATACAATGGTGCCATTACCGCGGTATTCAACGATTGCCGGTATTCCATTGCCAGACCTTGTTGAAATGGGTTGGACTACCCAGGAGCGAATAGATAACATTATTCAAAGAACACGAGACGGCGGCGCCGAAATAGTTGGACTACTTAAGACCGGCTCTGCTTACTACGCTCCCGCTACCTCAGCAATTGAAATGGCTGAGGCATATCTGAAAGATCAAAAACGGTTACTACCCTGCGCGGCTTACTGCAAGGGCGAACTAGGGGTTTCCAACATGTATGTGGGCGTTCCAACTATTATTGGACGCGAGGGTATCGAGCGTATCGTAGACATCAAGCTCACTAAAGACGAACTCGACATGTTCAATAGTTCTGTCGAATCAGTAAAAAGTTTAGTTTCAGCATGTAAAGCAATAGATAATTCGCTCAATTAAATAGGATCACTTATGTTGATCCCTGAGTCAAAATTGCCCCGCTTAAATACGGGGATATAGGCATTTAACCAATATTGATAAACCTTATTGATCAACTATGTGATCACAAAATTATGATTGTGATCACATATCTATGAATTATTATTTATTTCATAAAATTTTCAAAAATTTAGTAGAAACTTCAGTGTCTTAATGGCCTTTTGACGATCAAGGTAAATCAGGAAAATAAATATGAATATTCACGAATACCAGGCAAAAGCTCTACTTAGAAGCTATGGCGCACCCGTTTCGGATGGAAGAATTGTCCTTAAGTCAGAGGATGCTAAAACTGCAGCAGGTGAACTAGATGGTCCACTTTGGGTGGTAAAGGCTCAGATCCACGCGGGAGGGCGCGGCAAAGGTTCTTTTTTAGAAACAGATGCCGGAACTAAAGGCGGGGTACGAATTACCAAATCAGTGGAAGAAGCTGCCTCCGAAGCAAAGAAAATGCTTGGCCGCACCTTGGTTACCCACCAGACCGGTCCGATCGGCAAACAAGTAAATCGAGTATATATTGAGGATGGCTCTGACATCACCAGAGAATTATATCTAGCTATTTTGGTAGATCGTCAATCAAGCAGAATTTCATTTGTATGCTCTACCGAGGGTGGAATGGATATTGAAGCCGTTGCCGCAACTTCTCCAGAAAAAATCTTATCATTCTCAATAGATCCGACCACATCATTTCAACCATATCATGGCCGGAGGATAGCTTTCATGTTGGGGCTGGAAGGTAAACAATTAAAGCAGTGTGTCTCGTTAATGAGCACCCTTTATAACCTCTTTGTTGATAAAGATATGGAGATGTTAGAAATCAATCCATTAATTGTATCTGGCTCTGGAGATCTAAAATGTTTGGATGCAAAAATGGGCTTTGATGGAAATGCAACATATAGACATGCAGATATAGCAGAGCTGCGCGACACTACGGAAGAAGATCCAAAGGAATTAGAAGCTTCAAAATATGATTTGAATTACATTGCTTTGGATGGTGAGATTGGCTGCATGGTCAACGGCGCCGGGTTAGCGATGGCCACCATGGACATTATTAAGTTGTATGGGGCCGAGCCAGCAAATTTCTTGGACGTGGGTGGTGGTGCAACAAAAGAGAAAGTCACTGAAGCGTTCAAAATAATAACATCAGATCCAAACGTTAAAGGTATTTTAGTAAATATTTTTGGGGGGATCATGAGATGCGACGTGATTGCCGAGGGCGTTGTAGCCGCGGTCAAAGAAGTAGGCTTAAAGGTGCCACTAGTTGTCAGATTAGAAGGAACAAATGTAGAGGCAGGAAATAAAATCATAAACTCATCAGGCTTAGATGTAATTGCAGCTAATAATTTAAAAGACGGCGCCGAGAAAATAGTTAAAGCGGTAAAAGGGTAAAACGATGGCAATTCTAGTTAATGAAAACACCAGGGTAATTTGCCAAGGGTTTACAGGGTCACAAGGTACATTTCATAGTGAACAGGCCATCGAATACGGTACAAATATGGTCGGAGGGGTCACTCCTGGCAAAGGTGGTTTAAAACATATTGGGTTGCCTGTTTTTAACTCAGTTCATGAAGCAAAAAGTGCTACTGGGGCAAATGCAAGCGTGATATACGTGCCACCACCATTCGCCGCCGACTCGATCCTGGAAGCAATAGACGCTGAAATCGAACTTATAGTTGCAATTACTGAGGGAATACCAGTCTTAGACATGGTTAAAGTTAAGCGGGCACTGGAAACCTCAAAATCAACTTTAATCGGACCAAACTGTCCCGGTGTAATTACCCCGGGCTCATGTAAAATTGGTATAATGCCAGGTCATATTCACCGCGAAGGGTCCGTTGGTGTCGTGTCACGAT